>JAKAXT010000135.1 GCA_021816425.1 Pseudomonadota bacterium | reverse complement strand
TCTGTGGCAACGGCCCCGGCGCTCGTGTTCGAAGACGTCACGAACGGGTAGGTCCCGTGGTCGATGTCGAGGAAAGTGCCCTGCGCCCCCTCGAAGAGCAGCGATTCGCCGCGCTCCCGATGACGATCGAGCGCCTCCGGAACGTCACAGCAGACCTTCGCGAGTCTGTCGCGGTAGGCCATGACCTCGGCGAGCGTGTCCTCGTAGCTTACCGTGGGCGCCCGGAAGAAGTGCTCGAGCGTGAAATTATGGTAGTCCATGACGTCTTTCAGTTTCGCCCTGAACGAGGTCTCGTCGAAGATATCCCCGAGCCTCAAGCCCCGCCGCGAGACCTTGTCCTCATAGGCGGGCCCGATGCCGCGCCCCGTGGTTCCGATCGCGGCCGCCCCGCGGGCGCGCTCACGGGCGACATCGAGCGCGATGTGGTGCGGCAGAATGAGCGGACAGGCGTCGCTGATCTTCAGCCGGTCGACGACCGGCACGCCGGCCTTCTCCAGGGCCTCGATCTCCTCGAACAAGGGGCCTATGGCGAGGACCACGCCGTTGCCGATATAGCACGTGACATCGCGCCTCAAGATGCCCGACGGGATCAGATGCAGGACCGTCTTGTGCCCCGAGATCACCAGGGTGTGACCGGCGTTGTGGCCCCCCTGGAAGCGCACCACCGCGGAGGCGCGGTCGGTGAGGAGATCGACGATCTTGCCTTTCCCCTCATCTCCCCACTGGGTCCCGATGACTACGATATTCTTCGCCATAATCCTCTCAACGCCTCGCTACGACCGTCCACCGGCCATCTTGTTGTACGAGCTCGCGATCGCAGCCCATGTCCCGGCCGTCTTCCGCTCCATCGCTCAAAACCTCGATCACCCTCTCGCCATCCGCCCGCAGGGCGCGCACGGCAGCGCGCAATCCCTCATCGTCGCAGCACGGCGCGAGGATGCCGCCCGGGGGGCGCGCCCTCTCATCCCTTAGCTTCAGAAGGAGCCGAAGGTCCGCGCTGAATCCGACGGCCGGGCGCGAGCGGCCGAAGGCCCGCCCGATCTCGTCATAGCGTCCGCCCTGGGCGATCGCCTGCCCATAACCTGCCACGAAGGCCGAGAATACGACGCCCGTATGATAGCCATAGCCGCTAAGCTCGGCGAGATCGAAATGCCATTCGATGCCGTTGTGCGCCCGGTCGACCGCCTGCCAGACGGCCTTCAGATCCGCGAGCGCCGCGGCCACTTCGGGGTTCGCGTCCGCCAAGACGGCCTCGGCCGCCTCGAACTCCACGGCCCCGCCGTGCAGGTCGATCAAGGCCTGCACATGGGCCTTGAGGCGCGTCGGCAACTTCAGGTCGGCGAGAATGGTGTCCACCTCCGCCCGCGAGCGGCGACGCAGCGCATCGTGCAATTCCTGCTCGACGACCCCGTCCAAACACGCCTCGCGCGCCAGGGCACGATACACGCCTACGTGACCAATATCCACATGAAGGCCGGAGAAGCCTGCCGCTTCGAGAAGCGCCAGCATGAGCCGAAGGACTTCCGTATCAGCCCGCGGCCCCGATTGCCCGAAGAGTTCCGCCCCGATCTGCCAGGGCTCGCGGGCCCCTCCGAACTCATCAGGCCGGGTGCGCACGACCGGGCCCACGTAGCAGAGCCGGACCGGGGTATCACGGCGCAGGTAGTGGGCGTCTATGCGCGCGGCCTGCGGCGTGATGTCGGCGCGCAGCCCCATGAGCCGGCCCGTCAATTGATCGGTCAGCTTGAACGTCTTCAAATCGAGCTCGTGCCCTACCCCCGTCAGAAGGGACTCCAGATATTCCACGAGCGGCGGCATGACGAGGTCATAACCCCAGACGTCGAGAAGATCCAGAAGGCGGCGGCGTATCTGCTCGGCATGGCGCGCGGCCGGCGGCAGGATCTCTTCGAACCCGACCGGCAGAAGCCAGTGATCGCGCTTCACGTCCGCGCCCCCGCAGGGATTCCAAAGGGTCTCATTTGCGATATGGTCCTTGATTTTTCAGAAAACGCAGGAAGCCGCTGTTCGGCCCGATGACAAGCGTCGTCTGGGGATCGGCGAAGCTTCGCTCATAGGCGCGCAGACTCTTGTAAAACACGAAGAAGCGCGGATCGCGCCCATAGGCCGCGGCATACAGGGCGCCTGCGCGCGCCTGCGCCCGCCCGCGGATGATGCCCGCCTTTTCGTAGGCCGCCGCCAGGACCTTGGCGCGCTTGCGGTCGGCCTTCGCCCGCAGCCTGGTGGCCTGCGCCATGCCGCGCGCCTCCAGCTGCGCGGCACGCGCGAGCTCGCCCGCCGCCATCCGCTTGTCGACCGCATCGACGACCCGGTCGCCGAGCCCCAGGCGCTGAATCCGCACGTCAGCGACCGAAACGCCGTAACGTGCCACTTGCGCGTTCAGGCTCGCCCGTAAGGATTTCACATCCTCGCCCGCAAGCACCTGGGCCAACGTGTGATCGCCGAAAAAGCTTCTAAATCCCGTCACCGCCGCCTCGTGAATGCGCTCATCGGCCTTATGGCGGGAACCTCCCGTGGTGGCGAGGTACCGTCGAAAGCTCGTGATCCGGTATTCGACGAAGGCATCGACGAGCACGCGCTTGCGCCCTTTGGTGAGTAAGGCCTGGGGCTCCACGCGCAGACTGACGAGCCGCGCGTCGAAGATATGGGCGTCCTGAATGAACGGGATCTTCGCGTGCAGCCCGGGCCCCACCCGGCTTTTCACGATGCGGCCAAAGGAGGTCACCACCGCGCGTTGTCCCGCATCGACCTCATAGAGCGTCGCGTCGACGAGCGCCACCAGGAAGGCGAGCCCCAGAGCAAAGGGCCACAATGCGCGCACCTTCACCGCTTCCCTCCGGGCTTCGTCGTCGGCTGCTTGGGGGCGACGACATAAGGCGCGGGCGGCGCCATAGGTACATTGACCACGGCATGGCTCGTGCCCGACAACACGACCTTGTGGGCCTTGCGGTAGACTCGCGCCATGGCATCGATCAAAAGCCGTTCGCGCGTCACGAACGGGGCGCGCGCATAGATCTGCGCCAGCGCCAAAAATCGAGCGGCACGCGCCTTGGCTTTGGCGATCACGCGCGCCCGGTAGGCGTAGGCGCGGTCGACCTGGGCTGCGCCATCGGCGCTCGCCTTGGGCAGTATGGAGTCGCTGTAGGCCTGCGCTTCGCTCATGTACCGCTTTGCATCCTCGCGGGCCCGCACGACCTTCTCGATGGCCGCAAGCACGGTCTTCGGGGGCGCCGCCTTCTGAATCTTTACGCCGACAACATGGATTCCCGCATGGTAGCGGTCCAACAGGCGCTGCAAACGCGCCTTCGCGGACGTTTCGAGCGGGCGTTGCTCGCTCCCGCGGATCTCGCTCGAGGGACTGCCGGCCACCACTTGGCGCATCACGGCCTCCGCGGCACGGGCGATGGTCTTGCGGGGATGGTCGACATTGAAGAGGTAGCGGCGCGGATCGACGATGCGGTACTGGACCGCGAATTGCAGATGGACCAGGCCCTGGTCCCCGGTCAGCATCGCCGCCTCGGCGGGCGCGGGTTCTCCTTCATAGAGCTTCGACATCGGCCGGTAGCCCACCGCGACCACATGGACTTGGCGGATACTGACCACCCGATCGCTCGCAAAGGGCGCGGGCCAGTGCCAATGAGCGCCCGGACGAACCACGCGAGTGGCGCGCCCCATCTCCAGCAAGACCGCCCGGTCCCCCTGCGGGACACTGTAGAAGCCCGTGACGAGCCACCCCGCTATGGCGGCGAAGCCCGTGATCCCGAGCACCCAACGCGGCGGCGCGCCCTTGTGTCGGCGCAGCTTGCGCCATAGGCGCTGGATGATGGCATCGAGGTCAAAAGGCCCGGCAGCGCTCTTACGCCCCCACGGATCCTGGCCCCTCCCCGGGTCGTTCCATCCCACGTATCGGTTTCCCCGCTCGACCGCATCGACAAACGCGCTATTCTAGGCGCCCTGCGGCGGCGCGGCAACAACGCCTCGGGCTTGGAGTCGCGAGACACGAAGGGAGGGTCCACGGGCCCGCGATAAATCGACCCGGTCCGAGCCGCCTGCCGGGCCGCCTGCCGCGACCGGCGCCTCGCTGTCGCGGCCGGCATCGCAACAGGACGGCCTCGACACAATAGCATCGGCAGACGCAACCCCTGGGTCCTCCGGCGCCGGATCCGCCTCGTGGCGCAAGACGCGCCTCGTGGGCGCCGTCATCGAGCCCATCCGGTCGGCCCTTCCGCGGTCCAGCCGATCATGCCGGAGGCCATACAGCCCGCCCCACCTGCATGGCCCCGTTTGCAAAAGGGATACGGTCGGGATCCGGCCGCACCCGAGGCCACCGTTTTCTTTGCCCGGGCTTGCCGTCTTCTGAAAAGGCTTTATACTTCGCGGGGCATACGGGCCGTTAGCTCAGTTGGTAGAGCAGCTGACTCTTAATCAGGTGGTCCCAGGTTCGAGCCCTGGACGGCCCACCACAATTCCCCTCCCTCGGCG
>JAKAXT010000040.1 GCA_021816425.1 Pseudomonadota bacterium | reverse complement strand
AAAAAGCGGCAGGCGGCCTGCCTGCCGCTTTCCCTGCCGGGGGGCCAGGCTTAAAATGGGAGCTTTGGCGGGGGCAGGAATGAAGTCCATCAAGGTCACCGATGTAGGGCAGCTAAAAAACGAGCTCAACAAGTACCGCAAGGGCCGGAAGCTCGAGATCCGCCAGTTCAATCAGGCCGCGCGCCTCGCCTGGCTTGGCAAGGTCACCATGATGCCTCTGGATCCCGAAGACCCGGAGGCGCGGTCCTTCCTGATGTATATCGATTATCCGGATGGCCTCTCCGCACGGATCCTGAATCTCGACGACGATCTGGTCGGCCGCATCTTCATCCTGGATGGCGAGCAGGCGGCCTACATGGCCGAGATCGTGGAGCAGGGGGTGCGCGAGCGGGCGGCGCTCTATGAGGATCTGGACCGGCGCGACTTCTATTTTGGGAAGTTCTATCGGCCCGGCACGGACGAGGAAGAGGTGGGCGGTTAGCGGATGGCGGGCCCCACGATCGCCGCGCGCCTCAAGCGTCGGTTCCTGGTGATGACGGCCGATGTGGCCCTGCGCGAGACGCTGCGCGCGCTGGTGCCGCCGGACTGGGAGATGGTGGCGATCACGTCCCTGGACGAGGCGGGGGACTGGGACGAGATCCTGCTCTATCGCTTCCTGCTCCTCGACCTCGATGAGGTCGAGGCCTTCGATCCCATCGACGTGATCAGAACCCTGCGCATGGAATATCTCTTGCAGATCGCGGTCTTATGTTTCGGCGGAGACGCCGATATCCAGGACGAGATGCGCATGTCGCGCGCCGACCGCTTCTACACGCGCGAGCAGATCGCAATCGTCCTGCCGCAGTTTCTCGCGCAATACGCCTGGTAGTTCAGCCGACCCAGGCGTGCTCCATGACGTCGAGTCGCAGATCCTGGCGGAAGGTCTCGCCGCCTTTTTCGATGATCAGGGTGGCGACGCGGCTACCGGCTGTGTCAAAGGCGAATTCGCAGGTGAAGGTGTTGGGCAAGGCGATCTGCTGGTCGCAGCGCGCCTGATCCTCTCCGTCGACCACGACCTGCGCGCGGGCGCGTCCTTCACCCTCGAGCAGGGCCTGGATCCGGAAGGGCTTCTTGGGGACGCGACGGTAGACCTGGGGGTCGCGGTTGGTGTTGTAGATGAGGTTGTTCAGACGCACGAGTTTCACGAGCTTTTTCATGGGCCTCCCGGACGCCGCCCGCGATTGGGCAGTGTGATAATATTAGCGAATTCTACGGAATATGGGGCGGGAGGTCTAGCGCATCATGGGAGCGTCAGGGCTTGAGACGGCGATGCGCGACGTGGATCGCGAGATCCGCGTCCTGGA
Source organism: Pseudomonadota bacterium (assembly GCA_021816425.1). Taxonomy (GTDB): domain Bacteria; phylum Pseudomonadota; class Gammaproteobacteria; order Acidiferrobacterales; family Acidiferrobacteraceae; genus Acidiferrobacter. Next base: position 18,646 of record JAKAXT010000040.1, on the reverse strand, counting down.
GGACGGGCTGCGGGACGGGAAGCTTGCGCTTGCGTCGACTGTGGAGGGGGCCTTGCGGTTGGCCAACCGCCTGATGTTGATGTTTGCGAAAGCCGGGGATCGGGCGATCCCGGGGCTCGAGGAGGACTCAGACCCCCTCGAGGTCTTCAAGGTCTTCGTGAAGGGGGATCCGTCCCTGAACGCGGTGCGCGATAACCTGCGGGAGCTCGTGTATTACCGTAATTGCCTCGCCGCCGGCCGCGAGGACGCCTTGCCGGTCAACCCCGTGGCGATGGCGGTGCGGACGCTGCGCCACGTCTATCTCTATATGCGCACGCGCGCGATCAAAGAATACGGACTGCAGGAGAAATGAGGGAGGCGGCTGCGGGGCTCGCGGGGCCGGGGGCGACGCGCCGGGCCGTTTTCATCGCAGGCCCTCACTACCGGCGGCCAAGCTACGGAAGCAATCATCCGCTCGCCATCCCGCGCGTCTCGCTCGCCTTCGACGTGATCGAGGCCTACGGCGCGCTTACGCCCGAGGAGTTCATACGGTCGCGTCCGGCGAGTGTCGCCGAGCTTACCCGTTTTCATACCCGGGACTACGTGAATGCGCTGAAGCGTACCGAGGCCTTTGGGCGGGTGCGTGCGGCGGATCGGTCGCGTCACGAGATCGGCACCATCGAAAACCCGTATTTCCCCGGGATTTTCTACACGCCGGCCCTCGCCACGGGCGGGAGCTTGCAGGCGGCGGAGGCGGTCCTCTCCGGGTCTCATGCCTTTAGCCCCGCGGGCGGGATGCATCATGCCATTCCGGACGCGGCGCGGGGGTTCTGTTACTTCAATGACGTCGCCCTCGCCATCATCCGGCTGCGCGATGAGGGCCTGCGGGTCTTGTATCTCGACATCGATGCGCATCACGGCGATGGGGTCGAGCAGGCGTTTTGGGACGACGCGGGGGTCCTTACGGTGTCGCTCCATATGGACACCGCCTTCGCCTACCCCTTCAAGGGCGGACGCCTGCAAGATCAGGGAGGCCCCAAGGCTCTGGGTTCCGTCCTGAACGTGCCATTGCCGCGCGACACCTGCGACCGGGAATATCGAGAGGTCTTCGATCATGTATGGCAACCGCTCGTCGAGCGCTTCCGGCCGGACGTGATCGTTTTGCAGACCGGGACCGATGCCTTGTTCGGCGATCCCCTGGGCCGGTTTCGGCTCTCGACCGCGGGCTTCCTCTCGGTCGTCGAACAGGTCGTGGCCGCCGGGGTCCCGGTGCTTGCCACGGGCGGCGGCGGATACCATCCGCTGCTCTTGGCGCGCGCGTGGGCCGGCGTGTGGGGGCTGCTTTCCGGGCGCATGCTTCCCGTGGCGCTGCCGGAGGCCGCGAGCCGCGCCCTGCGCGCTGTCGGTTGGGACGAGGACGAAGACGAGCCTTACTATGAGGCGCTGTTCCGCGATCGCCTGGAATACGGCGAGGAGCGGCCGGTGCGCCCCCTGGTTCGCGAGCTTTTGGCCATGCTTTCGGGCCATGCGGCCCTGAAGAGGCACCTATGGGTCTCTTAGGCGCGCGTCCCGGGGGGCTCGTCCCGGGCACGGCGACCCACGAGGCGACGCTTGCCTACAGCCGCAGCCGCGGTGGCGCCTTCGATCCCGGCCACTACAGCGATTTCCGGGGCCAGCTCAAGCTGAGCGCCATAGGCCTCGGGACCTTCCCGGGACTGGCCGATGACGCCACGGACCGGGCGATCGCCGACATCGTGCATAAGGGGCTTACCAGCGGCTTGAACGTGGTCGATACCGCGGCCCATTACCGTTATGGGCGCTCGTTGCGGGCCCTGGGCGCCGGCCTGCGCCGGGCCCTGGACGATGGCGTGGATCGCAAGGCCCTATGGCTCATGTCCAAGGGCGGCTTCGTCACCTTTCCGGGAACGCCCGTCACCGATCCTGCCGCCTATATCGAGGCCCAGATCATCGCCAAGGGCCTCGGTCGCCCCGAGGATTGCGCGGGGACGCAGGTCTTGAGTCCGGAGCATATCCGCGCCCAGATCGACCAGAGTCGCGTGGCGCTGGGGGTCGAGACGCTGGACGCCTTCCTCATCGATCAGCCCGAGGTGCAAATCCCGGTGGCGGGCAAGGCGGCCCTGATCGACAAGCTCGCCACGGTGTTCGTGGCGCTCGAGGAGGCCGTGCGCGCGGGCGCGATCGCCTACTATGGGGTTTCGAGCTTTCAGGCCTTCCGGGTCGCGACCGATGATCCCTTGTTTCTGTCGCTCGCCTCGCTCGTGGCGCTTGCCGAAAAGGCCGCCAAGGCCGTGGGAGGCGCGGGGGGCGACCATCACTTCGCCTTGATCGAACTGCCGTTCAACGCCGTGATGCTGGAGGGGTTCTCGCGTTTCAATCAGATCACGGGGGAGGGGGCCGAGGCCTCGACCCTGCAGGCGGCGCTTGCGCTCGAGCTGTATACCGTGGCAAGTCACGGTCTTTTCAAAGGGCATCTCGCCAAACAGCCGGTCGACATTCTCGTGCAGGCGATGCCAAGGCTTGCCAACGACGCCCAGCGCGCCCTGCAGTTCAACCGCTCGACGCCGGGTCTTGGCACGACGCTCGTGGGTCTCAGCACACCCGCCCACCTGGACGACGCGCTCGCGGTCGCGCGCACGCCGGTGTTGAGTCGCTCCGCCTATATGGCGCTCTATCGCCGCGCCGAGAACTGATGGATTGGTGCGGCGGCTTACGCCCAGGCATCGGCCGTAAATCGCCAGGTCAGGCGCTGATGATTGTGTCGCTATAGCGTGCGACAAGCGGGTCATGGGTGATGAGTCGCATGGGTTCGAGCAAGGCCTGTGCGACGAGGATGCGGTCGAATGGGTCTTGATGGTGGCTTGGCAGGTCGCCGACCGCGGCGGCGTGCTGCGCGTCGACCGGCAGGAGCCGGTAGCCCGCCTCGTTGAAATAGCCGAGGGCCTCATGACCGGAGAGCGGCATGTTGGCGCGCCCCAAGGAATGTTTGATCGCAATCTCCCATATGCTGGCCGCGCTGACCCATATCGTGGTCTTCGAGGAGGTGATGAGTTTTCGCGCATCTGGCGACAATCGCGGGCTGTCGGCAATGGCCCAAAGCGCTATATGCGTGTCGAGTAGGAGATTCACCCCTTGCCCTCAGGGTCATTAAACATTCGCGCGATCTCAGCGTTCCGGGCATCGATATCGTCGGGCACCTCGAAGAGGCCCTTGGCGACACCGAGCCGCTTTTCCGGAGGCTGAGTCTCGAACGGCACGAGTTTCGCCGCTGGCCGGCCATTACGCGCGATGATGATTTCCCGCTCTCGGCCTTGCTCCAGGGCCTCCACGAGCCGTGACAAGGAAGACTTCGCTTCCAGCATATTGACTTCACGCACTACGCACCTCCTTCTTCTGGGATCAAGCGCGACGACGCCTTAGCTTAGTCTGGCCAGGTTTTCTGTCAAGAGGCGGGCGCGGGGCGCTCCCTTTAGGCCGCTTCGCTTCGCGCACCCCCGGGTCCGCTACCGACCCAGCTGTAAGATTAAGATAACGATCGGCCTTGGGTGTGCGCGAACCCCGTCGGCCTTTCGTGTTTGCATTCCTCGGGCCGCTGCTACAATGGGGACATGGAAAATCCCAGTGCGGCCGTACCGAGCGATCCGCTCGAGTGGTTGAGTCAGATCCTGGCCGAGGCGGCCCGTTACGGGGCCTCGGACGTGCACCTGCGCGCCCGCAATCACCCGATCCTGCGGGTGGACGGGGTTTTGCGGGCTTTGGACGACCGGCCGCGGCTCAGCGTGGAGCGTGTCGCCGAGGTCGGCGAGGCTATGATGGACGCCCGACAGCGCGCCCTCTTCGCGCGGGACAGGCAAGTCGATCTCTCGCGTGGATTCAAGGGCATAGGGCGAGTACGCGCCAACATATTCATGCAGCGCGGCACCGTGGCCTTGGTCTTGCGCGTCATCCATAGCGTGGTGCCGCCGCTTGCGAGCCTGGGGCTGCCCGAGATGGTCGCCAAGCTGACGCAGGTCGAGCGCGGGCTCGTGCTCGTGACCGGCGCGAGCGGGTCGGGCAAGACGACGACGCTCGCGGCCCTCGTGAACGAGATCAATCTGACCCAGACCATGCACGTCCTGACGATCGAGGACCCCATCGAGTTCTTGTTCGCCGAACAGAAGTCGCTCATTACTCAGCGCGAGATCGGGGTGGACGCGGCCACCTTCCACGAGGCCATGCGCGCGGCCCTGCGCGAGGATCCGGATGTCATCCTGCTAGGCGAGATGCGCGACATCGAGACGATAGAGACGGCCCTCCAGGCGGCCGAGACCGGGCATCTCGTGCTGGCCACCGCCCATGCCCCGGCGGCGCCCGAGGCCGTGAATCGCCTCATCACCGCATTTCCTGCCGAGGCGCAGGCCGGGGTGCGCGTCAAGGTCGCGCAGAATCTGAAGGCGGTCGTAAGTCAGCGCCTGCTACCGAAGCCGGACGGGCGCGGGCGTGCGGTGGCGTGCGAGGTGTTGACGGTCTCGGCGCTTGCGCGCGAACTCATCGCCGACCCGGCGCGCATCAAGGACCTGCCGGAACTTCTGAAGCGCGGGAGCATCCACGATGGCATGCTCGCCTTCGACGCCTGCCTGCTTGCGCTCGTCAAGGCCAAACGGATCACGCCGGCCACGGCCGTTCAGTACGCCTCCAGCGCCAACGATCTGCGCCTCAAGATCGAGGGTTTTTGAGCGACTTGCGGCGCTTGGCGTAGGCCTGCAGCGCCGCCTCCTGTTCCTGAAAGGATTTGGACTGAGTGCCGTGCCCCGGGGCGGCGGGTCCGGGTTCGGTCATGTGCCCCGCCCGCTCCCGCTCCTTGACGGCCACGTAGTCACGGATGTCGACATCCTGGTCCGTGTAGCGGCCCCGGAAGCCCGGTGGGGGCGTCGTCCCTTTGCGCAGGGACAGGTCGAGGCGCATGGCCTTGTTGTAGGCGGTCAGGCGCCGCTCGAGGGTCGCGAGGTCGGCCACCGCCACGGCCAGATACAGGGCCCCGAACCCGGCCGAGGCCTGCCACGGCGCCAGGAGCGCCAGGACCCCGAAAGCGAGGCTTGCGGCCAGATAGGCCAGGCCCCGCGGCCGCTCGTGGAGATAGAAGGCGTGGAGGCCGAGCGCGAAGCCGGCCCAGAGGCCGAAGGCGACCGCGGGTTTGCGCAGGCGCCTGGTGAGCTCGAGGTTGAGCGACTGGAGCCCGGCGCCGGAGAAATCCCATTGTTTCCAGGCGTTAGTCATAAAATCATTGTATACTACTCCTCCTAAGGGCGCGCGTCTGGGGGGTAGGGGAAGGCATGGCTGACCGGCGACTACAGGTGTTCCACACAGTGGCGAAGCTGTTGAGTTTCACCAAGGCCGCCGAGACCCTACACATGACCCAGCCCGCCGTGACCTTCCAGGTGCGGCAGCTCGAGGAATTCTTCAACACGCGTCTTTTCGACCGAACCCACAACCGCATCAACCTCACCGCCGCCGGTGAGCGCGTCTTCGAGTACGCCGACCGCATCATAAGCCTCTATAACGAAATGAATATCCGCGTGCGGGACATCACGGGAGACGTCTCGGGCGTGTTGATCATAGGGGCCAGCACGACCATCGCCGAATATGTGTTGCCGGCGCTTCTGGGGGAATTCCAGGGGCGCCATCCGGATGTGCGCATCCGGCTCAGCGTATCGAATTCCCTTGGCATCGTGCATATGGTCGAGAGCAATACGGTCGACATCGGCATCGTCGAGTCGCCGATCGCAAACAAGACGCTCGCGGTCGAGGTCTGCTGGCAGGATCAACTGGTCTTCATCTGCCGGCCCGACCACCCCATGGCGCGGGTCGACAAGGTGCCGGCGCGCGAGCTGCTGGAACTCCCGTTCCTGGCCCGCGAGGAGGGTTCGGGGACCCGCGAGGTGATCAGCGACTATCTCGCGCAAAACGGCCTGCAATGGCACGACCTGAATCTCAGCATGGAATTCGGCAGCCCGGAGTCGGTCAAGAGCTCCGTGGAGGCCGGATTGGGTGTGTCGATCGTGTCCCGGGCCACGGTCGCCAAGGAGCTGCGGCTGGGGACGCTGGTCGCGTTGCCCCTGGACCCGCTCATCGACCGCCCGTTCTCCTTCGTGTATCAGCGCCAGAAGTTCCGCCTGCGGGCGGTGGAGGAGTTCATGCGGTTCGCGCATGCCCATTGCGAGCAACAAACCCGGGCCGAGTCGCCCGCCAAAAACCGCGCGTCATGAAGCAGTTCGCGGTCGTTCAGCATACCTATTCCGAATTTCTCGGGCTGATCGAGAACCAGCTCGAGAAGCGCGATATCGGCTTCGTCTATTTCCGGCCCTTCGTCGGCCAGGACCTGCCGGGCAGCGCCGGGCAGTTCGACGCGCTGTTCGTGCTCGGCGGGCAGCACCCGCCGAGCGACCATGACAACAATCCCTGGCATGACGACGAACTGCGGCTCATAGGTCTGTTCCGCGAGGCGCGCCGGCCCATGGTGGGGCTCGGCTATGGCGCCCTGCTCCTGGCCGAATACGAGGGCGGCCTGCCGAGCCCCGAGCCCTTTCATAACGCCTATTGGACGACCGCGCACAAGACCTCGGCCGGGGAGGGCGATGCCCTGGCGGAGGCCGTCGACGGCCGGCCTGTGCTCGTCATGGCCAACGGCAGCGCGGCCCTGCCGGGGGGCGTGGAGCCCATCGTCGTAGACGACGAGGGCCGCTGGATCGCCATACGCCCCGACCCCCTGGCCTACGGGCTGCTGTTTCGTCCCGAATTGAAGCCCGGGATGATCGAAGACATGATCATGGAGGCCAAGCGCAAGACGCCCGCGGACATGGGCGACCTGCTGGCCGCGGCGCGGCACCATTGGGGGGACATGCAGCGCACGACCGATCAGGTGATCGTAGCCCTCGTGAAGGAACTTGATCTGATGGTGGAGCGGCGCAAGATGCCGGTCTTCCGGTTGAATATAAGCGAGTAGGTATGGATCGACGCGAGAAGCGACTGTTGGCGGTGCTGCGCGAACTTTCGGAGGACGGCCGGGAGCAGGTACTGGCCTTCGCTGAGTTTCTGCACGTGCGGCAGGGCGGCGCCGAGCCTCCCGTCCCGACCGAGCCCGTGCTCATCGCGCGTTCCGAGGGGGAGAGCGTGGTGCGTGCCATCAAGCGGCTCGCCGCGAGCTATCCCATGCTCGACCGCAGCAAGATGTTGAACGAGACCTCGACCCTGATGGCGCAGAACGTCATCGGGGGTCGGCCGACCGAAGAGGTGATCGACGACCTGGAGATGCTCTTTCGGACCCATTACGAGGCCCACCGGTCCGCCAAGGCTTAAGTCGGAGGCCGTGCCTCTGGTACACTCCACCGCCCTATGCCGATGCGTGTAAAGATTTGCGGGATCACGAGGCCTGCGGACGCAGCCGCGGCCGCCAGGGCCGGGGCCGATGCGGTCGGGCTCGTGTTCTATGGGCCGAGTCCGCGGGCGGTCGGCATCGAGGCGGCGCAGGCCATCGTGGCCGCCCTGCCGCCGTTCGTGACGCGGGTCGGGCTCTTCGTCGACGCCGCGCCCGACGAGATCGAGCGCGTGTTGGCGAACGTGGCGCTGGATGTCCTACAGTTTCATGGTCGCGAGACGCCCGAGGACTGCGGGCGCTATGGGCGACCCTACCTGAAGGCGATCGCCATGAGCGAGGGCGTGGATGCGCGCGCAGCGGAAGTCCGCTACGCGGCCGCCCAGGGGCTCCTGGTGGATACCTACCAGAAGGGGTGTCCCGGCGGCACCGGGCGGGTCTTCGACTGGGACCTCGTGCCCAGGGGGCTTGTGAAGCCCGTGATACTGGCGGGCGGGCTGAGCCCCGAAAATGTCGCGGAGGCGGTCGCGCGGGTGCGACCCTACGCTGTGGATGTGAGCGGCGGCGTCGAGAGCGCCCCTGGAATTAAGGACGAGCGGCGCATGCGGGAATTTTGCCGCCGTGCGAGAGGAGAATCATGAGTTACGAGCAGCCGGATGCACGCGGCCATTTCGGGCCTTACGGGGGGCGATTCGTCGCCGAGACCCTGATGGGTCCGCTCGCCGAGCTGGAGCGCGCCTACGCAGAGGCGCGCACCGATCCGACGTTTCAGGCGGAGCTCATCGCCGATTTCCGGGACTACGTGGGCCGGCCCTCGCCGCTCTATCTTGCCCGGCGGCTCACGGCCGACGCGGGCGGCGCGCGCATCTATCTGAAGCGCGAAGACCTGAACCACACGGGCGCCCACAAGGTGAACAATACGATAGGCCAGGCGCTGCTCGCCAAGCGCATGGGCAAGAAGCGCCTGATCGCCGAGACCGGGGCCGGCCAGCACGGTGTCGCGACCGCCACCGTGGCGGCGCGCCTGGGGCTGTCCTGCGTGGTGTACATGGGCGCCGAGGACATCGCGCGCCAGGCCCCCAACGTCCGGCGCATGCGCCTTCTGGGCGCCGAGGTGGTGAGCGTGACCCTGGGTTCGCGGACCTTGAAGGATGCCATGAACGAGGCCATGCGCGACTGGGCTACGACCGTCGACGAGACGTTCTATGTGATCGGGACCGTGAGCGGCCCCCACCCTTATCCGGCCATGGTGCGCGACTTCCAGGCGGTGATAGGAGAGGAGGCCCGGCGCCAGTTTCTGGAGCGCGAGGGGCGCCTCCCGCAGGCCCTGGTCGCGTGCGTGGGCGGGGGCTCCAACGCCATGGGCCTCTTTTACGCGTTTCTCGAGGACGCCGAGGTCGATCTCTACGGGGTCGAGGCCGCCGGTAAGGGATTGGCGTCGGGTCTGCACGCAGCCCCCCTGACCGCCGCGACCGGGCGCGGGGTCCTGCACGGGGCGCGTAGTTATCTCATGTTCGACGAGGATGGGCAGATTCGCGACACCCATTCGATCTCGGCGGGGCTCGACTACCCGGGCGTGGGTCCGGAGCACGCGTGGCTGAAGGACATCGGGCGCGCGCGCTATGTGGCGGTGGACGACGAGGCGGCGCTCGCGGCCTTCCACAGGCTTACGCGGCTCGAGGGCATACTCCCGGCCCTCGAATCGAGCCACGCGCTCGCCTATGCGCACGAACTCGCCGCAAGGCTCGGGCCCGACGCCGCCATCATCGTGAACCTCTCGGGTCGCGGGGATAAGGACGTGGAGAGCGTGGCGGCCTACGAGGAGGCGAAGACGTGTCACGAATAAAGGGCGTATTCGCCGCCTTAAAGGGCCGGCGCGCGGCGCTGATCCCGTTCATCGCCGGCGGCGATCCGGCGCTTTCCGCCACCGTACCCCTCATGCACGCGCTGGTGCGTGCGGGCGCCGACCTGATCGAGGTCGGCATGCCGTTTTCCGATCCCATGGCCGATGGGCCGGCGATCCAGATGGCCCATCAGCGCGCGCTCGCCGCCGGTGCGACGACCCGCGCGGTCCTGGATCAGGTGGCGGCCTTCCGGCGCGACGACGACCGCACACCCGTGATCCTCATGGGTTACGTGAATCCCGTCGAGACCATGGGCTACGAGGCCTTCGCCTTCGCCTGCCGCTCGGCCGGCGTCGATGGCGTGATCCTCGTCGACATGCCCCCGGAGGAGGCCGCCGAATGGCGTGATCATGCGGGCCGCGCCGGGGTCGATACCATCTTCCTTCTGTCTCCGACGACGCCGGCCGAGCGGCTGGTGGCGATCGGCGCGGCCTCCACGGGCTTCCTTTATTATGTCGCCCTGAAGGGCGTTACCGGCGCGAGCCATCTGAACGTGGCCGATGTGGCCGCACGGCTTGCCGTGGTTCGCGCCTCGTCCGCGCTTCCTGTGGGGGTGGGTTTCGGCATCCGCGACGCGCGCTCGGCGGCCGAGGTGGGCCGCTTTGCCGATGCGGTCATCGTCGGGAGCGCGATCGTCGAGAGGATGGCCGCCAAAAACGCGGTCGCCGAGCTGCTGGCCGACGTCGAAGCCTTCGTGCGCGACCTGCGCGCGGCCTTGCCGGAGCGCACATCGAGGGCATCGTCATGAGTTGGTTCGACAAGCTCCTGCCTCCCAAGATCAAGAGTCGGGGGGTGGCCAAAAAGGCCGTTCCCGAAGGGCTGTGGAGCAAGTGCCCGGCCTGCGGGAGCGTCTTGTACCATGCCGAGATCGAGAAGAATGCCGGCGTGTGCCCGCGCTGCGACCACCACATGCGCATCTCGGCCCGCAAGAGGCTTGCCGCCTTCCTCGATGCCGGCGAGTGTTCGGAGATCGGCACCTGTCTTGCGCCGATGGATTTCCTGAAGTTCAAGGACAGCAAGCGCTACAAGGATCGTCTGGCCGATGCCACGAAGACCACCGGGGAGTCGGATGCGCTCATCGTCCTGAAGGGGCGCGTGCAGGGGCTGCCTCTGGTCGCCGCGGCCTTTGAGTTCGCGTTCATGGGCGGCTCGATGGGGTCGGTGGTGGGCGAACGCTTCGTGCGTGGCGTGGACGTGTGTCTGGCCGAGCGCCTGCCTTTCGTCTGCTTCGCGGCAAGCGGCGGGGCGCGCATGCAGGAGGGGCTCGTCTCGCTCATGCAGATGGCCAAGACCAGCGCCGCGCTCACGCGGCTCGCCGATGAGGGCCTGCCGTTCGTTTCGGTGCTCACCGATCCCACGATGGGTGGGGTGTCGGCGAGCTTTGCGATGCTTGGGGACGTCATAATCGGCGAACCCAAGGCCTTGATCGGCTTCGCGGGTCCGCGCGTGATCGAGCAGACCGTGCGCGAGACCCTGCCCGAGGGCTTCCAGCGTTCGGAATTCCTGCTCGAGCACGGAGCGATCGACATGATCGTGCATCGTCACAAGCTGCGTGAGACGATCGCCCGCCTCCTGTCGGTCCTGTCGAACCGGCCTCTCGTCGCCAACACCGTCAGCGCGCTGCAAAAAGACCTCTGAGTAATCGAACCCTTCAAGAATGGCTCGTCTATATAGACGGCCTCCACACGCGCCGTATCGAGCTCGGATTGGACCGGGTGCGCGGGGTCTTCGAGCGCTTGCCGCGCCTGGCATGTCCGGTCATCACCATCGGCGGAACCAATGGCAAGGGCTCGACCGCGGCCATGCTGGAGTCCATCTATCGCGCGGCCGGCTACCGCACGGGCGCCTATTTCTCCCCGCACCTCGTACGCTACAACGAGCGGGTGCGGCTCGCGGGTGAGGAAGTGGCGGACGATGTCTTGTGCGAGGCCTTCGCCTCGGTCGAGGAGGCCCGCGGGACCGTGCCGCTCACCTATTTCGAGTTCGGGACGCTGGTCGCGTTTTTGCTCTTTGCGCGCGCCCGCGTGGATCTGGCCATCCTCGAGGTGGGCCTGGGCGGGCGCCTCGACGTGGTCAACATCGTCGACGCGGACGTGTCGGTCGTGGTGTCGGTGGGCACCGACCACAAGGACCTGCTCGGGCCCGATCGCGAGACGATAGGGCGCGAGAAGGCCGGCATATTCCGCGCCGGCCGCCCCGCGATCATCGGTTTCGATGTATCGGAGTCGGTGGTGCAGGAGGCGCGCCGCATCGGGGCGCAGGCGCGCATCGGGGGCCAGGATTTCCGGTATGAGGATTCGGGATCCGGCTTGCGTTTCACAGGCACCCGGGGCACGCTCGACCTGCCTTATCCGGCGCTACGCGGGGCCTACCAGCTCGCCAACGCCTCGTGTGCGCTGGCCGCGACCGAGGCCCTTGCGGCCCTTGCGCTCACCGCGCGGGACCTGCGCGAAGGCCTGCAGGCCGTGCGTCTCGCCGGGCGCTTCCAGACCCTGCCCGACACCGGGGTACGCACCGTGCTCGACGTCGCCCATAACAGGGAGGCGGCACAGGCGCTGGCGCGGACCCTGGGTGAGCAGCGCGTGCCCGGGCGTACGCTCGCGGTCGTGGGCATGCTGCGGGACAAGCCCGTGGCCGAGGTCTTCGAGGTCCTTCGCGACTCGATCGACACCTGGTTTTTGGCGACCTTGGACGATCCGCGCGGCGCCGATGCCGCGTTTCTGGACGACGCCTTGCAGAGCGTCGGCGTGGTCGCCGAGGGGCTTTACGACGATCCTTTGGGCGCGTACGAGGCGGCGTTGGGCCGCGCCGGACCTGACGACCGGGTGGTCGTCTTTGGGTCCTTCAAGACGGTCGGTGCTATACTCGCATCAAGAGACGATCGGAGAGGGGGCCGTGGAGGGGGACGGGTCGTTTGACGCCAAGCGCAGGATCGTGGGCGCGGCCATTCTCGTGACGGCGGCGGTCGTGATTCTGCCGATCGTGCTGCGCCAGCCGCGGTCTCCCGCGGCCGGCGGGCAGGTGTTGACGGTGCGGCGCGTCGCCCACGGAGTCCACGTCGTCGTGAGCGCGGCGCCTGTGGTCGTGGCGAGCAGGGGCGTAGCCGCGACGGCGCCGACCTCTGCGGGTGGACCCCCCGCGGCGACTGCGGCCCCGAAGGGCTCGTCCGCGGCGGGTCCTGCGAAGGCGAAGGCGGGGGCGACAGGGGCGGCGCAGGCGCCGCCCGCGAGGCGCCCCGCGCAGGCGGCGGCGCCCCGCGCTTGGTATGTGCAGGTCGGGGCCTATGTGCGGGCGGTGGATGCGATCGCGTTCAAGCGTCGCCTCAGGGCGCAGGGTTTTCCCGCGCATGTCGAATTGACCCGGCTACCGACCGGTCGAGGCGTGGTCGTGATCGTGGGCCCCTACGGCCGGACGCAGGCGGGGAGTGTCCTGCAGGCGGTGGCCCGGCGTGACCGGGTGCGCGGATTTCTTATTCAGGAGGCGGCGGCAGCGCGATGAATTGGTTGGATGTCGTGATCGTTCTGATCGTGGGCCTTTTCGTTCTCGTGGGCGTGTTGCGGGGCTTCATCAGCGAGGTCCTGTCGTTTCTCACGTGGGTCCTCAGCTTTCTCGTGGCCTGGTTCTTTTCCGGGGATTTCACGGGCTGGTTCGCCGGGCATTTGCACGACGCGAACCTGCGGGCGGTGGTCGTCTTCTTCGTCGTGTTTCTGGTCACCTTCGTGGCCTTGGCCGTCGCCTCCCACTTCATTCGCCAGGCCTGGCTCAAGATCGGTTCGCGGGCTGCCGACCGGGTCATGGGCGGCATCATAGGCTTCCTCAAGGGGGCCGCCGTGATCGTGCTCATGGTCTTGCTGGCCGGCCTTACGCCGTTCCCCAATTACAGCAGCTGGCATGGTTCTTTGTTCGTGGGATATTTTCAGAGCGTGGCGCTCTACGTGGCGCACTGGCTGCCCGTAGACGTTGCCCGCAACCTCCGCTATGGCTAAACTAGGCGGCTTTTCGGCGCTCCCCAAGGAGTCCCAATCATGTGTGGGATAGTCGGCATATTGGCGAAGGGGCCTGTCAACCAGTCCCTCTACGACGGCCTCATCGTTCTCCAGCACCGGGGCCAGGATGCGGCCGGCATCATCACGAGCGACGGCAAGCGCGTCTATATGCGCAAGGACAACGGCCTCGTGCGCGATGTCTTCCAGGCTTCGCATATGATGGCGCTGCGGGGGACGATGGGCATAGGTCACGTACGCTACCCCACGGCGGGCTGCGCCTCGTCGGCCGAGGCTCAGCCGTTTTACGTCAACTCCCCCTTTGGTCTGGCCATAGCGCACAACGGCAATCTGACCAACGCCGCCGAACTGCGCGAGGAGTTGTTCCGCGAGGATCAGCGGCATATCAACACCGATTCGGATTCCGAGGTGCTGCTGAACGTCTTTGCCCATGAAATGCAGAAGGTCGGGGGCGTGGCACTGACGCCCGAACATGTCTTTCGGGCGGTGGCGGCCGTCCACCGGCGCGTCCGCGGGGCTTATGCGGCGGTCGTCATGATCTCGGGCTTTGGCATCGTGGCGTTCCGGGATCCCTGGGGGATCAGGCCGCTCGTCTATGGCCGCCGCGACACGGACGGGGGCCCCGAACACATGTTCGCCTCCGAGAGCGTGGCGCTCGATGTCCTGGGTTACGGGCTCGTGCGCGACGTGCAGGCCGGCGAGGCGCTCTTCGTGGACATGGAAGGCCGCCTCTCCATGCGTCAGTGTGCGGACAGCCCGCGTTCGACGCCCTGCATCTTCGAGCATGTCTACATGGCGCGCCCGGATTCCATCATCGATGGCATAAGCGTCTATAAGGCGCGGTTGCGCATGGGCGAGCGGCTCGCGCGCAAATTGCTGCGCGAGTGGCCGGATCACGACATCGACGTCATCATCCCGATCCCCGATACGAGCCGCGCCGCGGCCCTCGAGATGGCCAAGGAACTCGACGTGAAGTATCGGGAAGGCTTCATCAAGAACCGCTATATCGGGCGCACCTTCATCATGCCCGGCCAAGCGCAGCGGAACCGGTCGGTCCGCCAGAAATTGAATGCCATCGATCTCGAATTCCGCGGCAAAAACGTGATGCTGGTGGATGATTCGATCGTGCGCGGCACGACTTCGATGCAGATCATACAGATGGCCCGCGAGGCCGGCGCGCGCAAAGTCTATTTCGCGTCCGCGGCCCCTCCCGTGCGTTATCCGAACGTCTACGGCATCGACATGCCGTCGCGCCACGAGCTGATCGCAAACGGCCGGACGCCCGAGGAAGTGGCGGTCGCCATCGGCGCCGATCGGGTCATCTTCCAGGACCTGGAGGACCTCATCGAGGCGGCGCGCGAAGGCAACCCGCGCATAAGCCATTTCGACACCTCGTGTTTCGATGGGGTCTATGTGACCGGGGACGTCGACAAGGACTATCTCGAGCACATCGAACTCGCGCGCGGCGATGCGGCCAAGTGCGCAAGCCCCATGAACGATCTCGTGTCGACGGAATTGCATACGTACTATTCATAAGCGGGAAGGGGGTCGGAAATGGACGACGACTTGAAGGGCCGTATGGAGACGCTCGCGATTCACGCGGGCCATCATAGGACCCATGAGGGCGAGCATAGCGAGCCCCTCTTCCTCACGTCGAGCTACGTCTTCGAGGACGCCGAGCAGGCCGCGGATCGCTTCGCGGGGCGCGTCCCGGGCAACATTTATTCGCGCACGAGCAATCCGACCGTGCGGATCTTCGAGGAGCGTCTGGCGATTCTCGAGGGCGGCGAGCGGGCGCTTGCGACGGCCTCGGGGATGGCGGCGATCCTGTCTGTGTGCATGGCCCTTCTGAAGGCGGGCGACCATGTCGTCGTGTCGCAGAGCGTGTTTGGGCCGTCGATCGCCCTTTTCCAGACGCTGGCGCGCTTCGGTGTCGTCACGAGCTTCGTGCCGCTGGAGGACACGAAGGCCTGGGAGAGCGCGTGCACGGACCGTACACGGCTCTTTTTCCTGGAGACGCCGTCCAACCCCTTGTGCGTCCTGGGCGACCTCGTGGCGCTCGCCGAGATCGCCCATCGCCACGGTGCCAAGCTCGTCGTCGACAATACCTTCTGTACGCCGATCCTGCAGCGTCCCCTGGCGCTCGGCGCCGACCTCGTCGTGCATTCAGCCACCAAGTACATCGACGGTCAGGGGCGTGCGCTGGGCGGGGCGATCGTGGGGACCGAGCAGGTCGTCATGGGTGAGATACTCCCCTTCGTGCGCACAGGCGGGCCTGTCATGAGCCCCTTCAACGCCTGGATCTTCCTGAAGGGGCTGGAGACCCTCTCCTTGCGCATGAAGGCGCACAGCGAGACTGCGCTCGTGGTGGCAGGCTGGCTTCAGACCCAAGCCCTCGTGGACGAGGTGTTCTATCCGTTTCTTGCCACCCACCCGCAGTATGCCCTGGCCCGCGCCCAGCAATCGGCCGGCGGGGGCGTGGTTTCGTTCACCCTGAAGGGGGCGGATGCGCGCGCGGCCTTCGCGTTCGTGAACGCCTGCCGTCTGGCGTCGCGCACCGCCAACCTGGGCGATACCAAGACCACGATCACGCACCCGGCCACCACGACCCATGGTCGCCTGAGCCCGGAGGATCGGCGGGCGGCCGGCGTCGGGGACGGGCTCATCCGGCTTTCGATGGGCCTCGAGGACCGTGGCGACCTGATCGCCGACCTGGAGACCGGCCTGCGGGCGGTCGCGGCCTTGAAGGGGGCGCGATGAGGGTGGGCCGCGTAGTCGTCCGGCTCGGTCTCGCAGGGCTCGTCATGGCGCTCGCGTCCTGCGGGCGCGGTACGCCCCACGCCACCATCCTCTATATGAAGGAGCGTGAACTGGGTGGGCCACTGTTCCCGACGCGCATCATCGTGAACCGCCATTACCTGCGCATCGACCCGGATACCGGGACCGGTAATTACATCCTGTTCGATCGCAAGCGCCGTGTCATCTACAGCGTCGATCGCAGTGATCGCACCATCCTCGTGATTCGAAGCCACCTGATCACCCTGGCGAAGCCCGCCAAGTTCCGCGAGTCGGTCAAGCCCGGGAAGGTCAAGGGCCGGTTCAAGGGTCACAAGCTGAGAAGCTATCGGCTCTACACGAACGGCCACCAGTGTTACTACGTGGTGGCGGCCAAGGGTCTGCTGCCCGGTGCCGTGGCGGCCCTCAAGGCCTATGCGGACACCCTGGCCGGGGAGCAGGCGCTGACCGCCGCCAATACCCCGGCGGGACTCGAGACCTCCTGCGATCTGGCGGACAACGTGTTCGATGCGGGCCGTCAGTACGCGATGGGCTTCCCCGTGCGCGTGCTCGACTACCAGGAGAACGAGAAGATACTCACGGGCTACAAGAAGGACGTCCCGATCAAGCGCAGTTTATTCGTCCTGCCCGCGCATTACGTCCGCTACAGCCCCGGAGAAGTCCGTAACGGCGACTAGGGCGTGGCGCGCGGGTCCCACGACCAGCACGCTCGATCCTTCGTACCAATCGCCGACCACCATGCGCACGCCGGGCCCGGCCGCCGTCGGCACCGGGTACGCGCCGGGCCTATGGGTATGGCCGTGGATCAAGCGCCGCACCCCGTGGCGCTCGAGGAGCGCGGCCGCCGCCTCCGTATTCACGTCGAGCAAGGCGGCGTCTTTGGCCGGTGTCGCCCGGCCGCTCTCCGCCCGCAAGGCGCGGGCCATGGCGATGCGGTCCGCGAGCGGCCGGGTCAGGACCTGCTGTTGCCAGCGGGGATCGCGGAACTGGCGGCGCAGCTCCTGGTATTCGCGATCGTCGGTGCAGAGCGCATCGCCATGGCTGATCAAAGTCGGCGTCCCAAAGAGGGGCAGCTCGTGCGGGTCGTCGAGCAGGCGGCAGCCGGTCAGCTCGGCAAAGCGGGCGCCGAGCAGGAAGTCGCGATTGCCGTGCAACACGCTGATCCCAAGGCCCGTGTCCGTGGCCTCCCGCAGCGCCGCGACCACCGGCGCGAATTCCGGTTCGTCCGCGCCGTCGTCGCCCACCCAGTACTCGAACAGGTCGCCCAGGATGTAGAGCTGATCGAGCGGGCCCTGCGCCTGTGCGAGGAAGTCGCGAAAGAGCCCGATCGCATGCGGCCGCTGCGCCGTCAGATGCAGATCGGCGATGAACGCCCGTGCCTTCACGCGCCTAGTCGATCCGCACGTCGGTGATGATCACGTCATTCACCGGTACGTCCTGATGCCCGTTGCGGCTGGTGGTGGCGGTGCCCTTGATGGCGTCGACGATGTCCATGCCCTCGGTCACGCGCCCGAATACGCAGTAGCCCCAGCCGGTGGGGGTGGGCGCCGTGAAATTCAGGAAGTCGTTGTCGGCGACATTGATGAAGAACTGGCTCGTGGCGGAGTGCGGGTCGCTCGTGCGCGCCATCGCGATCGTGCCGCGGGCGTTGCGCAGACCATTGTTGGCCTCGTTGTCGATCGGCGCGCGCGTGGGCTTTTGGCGCATGCCGGGCTCGAAGCCGCCGCCCTGGATCATGAAACCGTCGATCACGCGATGGAAGACCGTGTTGCTGAAGAAGCCTTCACGGGCATAGGTCAGGAAGTTGGCCACGGTCTTCGGAGCCTTGTCGGCGTTCAGATCGAGGACGATGACGCCCTTGTTCGTTTCAAGATGTACCATGGGGGACCCTCCGGCAAGTTTGGCGCATTGTCGCCGACTTGGCACGCAAGGGCAATGACGCGCTATCATGGGCGCATGAATCCCCGGACCACCCGTTTCGCGCCGAGCCCGAGCGGCCTTTTGCATCTCGGCAACGCGCGCACCGCGCTTTTCAGTCTGCTTGCGGCCCTACCCGACGGGCGGTTTCTCCTGCGGATCGAGGACAGCGACCGCGCCCGCGTAAGCCCCGCGTTCGAGGAGGCCCTGCGGGCCGATCTCCGGTGGCTCGGTTTCGGGCCCCACATGGATGAGGCGGCGGCCCTTCGCCAGTCGCAGCGCGCCCCCGTCTACGATGAATACCTGGAAAAATTGCGGGCCCAGCGCGTCGTTTACCCGTGTTTTTGCACCGAGGACGAGCTCGGCGCCGAGCGCGCGCGCCTCCGCGCCCAGGGCCTGCCGCCGCGCTATCTGGGCCGCTGCGCGTCCATCCACCCGACGGTCGCCCAAAAACGGATCGCCGCGGGCGAGGCCCCGGTCTGGCGTTTCCGCGTCATGGAGGGGGAGGAGATCACTTTTCACGACGTCGTGCGCGGGCCGCAGCACGTGGCCACGACGCTCCTCGGGGATTTCGTCGTGCGCCGCGCGAAAGGTGACGCGATGTTCTTCTTCGCCAACGCCCTGGACGATGCCCTGTCCGGGGTGACGCTCGTGCTCCGCGGTGAGGACAGATCGGA
>JAKAXT010000039.1 GCA_021816425.1 Pseudomonadota bacterium | reverse complement strand
TCGCCTCGAGCGGATCAACGCCTACTTCCGCGATGTGCGCAAGCGCTATCACCAATTCGAGAGCGATCATACGGGCGTCGACAGCCGCGTCCACGTCAATCAGGTGCCGGGCGGGATGATCTCGAATCTCGCCAACCAGCTGAAGGAGCAAGGCGCCCTCGATCGCATGGACGAGGTCCTGCTCGAAATCCCCCGCGTGCGCGCCGACCTGGGTTACCCGCCGCTCGTCACGCCCACATCGCAGATCGTGGGTACCCAGGCTGTCCTGAACGTCCTTACGGGGCAGCGGTACAAGAGCATCACAAACGAAGTGAAGCTCTACCTCCAGGGGCGCTATGGCGCACCCCCCGGAACCGTGGACAGCCGGGTCCGAAGGCTGGCCATCGGCGGTCAGCCGGTCATCACGCACCGGCCGGCCGACGACATTCCGCCCGAAATGGAAAAATTGCGCGCCGAAATCGGTGACCTCGCGAAGAGTGAAGAGGACGTCTTGACCTACGCGATGTTCCCGGAGGTCGGCCGCCAGTTCCTCGAAGAGCGCGCCGCCGGCACCCTGCAGCCCGAGGAGCTCCTGCCCCCGCCCGAGGCGCAGTCGGCCCCCTGCTACCTCGCGCCCACGGACTTCAATGTCACGATGCACGGCGAGACCTACAACATCAAGATCCGCGGTGCGGGCCACAAGACCGAGGAACGCAGGCCCTTCTACGTCTATGTCGACGGTATGCCAGAGGAGATCATGGTCGAAACCATGGGCATTGTACCGATCGAGGGGGCGGGCGGAGATTTCCGCGAGCCCATGGCGGCGGCCCAGGCGGCGACGGGGACGACGCGCGCGCGCCCGAAGGCCCACAAGGCCGGGGATGTCACGAGCGCCATGCCAGGGACCGTGGTCGATGTCCTCGTCACCCTGGGACAGGTCTTGAAGGCGGGCGACCCGGTGCTTGTCATCGAGGCCATGAAAATGGAAAACGAGGTGCCGGCGCCGGTGCAGGGCGCCGTCAAGGCGATCCACGTCAAGAAGGGTGACAGCGTGAACCCCAATGAAGCGCTGGTCGAGATCGGTTAGATCGTGACCTCCCCGCGTCTCATCCTGGCCTCCGGCTCGCGCTACCGCCACGACCTTCTGGCGCGCCTCAAGGTCCCCTTCGAGGTCATGGTCTCGGAGGCCGATGAGACCGCGCGGCCTGGCGAGGGCGCGCGCGAATTGACCGAGCGGCTTGCGATCGCCAAGGCCTCGGCGGTGCGCGCCAAGGCGCCGGACGCCCTCATCATAGGCTCGGACCAGGTGGCCGAATATGACGGCGAGATCGTGGGCAAGCCTGGCGGCTTCGATGAGGCGGCGCGTCAGCTGCGACGCATCTCCGGCAAGACCGCGCGCCTGTACACGGGGCTTGCCTTGCTCAATGCGAAGACCGGCCGCATCCAGGCGGAGGTCGCGCTGTTCGAGGTCACGTTCCGGAAGCTTGGCGAAGATCACATCGCCCGCTACCTCGAAAAGGAGCGGCCCTACGACTGCGCCGGCAGCGTGAAATCCGAAGGTCTCGGCATCGCCTTGTTCGAACGCTTCCACGGCGATGATCCGAACACCCTGATCGGATTGCCGCTCATCCGTCTCGTGCGCATGCTCGAATCGGAAGGTTTCGAGGTCCTCTAGCTACGCGCCCGCGCCATGGCCCACATGGCACCCAAGCAGCGATGCCGACAGCCGTCCTCCCGAAGGGCTCAGCCGCGCCCTTTAGCCCGGGGGCAGGGCTCGGCGCATGCGTCCCAACGCCTCCAGGAGCAGCGCGCGCCTGCACCCGAAATTCAAGCGCACGAAGCCCTCTGCCCCGAAGTCCGCGCCATCCGAAAGCCCGACCCCGGCCTGCTCGAAAAATCGTTGAGGGTTCTCCACTCCAAGCCCCCGGGCATCGATCCAGGCGAGATAGGTCGCCTCCACCACGGACGTGATCCCGAGGCCCGGCATCGCGCGCACCGCCTCCACCGTGATCTCGGCGTTGCGTCGCAGGTACCCGATCAGGGCCTGGCGCCACGACTCCCCCTCGCGGTAGGCAGCGAGCGCCGCGGCGAACCCGAGAACGTTGACATCGGGCACGATGCCTTTCATCTGCGCACGAAAACGCGCGCGCAGCTCCGGGTCCGGGATGACCGCGAACGAAAAGCCTAAACCGGGTATGTTGAAGGTCTTGCTCGGGGCCATGAGCGTTATGGTGCGCCGCGCGAGCTCGGGGCTTAGATTGGCGATCGAGTAATGACGCCGTGATGCGTCGAGCACGAGCCCCGCATGGATCTCGTCGGCGCAGATGACGAGGTCGTGGCGCTCGCAAAACCGTCCCAGGCGCTCCAGTTCCCCGATCTCGTAGGCGCGCCCGACCGGATTGTGCGGATTACACAGCAAAAAGAGGCGGGTCTCGGGCGTGACCGATTCCGCGAGGACGTCCCAATCGATCGTGTAGCGATCAGCGGCAAGCCGCAGAGGGGCGGTGATGAGCCGTCGCCCGGCCAGTTTCGGCGCGCTCAGAAACGGAGGGTAGATCGGCGTGAGCGTGAGCGCGGCATCGCCGGGCGCGCCCGTGGCCCGGCACGCCAGATTCAGTCCGGTCACGAGGCCCGGCAGCCACACGACCCATTCCGATCGCAGGCGCCAGCCGGTCTGATCCGCCACATAGGCGGCAATGGCCTCGAAAAGCCCCCGGGGGGCGTTGCCATAACCGAAGACGCCGTGGGCCACGCGGTCCTGCAAGGCGCGGATGACCACGGGGGGCGATGCGAAATCCATGTCCGCTACCCACAGGGGCAGAATGTCCCGGTCGCGGTAGCGATCCCATTTGACGCTATCGGTGTTACGCCGCTCGATCACGGCATCGAAATCGATCACACCCACTCCCCCGCCGGCATCGCCGCCGGCCGCTGCCAAGAAGATCAAGCGGAATTCTGGCATAACGCCGCACCCGATGCTCGCCAAAGCCTTTTGATGCGGCCGCGCTTGCGGCACGGTCGGCCGAGCGCGACAGGCGATGAGGCCATCGTCGCCATCGAATACGAGCCCCGCCTCCGGTTCCACCGGCGGCCGCTCGTGGCGTCGCGCCGTCTCTCGGCCAAGGAGGCGACATCGCGCAGCCCGCGCCCGCCCGCCCGATTCACCGGCGTCCAGCACGCCCGATCCGACGGCCCTCCGGAAAAAGGGCGCCCATTCCTAAAGCGCGATCATGCGGGCTACCCCCAAAGTACCGGCACAGGCCGATGTCGGGACCCCAAAACGTCCTGATCGGCGCCATGGCGTTCAGCGCGCAGGGCCATTCAAGGTGACGGCGATGAGCCGCCCATCCGATCATTTTTGCCGATATCGGGCAGGCGTCGCGATGCCCTTGCTGCCGCTCACCCGGATCGCGCCATTTCCCGCCAAGGCGATGAGGGTCCGCCGCGTTACGCGTTCTAGGCCGCAAGGGCGTATGACGGGGCGGCCCCGTGGTTGTAAGCGCTCCCGGGGGCGAGACCTTTATGCCGCGCTTTATCCTGATGGCGGCCGCGATGGCGTCAGCAAAGTTTTTCGTATCAACGCCCTTTGTCAGGCCCACCGCCTGCCTGCGGCCCCCAGACCGGGCCCTCCCTCCACGGGCCCGCCTGCGCCTCCTGCAACCGGCCACGCCCCATGTACTACTTCCATGATACGGACATCCTCGAATATACGATATTGCATGGGGCGCATACCGAGGAGCCAGCGCGCTCGTTCCGGACCCGCGACGCCATGGATCGATGGGGCTGCGCGGATCCCTGGATCTCAGCCCCTGCAGGGCGCACGGCGAGGTCATGCTGGCACTGTTGCGAGCCGCCTGCCCCCGCTCCAGTGCCCATGCGCCCGACCTCCCCGGTCGGCTACACTCGGCGCAAAACGGCCCTTGCGCGATCCACGAAAGGAGACGAAACCCGATGCCTGCCAATCCGGACAATCAACCCAATACCGTGAAGCTTGACCGCACCGAACTGAGGAAGACCCGCGAGCGCATCGCCATATCGGCGGGCGTGGTTCACGAAGTCATCCGCGAAGAGGGCGAACAGGAACTGCAGCGACCGGCCAAGGCGTTGGCCTGGTCGGGGCTTGCGGCCGGCCTCTCCATGGGGTTTTCCATGCTGGCCCAGGGCATAATCCACGATGGCCTCCCGCCAACCCCGTGGCGCAAGCTCATCGCGGGCTTCGGCTACACCCTCGGGTTCGTCATCGTTGTCCTCGGGCGCCAACAGCTCTTCACCGAAAACACTTTGACCCCGATACTCCCGCTCATGCAGGAAATGACGTGGCGAAAATTCGGTCGGGTCATGAAGCTCTGGGCGACGGTGCTTGCCACCAACCTCGTAGGAACCCTGCTGTTCGCCTGGGCCATCGCCGACACTTCGCTTTTCGGCGCCGGCATGCAGCACACGCTCACCGATCTCGGAAGTCACGCGATCCGACCTTTTGCGCCCATGGTGCTTGGCGCGGTGTTCGCGGGCTGGCTCGTCGCCCTCATGGTATGGTTGTTGCCCGCCGCCGAGACCGCGCGCGTCGTCATCGTCATGCTCCTCACTTACGTCATAAGTATCGCGGGCTTCCCGCATCTCATCGCGGGATCCGTGGAGGCCTTTTACCTCGTCCTGCGCGGGGTGCTTCCCTGGCCGGAATACTTCACGCGCTTCATGATTCCGACCTTCATCGGGAACGTGATCGGGGGCGTCGTCCTAGTCGCCGCCCTGAACCATGCCCAAGCGACCGCGGGCGCACCTCCGCCCGAGGAATGAACCCGGCGCGAGGGCCCGCGGCACCCCGCCCTGCAGGCCTCCACCCCTAAGCCGGATCAAGGCCGCCGGCAGGATCGGTACGATAGGTGCGGAATGCTGGATCGGCGCGGAGGCGTCCACGCCTCCTTTCAGCAGGGGGCGCCTGGGCATCGCTTACGACGCGAAGGCCCTCGCCCCGCCCTACCGGCGAGGATTGCCGCCCTTGCGGCCGAATACGGCCGGGGCTTTCGCCGCTTTCCGTCAGGCGCGAATGCGGCGCCCAGGGCCGCCCCCGTGCGCGCGATCCGGGTGGGCGACAGAGATATCCATCTCCCTTCAGGCAGGAGGACATATGGCAAACACCCAGGATGTGGTCGTCATAACGGGTGCAAGCGCCGGACATGGCCGGGCCGTAGCGCGGAATTTCGCCCGCCGCGGCGCGAAGATCGGTTTGCTTGCGCGCGGACGGGACGGGCTCGAGGCGGCCAAGCGAGAAGTGGAATCCCTGGGCGGTCACGCCCTCGTGGTGCCGACCGACGTGTCCGACGCCGAACAGGTCGAAGCCGCCGCGCAGGCGGTCGAGGCAGAGTTTGGGCCCATCACGGTATGGGTGAACAACGCCATGGTCTCGGTCTTTTCACCCGTCAGGAAATTACGCCCCGAGGAGGTGGCGCGGGTCACGGCGGTCACCTATCTCGGTTACGTCTACGGGACCATGGCCGCCCTGCGTCGCATGGCGCCTCGCGACCGCGGCGTCATCATCCAGGTCGGCTCGGCGCTCGCCTACCGCGGCATCCCCCTCCAGGCCGCCTACTGCGGCGCCAAGCACGCCATCCAGGGGTTTACGGAATCCCTCCGCACGGAACTGCTGCACGACAGGAGCCACGTCCGCGTCACCATGGTGCAGATGCCGGCCATGAATACCACTCAATTTTCATGGTCCAAGAACAACATGTACCACAATCCTCAACCAGTTCCTCCGATCTATGAGCCCGAAATCGCCGCTCGTGTCGTCGTTTGGGCCGCGAGCCATGACCGGCGCGAGATCGATGTTGGCGCGTCCACCGTCGCTGCCATCCTCGCCAACAAGATCGCCCCGGGGGCCCTGGACTGCTACCTTGCGCGCAAGGGCTACAGCTCCCAGCAGTCGCCGGAGCCCGCGGATCCCTCGCGTCCCTACAACCTCTGGCAGCCGGTCCCGGGCGATCACGGCGTCCACGGGCCGTTTACGGACCGCTCCGCGCGCCACAGCCCCCAGGTGTGGACGACCCTGCACCGCGGCACGATCGTCGCGATCGCGGGGGTCGGCCTCGCCCTTGCCGGCCTTTGGGGCGGGCGGCGGGCGGCAAAGGCCCTCTCCCGCCCCGCCCGCGCCCTCCCGCACAGCGATGGGACCCGCCTCCGCGAGTTGCCCGCGGCGTGAGCCGCGCGGGACGCGGGCTGCGCCTGCGCACTGGCAATGCGTAAGGATTCGGTTAAAATGGCGCGCGCGGTGCTTGTCATGAGGTTGTCATGAATGCCCATTAGGCTTCATGCCGATCACACAACCCTAGAGGCAGCTATGTTGAAAAAATCGAGCAGGAACCCCGTAAACGCCGCGATCGGTGGGACGATACTTGCCCTCACCCTCGCCGGGGTCATGAGCTCTCCGGCGGCGTCCGCGCGCACGCTCAACATAATGGAGACCGGCTCCACTCTCCTTTATCCGCTGTTTAACCTCTGGGTGCCCGCCTACACCCACAGCCATCCGGGCGTGCGCATCAACACGCAGGGAACCGGCAGCGGCACCGGCATCTCGGAGGCCATTTCGGGCGTGGCTCAGATCGGGGCGTCCGACGCCTACATGAGCAACATGCAGATGAAGCAGAATCCGGCGATCCTGAACATCCCGCTTGCCATCTCCGCGCAGACCGTCAACTACAACATCCCCGGTCTGAACAAGATCCATCTCAAGCTGAGCGGGCCCGTGCTGGCCGGGATCTACGATGGCCACATCCGCTACTGGAATGCGCCGGCGATCGCGCACCTGAACCCGGGCGTGCATCTGCCGCACCACCTCATCACGCCCGTCCATAGAACGGACGGCAGCGGCGACACCTTCATATTCAGCCAGTACCTGTCCTTTTCGACGCCATACTGGAACAAGCACGTCGGCTACGGCACCACGATCAGCTGGCCCGCGGTACCGGGCGGCCTGGGCGCGCTCGGCAATCCGGGCATGGTGCAGGCTGCGGCCCAGACGCCCTACTCCATCGCCTACATCGGCGTGAGCTTCACGAAGGAAGTGGAGCGCGCGCACCTTGGTACGGCGATGCTCAGGAACCGCGCCGGACGCTTCCTGCTCCCGAGCAATAAGACCATCGGGGCGGCCGCCGCGCAACTCGTGAAGAAGACGCCGGTCGACGAGCGCATAAGCCTCGTGTTTGCGCCAGGCGCGGAGTCCTATCCGATCATCAACTACGAGTACGCGATCGTAAACGACCACCAGGCGAATCCCGCCATGGCCGAGGCCTTGCGCACGTTCCTGTCGTGGACGGTCGATACCCGCGGAGGAAACGCGCGCCGCTTCCTTCGCCAAGTGCGATTCATCGCCTTGCCTGCGCGCATCTCGGCGCTGAGCCGCAAGCAGATCGCGAAGATCCATTAACGGGAGTAAAGGGCCGGGGCCCCGAAAGGGCCCCGGTCGTTTTCTGAGAGCGTCATGAAGCTTCGACCATTCCGGATCGTCCTCGTACTTTTCACAAGCCTCATACCGCTCGCGCTCCTTGCCGTTCTCATCTTTCTGGCCCGCTATTCCTGGCCGGCCCTGACATTCAATGGCTGGCATTTTCTCGTCGGCCATATCTGGAATCTCGGCAACCTCTACGCCGACCCCGTGGAGCAACGGGGAGTCCTCGCGCCCATAGGCGCGGATTACGGCATCCTCGTATTCATCGTGGGCACCCTATTGACCTCGGCCATCGCGCTCATCATCGCCATCCCCGTAAGCCTTGGGGTGGCGATTTTCCTCGCCGAGGGCCTGCACAGCCGCCTCCGAGGCCTCTTGTCGTTCGTAGTCGAGATGCTCGCGGCCGTGCCGAGCGTGGTCTACGGTCTATGGGGATACGCCGTGCTCACACCGCTCGTGGCGCACACCTTGGGGCCGGGCCTGCGCACGGTGATGGGCTTCATACCTTTCTTCTCGGGGGCGATCGGCAGCGGTTACGGCCTGCTCGCCGCCTCTATCGTGCTCGCGCTCATGGTGGTGCCGATCATCGCGGCCACGGTGCGCGATGCCTTGGCGCAGGTGCCGTCGGAAACGAAAGAGGCCGCGTACGCCTTGGGCGCCACGCACTTCGAAGTGGTGCGCCGCGCCATGTTACCGGCCGTGCGCAGCAACATCATCGGAGCCTGCATCCTGGGCCTCGGCCGCGCCTTGGGCGAGACCATGGCGGTCCTCATGGTGAGCGGCGGGGCCCTGAATTACTTCCCGGGCAACATCTATAGTCCGGTGACCACCATGGCCTCGTTCATCGTGTCGCAGCTCGATAGCGCGATGCAGGATCCGACCGGGATGGCGGTGCGGTCACTTGCCGAGATCGCGCTCATACTTTTCATCATCTCGGTCATCACCAACGTCATAGCACGCCTGCTCACCGGAACCTCTCGCAATGCCTCACCCGTTTAAGCTCTCGCGCATCACGCGCCGCAAATGGCTGTCGGGATTGGGATGGGGCCTGGCGGCGGCTTCATTCGTGCTGGTCGCCACCCCGCTGCTCGATATTCTCTACACCGTGATCCGCAAGGGCATGTCCGCCTTGTCGTTCGAGCTCTTCACGAAGGTCACGAATGGCATCTCCGGGGGGCTTCTGAACGCCATTACCGGGACGCTCGTGCTGGTGTCGGGGGCGCTCGTATTCGCCGCCCCTGTGGGGATCCTCGCGGGGATCTACCTCTCGCAGTTCGGCCAGGGCCGGTTCGGGCGAACGGTCCGTTTCCTGGATGACGTGCTGGCCGGGGTGCCGTCCATCGTCCTCGGATACTTCAGCTATGTGACGCTCGTAATAGGACTCGGCTGGCAGTTCTCGGTGCTCGCCGGGTCCTTGACGCTTGCGATCATGGTCGTCCCCTACGTCGCGCGCTTCACCGAGATCTCCTTCATGCAGGTCCCAAGCGGCCTGCGCGAGGCGGGCTACGCCCTCGGCTTTCGTGAGTTCACGGTGATCACGCGCCTTGCCCTGCCGCTCGCCCTGCCGGGCATATTGACGGGCGTTCTGTTCGCCATCGCCATCGCCCTGGGGGAGACTGCGCCCCTGATCTACACGGCCGGCTGGTCGAATTTCCTCTGGAACGGGAAACTGATCCACGAACCGATCGGCTACCTCACCTACGTCATCTGGAGCTTCATCAATCAGCCGTATCGTTCAGCGCATGCGCTGGCCTTCGCCGCCGCCTTCCTCGTGATCCTGATGGTGCTTCTCATCAATGTGGGCCTGAACGTGGCACTGCGCCGCGCGCGCCCGGCCCGATCCGGCCAACGCTGACCAAGCCGGGCGCGGGCCGCAAGCCCCCGAGGGCGCGCGCCCCTCCTTGGAAGAGGGGTTTAGGCAAGGGCGCCGCAGCCGCCGCCCCCTCGCGCGGCCCACACGAACGGATGGGCCTTTGAGGGATGCCCTGAAGAAGCCCGGATGCGCTTACAGGGGGGCTCGAGGCCCGCAGGACTCGAGCGCCGTTACGAGACCTTTTCGGAGGCGCGGGCACGGGGGAGCGACCCGAGCACCGGCCTCCCGAAATAGAACCCCTGCCCCCAGTCCATGCCGTGGTCGCGCGCGATGCGGGCCAGTTCCTCATCCTCGATGCCTTCGGCTATGGTGAGGATGTCGAGATCCTGGGCGATGGCCTTGATCCCCTTCAGGATGGAGCGCGCGCGGGCGCTTGTGCGCGCCGTCTTTAGGAGCTGCATCTCGATCTTCAGGAAGGACACGGGGAGCGCGGTGAGATAGAGGAACGAGGAATAGCCGCTGCCGAAATCGTCGATGGCAAGCCGCGCGCCTATGTCGAGCAGGGGTTGGAGGGCCTGCAGGGCCGCCGCCGGATCGCGCAGGAGTTCGCGCTCGGTGATCTCGACTACGATCGGGTTGCGGCTTCCGGTGAGATCTCCAAGGATGTCGCATCCCCTAAACGCAAAAGCGGTCCGCTCAAGCAGGCGCCGTTCCTGCAGGAGCGCCGCCGAGACGTTGATGAATCGCAGGCGCTTGTCCCCTTGACGGCTCTGTTCCCGGCACCGGTCCAGCGCCTGCTCAATGAGGGCCTCGTCGATGCGGCTCGCGAGCCTGAGATCGGTGGCGGCATTCATGAACTCGTCGGCGCCCAGGATCTGACCATCGGGCAGCACGATGCGCGCCAGCCCCTCTTCCGCGATCAGATGGCCGGTGCGCAGATCGATGATGGGCTGGTAGGCGGGACACACACGCCGCTCGCTCAAGGCCGACTCCACCTCGGCGCCGAGGCGACAGAGGCCGACCTTGTTGTGGCGGGCGGCGACCACCGTCCCCCGCTCGCCGCTCTGGGCCTCCTGAAGGGCCGAGGTCATCTGGCTTATGGCGTCCCGGAGGCTGTGCGCGCTCTCCGGAAAGGAGGCAAGCCCGGCACTCAAGGTCGCGCGCAGCGTCCCCGTGCCGACGTCGAAAGGGTGCCCGGCAACGGACTCCAGCACCCCGCGCGCCAAGGCCAGGGCCTCGTCGGCGGCAAGCCGCGGCACGAACGCCAGGAACTCGTCGCTCCCGAACCGCGCCAGGCGCGCGTCTTCCGGCAAGGCCGCGGCGAGCTTGCGTTTGACGCAGGACAGCAGATCGTCGCAGGCCTCCGTGCCATGGCGTTCGTTCAAGATGCGAAAGCCGTCGATATCGAAGAGAATGAGGCTGTAGGGAAGGTCGTCGTGGGTGGCCACGATGCGCTCCAGCGTCCGCAGGAAGGTGGCGCGGGGGGCCTGGAGCGTGCGCGGGGCCTTGCTGCGCCGCTTGGCGTGCCGGTGCCAGACGGCGATCGAAGCCCCCGCAAGGATCACGCCCCCCTGGATCGTGGCCATGCGCCAGAAGGCGAGCCTGACGCCGAACCATCCCCCCAGAAAGGGGCCCAAAAGGCCGCCGGGGCCCTGCACACCCGGTACGGCCACCCACAAGCGTATGAGCAGGGCAAGCCCGAGCCCCGCGAGCGCGCACACCGCGCCGAGGCGCGCCGTCGCCATGGCATGAAGAGTCTTGGTCCGGGCTTCCGCCCCCCCCACGGCCCCGGCGCCACTCCCCGACGCCCGTTCTCCGTTTTGTCTCATGAGCCTTGCCCTCCCGCGCCCCACCCCGCCCGGTCTCTTCGCCCGGTCACTCGCGCGCCGTCGAATATCATTTATGGCAGCAAAAAGTGCGCCAGGGCCTCACTCAACTGTTTTGCCCCGAACACAGCAATGTCCCCCTCGGCGCGCCGCTTGGGGACATTCGCGGCCGGCACGATGGCGCGCCTGAAACCAAGCTTCGCCGCCTCCCGCAACCGCTCCTGGCCGCGCGGTACCGGCCGCATCTCGCCGGCGAGCCCCACCTCCCCGAAAACCACGAGATCGCGGGGCACCGGGCGATCCAGGAGGCTCGAGGTGCATGCCAGCAAGACAGCAAGATCGGACGCCGTCTCCGTCACCCGCACGCCCCCGGCCACGTTGACGAAGACGTCATGGCGCGACGTGGCGTGCCCTCCGTGGCGATGCAGCAGGGCGAGCAGCATGCCAAGACGCTGACCGTCCAGCCCCAGCGCGACCCGTCGCGGGTTGGCCCCCGGGCTCTCGTCGATCAAGGCCTGGACCTCGACCAGCAAGGGCCGAGTGCCCTCCTGCGTCACCAATATGACGCTCCCGGGTGCATTCCGGGCATCCTGGCGCAGAAACAGGGCCGAAGGGTTGGTCACCTCGCGCAGGCCCCCTTCCGTCATGACGAATACGCCGATCTCGTTGACCGCCCCGAAGCGGTTCTTGATGGCGCGGATCAGCCGATAGCGGCTGCCGCTGTCCCCCTCGAAGTAAAGGACGGCGTCGACCATATGCTCAAGCACCCGGGGACCTGCGAGCTGACCCTCCTTGGTCACATGGCCGACCAGAAAGAGCGCCGTGTCGGTCTCCTTGGCGAAGCGCACCAGGGCGGCGGCCGCCTCGCGAACCTGGGCCACGCTGCCGGGTGCCTGGGAGAGCTGCGGAACAAAGACCGTCTGGATCGAATCGATGACGAGCGCCCGCGGGTTCTCGAGGCGGGCCTGGGCGATGATGGCGTCGACATTGGTCTCGGCCAAGAGCTTCATGCCCGGGGCCTTCAGGCCTAATCGGCGCCCGCGCAGCGCCACCTGTGCCGCCGACTCCTCGCCGGTCACGTAAAGGGCGCAGAGGGTTGCGCTCATGGAGGCCAGCGTCTGGATCAGGATCGTGGATTTACCGATGCCCGGGTCCCCGCCCAAGAGCACCACCGAGCCCGGCACGACCCCTCCCCCGAGGACGCGATCGAGCTCCCCCAAGCCCGTCGACCACCGCTCCACGGTCTCGCAACGCACCTCCGAAAGCGG
Organism: Pseudomonadota bacterium; assembly: GCA_021816425.1. Classification (GTDB taxonomy): domain Bacteria; phylum Pseudomonadota; class Gammaproteobacteria; order Acidiferrobacterales; family Acidiferrobacteraceae; genus Acidiferrobacter. The sequence goes on along the minus strand of JAKAXT010000039.1, from coordinate 7,663 downwards.
CACGGCGCGCTTGGCCACGGCCCCGCGCGGCGCGGCCGTGCCGCCTGCGCCCCCCACCTCGATCAGGGTGTTCCAGGCCGCGCAGGCATCGCATCGGCCGGCCCACTGGGCGGCGCGTGCGCCGCATTCGCGGCATTGATAATAACTGCGCGCCTTCACGGGCCCTCGCGCCGCGGGAGCCGTTGCGTGAGCCCGCAGAGCAGCGTATAGGGGATCGTGCCCGCGGCCTCCGCGACCTCCTCGACCGGCAGACCCGCCCCCCACAAGATCACCTCGTCACCCACCCGCGCCTGCGGCACGCCGCGCAGATCCACCGTCAACATGTCCATCGAGACCCGCCCGATGACCGGCGCTCGCCGGCCTTGCACGAGGACCGAGGCCGCGCCGCGGAATTCCCGTGGGTAGCCGTCGCCGTAGCCGACCCCCACGACGCCCACCGGCATATCCTCGCTGCAGCGATACGCCCCGCCGTAACCTATCGCGTCGCCCTGCTTGCGGCGGCGCACGCTGATCAGGCGACTACGCAGGGTCATGACGGGCTGCAAGCGCGCGGGCGCGGCGTCGCTTCGGTCGAGCGGCGAGACCCCGTAGAGCATGAGCCCGGGCCGCACCCAGTCGGCGTGCGCCGCGGGCCAGCGCATGATGCCGGCGGAATTGGCGAGGCTGCGCCGAAAGCCCGGAATCGACAACCGTTCCAGCGCCTCGATCTGGAGCAGGGTGACGGGGGAGGCATCCTCCTCCGCAGAGGCCAGATGCGACATGAGGCCCAGGCGGTCCACGAAGGGCGAGGCCTTGAGTTCGGCGGCCACTGCGGGGACCTCGGCGGGATCGAAACCCAGACGGTGCATGCCGGTGTCGACCTTGATCCAGGCATCGCAGCGGTGGTCGCTTTGCGCGCCCCTCAGGGCCTCGAGCTGGTGGTGATCGTGAATGACGGGCGTAAGCCGTTCGCGCAGGATGACGGGAATCTCGGCGGCCTCGAAGAACCCTTCCAGGAGACAGATCTCCTGCCGGATACCGGCCGCGCGCAGCTCCAGGGCCTCCTCGAGGCTCGCCACCCCGAAGGCGTCGGCACCCTCCAGGGTCTTGGCCACCCACACCAGGCCGTGGCCATAACCGTTGGCCTTGACGATGGCCATGACGCGCGCGGACGTGAGCTCCCGGACTTGCGCAAGATTATGGCGTAGCGCCCGCGCATCGAGCGATGCGTACGCGGGCCTCATGCATAAGGCCCGTCATAGGCGTGCGCATCCGCGTGGTTTTCGAAACGCGTGTATTCACCGAGATAGGTGAGCCGGGCCTTTCCGATGGGACCGTTGCGCTGCTTGCCTATGATGATCTCGGCGGTGCCCTTGTCCTCGGTGTCCTCGTTATAGACCTCGTCGCGATAGATGAAGAAGATCACGTCGGCGTCCTGTTCGATGGCGCCGGATTCGCGCAGATCGGACATCACGGGGCGCTTGTTGGGGCGCTGCTCGAGCGAGCGGTTCAACTGCGAAAGAGCTATAAGCGGAACATTAAGTTCCTTGGCTAACCCTTTGAGTGCACGCGTAATACCGGATATCTCAGTGGCCCGGTTCTCGGTGCTCTCGGGGGCCTGCATGAGCTGAAGGTAGTCGACGACGATGAGCCCCAGGCCATGCTCGCGCATAAGCCGCCGACTCCGCGCCCGCAGCTCCAGCGGGGTGAGCGCGGGGGTATCATCGATATAGACCGGGGCCTCCGCCAACATGCCGACTGCCGATGTAAGCCGGGGCCAATCCTCGTCCTCGAGCTTCCCTGTCCGCAATCTATGGGCATTGATGCGCCCGAGAGACGACATGAGACGCATGGCGAGCTGTTCGCCTGGCATCTCGAGGCTGAAGATCGCAACCGGCAGCTTCAATCCCACGGCCGCGTTCTCGGCGATATTCAGGGCAAACGCGGTCTTGCCCATGGAGGGGCGCCCGGCGACGATCACGAGATCGCCCGCCTGCAGGCCCGAAGTCATATTGTCCAGGTCGGCGAAACCCGTGGCGACCCCGGTAATGGTGGTATTGGAGCGAAACAGCGTATCGATGCGGTCGACGGCGGCCGTCAAAAGAGACTTCAGGGGCCGGAACCCCCCGCGGCGGGTACCGCTCTCGGTGACCGCGAACACGCCGCGTTCGGCGTAGTCCAGCAATTCGACCGCGCTGCGCCCTTCCGGCTGGTAGGCCTTCTCGCCGATGTCGTTGACGACCTCGATCAACCGCCGCACCAGGGCCCGCTCGCGCACGATGTCGGCATAGGCCTGGATATTGTTCGCGCTCGGGGTGTTTTCCGCGAGCGACCCGAGATATCCAAGCCCGCCTATCGCTTCCAGCGCCTCGGCTCCGAGGCGTTCGCTCACGGTGACGATATCGACCGGCCGACCCTCCGCGTTCAGGGCCGCCACCGCCGCGAAGATCACCTGATGCTCGCGGCGGTAGAAGTCGATTTCAGAGAGCCGGTCGGCGATACGGTCCCAGGCGCGGGCGTCCAGAAGCAGGCCGCCCAGAACCGCCTGTTCGGCCTCCAACGACTGCGGCGCCACACGCATGTGCGCTCCCGATGCCGCGCGGACGCGCGAGGCGCCTGCCACGGTCTTATCGGTCATTGAGCAGCCATTGCGCGCGCGTGGCGGATGCCCTTAGGATTCGGCGACGACCGAAACGATGACGGTCACCGTGACCTCCGGGTGCAGGCTCACGTGCAGCTCGTGGTCGCCCACGGTCTTCAAGGGGCCGTCCGGCAGCTCGATCTCGGCCTTCGCCACTTCGAAGCCGGCCGCGAGCAAGGCATCGGCGATGTCGGCGGTGCCGACCGAGCCGAAAATCCGGCCCTCCTCCCCGGCCTTGCGCACGAGCTGCACGGTCGCCCCGCCCACGCGCTCGCCGCGCGCGCGGGCGGCCGCGAGATGCTCCTGCTGGCGCCGCTCGCGCTCGGCACGTTCAGCCTCGAAGCGCGCCTTGTTCTCGGGGGTCGCGCGGACCGCCTTGCCGGTGGGGATCAGGAAATTGCGGCCGAAGCCCGGCTTTACCGTCACTTGATCGCCCAGGTCGCCCAGGTTACGGACTTTCTCAAGGAGAATGATCTGCATGGGGCGATTCCTTAGTTGTGCGCGTCGCTGTAGGGTAGGAGCGCAAGGTGCCGGGCGAGCTTGACGGCACGTGCCAGCTGACGCTGATAGCGGGCCTTGGTGCCGGTATTGCGGCTCGGAATGATCTTGCCGGTCTCGGTGATATAGGCCTTCAACGTGGCGAGGTCCTTGTAATCGATCTCGACCGTGCCTTCGGCGGTAAACCTGCAGAACTTCTTACGTCGAAAAAAACGCGACATGACCCCCCCCCCTCCTTATGCCGAGGCTTCGGCGGCATCCCGCTCGAGCCCATCTTCGTCGGTACGCGCCCGCACAGGCTTCGCGGCGGCGTCCTGGTTTTCCTTGGCAAGCAGCGACGGCGCGGTCACCGCCTCGTCGCGCGCCAGCGTGAGCGTGCGGATCACGGCATCGTTGAACTTGAACGCGGTCTCCAGCTCCTGGAGCACGGATGGCGCGCACTCGATGTTCATGAGCACGTAGTGCGCCTTGTGGACCTTGTTGATGGGATAGGCGAGCTGCCGGCGGCCCCAATCCTCGAGTCTATGGATGCGGCCGTCCCCGCCCTCTATGAGGGAGCGATAACGCTCTATCATGGCGGGCACTTGCTCGCTCTGGTCCGGATGGACCAGGAACACGATTTCGTAATGACGCATGAAAAGCCCCTTATGGCTGTAAAGCCTGTGACCCGTTGCCACAGGCAAGGTGCGGGCGCCATTCTAGAGATTTATGGGGGTCAACGCAATTTCCGGTTAGCCCGGCGCGGCAGTCGATCGTGCGCGTACGCTCTCATAGAGGCATAGGCCCGCGGCCACCGACACGTTCAGGCTTTCGGCCTGCCCGCACATCGGGATACGGACGAGGAGGTCGCAGGCCTCGCGGGTAAGCCGCCGCAGACCCGAGCCCTCCCCGCCCAGAACCCAGGCCGTCGGGGTCGGCAGGGCGCAGTCGTGCAGCGACACGTCCGCGTCGGCGGTGGCGCCGATCAGCCATAGCCCCGCCTCTTTCAGTGCCCGCAGCGCCCGCGACAGGTTCGCCACCTCATAGAGGGGTACGCGCTCGGCGGCCCCACAGGCCGCCCGCGACGCCACGGCCGACAAGGGGGCGCGGGCATGCCGCGGCACGATCACGAGGTCGACCCCCGCGGCCTCGGCGCTCCTCAGGCAGGCCCCGAGATTGTGCGGATCCTGGACGCCATCCAGGACCAGCACCAGCGGCTGCTCGAGCCCCCTGAGGTGTGCGGCCAGATCCTCTTCCCGCGGGCGCTCCACGGGCCTTCGCCTGGCGAGCACCCCCTGGTGCGCGAGGCCCGGCGCCAACCGGTCGAGGGCCGTGCGCGGGCTTCGGCGCACCACGACGTGGGCGCCGCGCGCAAGGGCCAGGATGCCATGCACGCGGTCATCGACGCGCTCCTTCGCGACCCATACGCAATCTATGGTCTCGGGATGCGCCTTCAGGGCCGCCGACACGGCGTGCGGTCCCCCGATCAGATCGTCGGGGGCGGTGTCATCCACGGCGTGATCTACGGCGCCGCTTGCTGCGCGCCGGACCCTCGGGGCGCGGCTTCCCGCTCGCGGCCGCGGCCGCGGCCACGAGTTCGAAATCGATCTTGCCCTCGTCCACGTCGACGCGCAGGAGGCGCACGCGCACCGGGTCTCCGAGCCGGTAATGCTGCCCGGTCCGCTCGCCGACCATGCGATGATGGGCCGGATCGAAGTGGTAGTAATCGTGGCCGAGGGACGATACGTGCACGAGGCCATCCACATAAATGTCGGCCAATTCGACGAACAGGCCGAACGCCATGACGCCGCTCACGATCGCATCGAACTCCTGCCCGACCTTGTCCGCCATATACTCGGTCTTCAACGAGCGGATCACGTCGCGCGTCGCGTCGTCCGCGCGGCGCTCGGTGAACGAGCAATGCTCGCCCGCGCCCTTCATCGATTCCCCGGGTCGCGCCGCGGGCCCCTTCCCGAGCGCCCCCTTTATGGCCCTATGGACGATGAGGTCCGGGTAGCGCCGTATCGGGGATGTGAAGTGCGTGTAGTGCTCGTAGCCCAAGGCGAAGTGGCCGATGTCCTCGGGACCGTACACGGCCTGGCTCAGGCTCCGCAAGAGGAGCGTCTGCAAAAGACGGCCCTCGGGTCCCGGCGGCGACTGCGCAAGCAGGGCCGCATAATCCTTGGCGCTCGGCTTGTCCCCGCCCTTCAGATCGAGCCCCATCTCGAACAGCATGACCCGCAGATCCTTCAATTTCTGGGCCGCGGGTCCTGCGTGCACGCGAAACAGCGCCGGCACCCCTCGGTCGATCAGGAATTCCGCCGCACAGACGTTGGCGGCGAGCATGCATTCCTCGATGAGCTTATGGGCGTCGTTGCGAATGAGCGGCTCTATGCGCTCGATCTTGCGATTGGCATCGAAGACGATGCGCGTCTCGGGAAGCTCGAAATCGACCGATCCGCGCTTCGCGCGGGCGGTGTGCAACACTTCGTAAAGCCGGTGCAAGGCCTTGATGGCCGGGACGAGGGGCGCGCGCCGCTCGGCGGCCTCTTCATCCCCGGCGATGATGGCCGCCACCTCCGTGTAGGTGAGGCGGGCGCGGGACCGCATGACCGCCTCGTAAAAGCGGTAGCTCTTGAATGCGCCGTTCTTGTCCATCTCGATCTCGCAGGCCATGCACAACCTGTCGACATCCGGATTCAGGGAGCAAAGGCCGTTCGACAGCACCTCCGGGAGCATGGGGATCACGGCCTTGGGGAAATACACGGAGTTCCCGCGCGCCTGGGCCTCCTCGTCGAGCTTGGTGCCCGGCCGCACGTAGTAGGAGACATCCGCGATGGCCACCACGAGCCGCCAGCCGCCACGCGTCTTTTCGCAGTACACCGCGTCATCGAAATCGCGCGCATCCTCGCCATCTATGGTGACGAGGGGCACGTCCCGCAGATCCTCACGGCGTGCCGCCTCCTGCGCGTCTATCGTCGGCGCAAGTCCCTTCACCTCGTCCTGGACCGCCTGCGAAAACTCGTAGGGGAGGTCGTATTTACGCAAGGCGATCGCGATCTCCATGCCCGGGGCGCTGCGGTCGCCGAGCACTTCGACGATGCGGCCCATGGGCGGGGTCTTGGCGGTCGGCTGCTCGAGGATCTCGCAGACCACGATCCGGCCCGGTTCGGCGGCCACCGAATCGGCGTCCTCGGCGATCATGATGTCGCGCCCGATCCGGCGGTCGTCGGCGGTCACGAAGGCGACACCGCGCTCCTTGCGGTAACGGCCGACCACCTGGCGCTGGCCGCGCTCGAGGACCTCGACGATCAGGCATTCGCCACGGCCTCGGGCATCGAGGCTGGCGACATGCGCCACCACCCGGTCGCCGTGCATGACCTTGCGCATCTCGCGCGCCGGGATGAACAGATCGTCGTTGCCGTCCTCGCGCGCCAGGAAGCCAAAGCCGTCCGGGTGGCCTATGACGCGCCCCTGGATCAAGTCCATGCGCTGCACGAGCCCATAGCGCCCGCGCCGATTCTTCAGGAGCTGGCCGTCGCGCTCCATGGCGCGCAGCCGCCGCCCGAACGACTCCACGTCGCGTTCGCCGCTCACCCCCATGTCTTCGAGCAGCTGGCGCAGCGGCACGGGCTCATCCTGCGAGGCGAGATAGGCCATGACCGCCTCGCGGCTCGGCACCGGGAATTCATACGTTTGGGCCTCTCGCTCGGCCATGGGATCGCGGAATGATGGGGGATCGTTTTGCGTTGACATCGTGTCCTGTTCTCGGTAGAGTCGCCGGCCTTAAAGGCACGCCGGGCCGGGGTGGCGGAATTGGTAGACGCGCTAGCTTCAGGTGCTAGTGGGGGTAACCCCGTGGAGGTTCAAGTCCTCTCCTCGGTACCAAGTCCGGTGTGTTTTTATACAAATTACTCCTGAAACGGATCGCGGACTATGATCGTCTCCTCGCGATCCGCGCCGGTCGATATGATCTCGATGGGCGTTCCCGTAAGTTCGCATAGCCTCTCCAGGTAACGTCGCGCAGCCTCCGGCAACTGCTCCAGGCGCCGCGCCCCAACTGTCGTTTCCTTCCAACCAGGCATCTCCTCATAGACCGGACGGCATCGCGCCAGCGCCTCGGCCGTCGCCGGAGGCGTCGCCCGCTGCTCGCCATCGAGCTCATAGGCCACGCAGATCTTCACCGTGTCGAAGCCGTCCAGGACATCGAGCTTCGTAATGCAAAGCCCTGAAAACCCGTTGATCTGGCGGGCCCGGCGCACCGCTACGGCGTCGAACCACCCGCAGCGGCGCTTGCGCCCGGTGGTCGCCCCGAACTCCTGGCCGCGCTCGCCCAGGCGCTCGCCCGTGGCATCGAAGAGCTCGGTCGGAAAAGGCCCCGCCCCCACGCGGGTCGCGTAGGCCTTGGTGATGCCAAGGACGTAATGGAGCGCGCGGGGGCCCACGCCGGTCCCGGTGGCAGCGGCCCCGGCGCTCGTGTTCGAAGACGTCACGAACGGGTAGGTCCCGTGGTCGATGTCGAGGAAAGTGCCCTGCGCCCCCTCGAAGAGCAGCGATTCGAGATCG
>JAKAXT010000038.1 GCA_021816425.1 Pseudomonadota bacterium | reverse complement strand
GTGCCGGCGCGCTTCAGTCGCGAGAACAAGGACGGATGCATCGGGATGCGCGCGGGGTGCGCGGCGGATGTCGGCAGGGGGCGCATGTCCGTCGACGTGTCCAGCTCGAGCGCCGACATGCCGGTCACGCCTTGCAGCTTGAGTTGCGCGTACGTGCCGTGCGTGATCGGTATGTCATGGTCAACCGCGATGGCAATCAGGATCTCGCTAGGGTCATGCGCGTCCACGGTTATGTGCTTGACGATGCCGGCCGTGATTCCCCTATAAAACACCGTGGACTGCGCCCTCAAGCCGAAAACGCTGCCGTGGGTGACGACGACGTACGGCAGCCTGCGTTTATGGCTGCCGCTTATCCAAAACACGGCGACCAGGATGGCCGCGGTGAAAACCAGCACGAAAAGACCGGTGCGCAGCGCGTAGGATCGATTGTTCATGAGGCCGTAATCCCGAACACGCGTTGGCCCCGCTCGCCCGAGAACATGCTCGCCACGAACGGGTGCGGGTTTTCCGCGACTTCCGCCGGCGACCCCTGGGCCACGATACGGTGGTCGGCCAGGATCGCAAGCGCGGTGCAGAGGTCATGCATGAGATCGAGGTCATGAGTGATCACCACGGCCGTAAACCCGAGCTCTCGATGCAGTCCCTGGAGGTGGTGCACGAAGGCCTGTGCCGTGACCGGATCGAGCCCGGAGGTCGGTTCGTCGAGAAACAGAAGCTCTGGCTCCAAGGCAAGCGCGCGGGCGAGCGCGACACGCTTCACCATCCCCCCCGAAAGCTCCGCAGGCAGGCGCGCGGCCACCTCCGGACCCAGCCCCACCTGCGTGAGCTTCATATAGACGAGATCGCGGATCAGCGCGGGCTCGATGGCCGGGTATTCCTGCAGCGGGAAGGCGACGTTTTCAAACACGGTGAGGGCGCTGAAGAGCGCGCCGCCCTGAAACAGCACGCCGCAGCGGTTGCGAAGCGCGGCCAGCGCGTCGTGCGCGATCTGGTCCAGGCGTTCGCCGAACAGGCTGACATGGCCCGCGCTCGGTTGATCGAGGCCGATCATCTCCCGCACGAGCGTCGTCTTGCCGCTCCCCGAGCTGCCGACCAGCCCCAGGATTTCCCCGCGAACGATCCGCAGGTTGATGTCCTCGTGGACGATGTGTTGCCCGAACCGCGTCCAGACATGTTCCATGTCGATGATGGTCTCGGGGGTCACGGCAGGCCGACGCCTCGAAACGCGATGGCAAACATGGCGTCGAAGAATATGACGGCGGTTATGGCCGTGACGACGGCATTGGTGGTCTCCAGCCCGAGGCTCAGGGTGTTGGGCTGGATGCGCAGCCCGAAGTGGCAGGCGATGAGCGCCACGACGATCCCGAAGACCACGCCCTTCAGGAGGCCGAGCAGGAAATTGACCACCGGAACCGCGGAAGGGATGGCGTGGATGAAGCTCGGTATGCTGATCCCGAGGGTGATGTGGGCGGCCACCATGCCGCCAAGCAGTCCGACGGCGTCCGTCCATATGACAAGCAAGGGGAGCGCGATCGCAAGCGCCACGATCTTGGGCAGGATCAGGCGCACGGTCTGCGAGATGCCCATGGCCGAGAGGGCGTCGAGTTCCTCGGTGAGGCGCATGACGCCAAGTTCCGCCGCCATCGCCGAGCCGGAGCGGCCGGCCACCAGGATGGCCGCGAGCAGGGGTCCGAGCTCGCGCATGATGCTCAAGCCCAAGATGTTGACGATGAAAGACTGCGCGCCGAAGGCCTGCAGCTCGAGCGCGGACAGGTAGCTCATGACGACCCCGACGAGCGCCCCGACGAGCGCCGTGATGCCGAGCGCCCGCACCCCCGCCTCGTATATCGTCGCCGACACGTCCTTCCATGGGATACGATCCGGCCGACGCACCAGTCGCCCGCTGTCGAGCGCGATCTGGCCCAGGAGCGCCGTGAAATCCAGCACATGCGACCTGAGTCCGCGTTCGAGCGACATCAAGGTGTCGAGCGCTCCTGCGCGCGCGGGCCGGAGTGATTCGGGGGGCGCCTGCCGCTGCGACCATCTCTCGCAAAGCGCGGCGTGTTCGGGGCGGACCTGGATTCCGCCGTGGTGCGCGAACCCGTGGAGGCGCCATAGGACCAGGGCCCCGACGTTATCGAGGGTCCGTACCTCGCGACAGTCCCAGACGACCTTGTCACCCTCTTGCACATATCCCCGCAGTTCCGAGGCCAAGGCCCCGGCGCGTCCGTCGATGCCGCGCAGCGTCCAGTGCCCCGTGAGCACGAGCACGGTGCGCCCGCGCTCGTCGTGGCGCGCGACGTAGCCCGCGGGTTCCAGGCGCGCCCCAGCCGTGGCCTGTCCGCGCCGACTGTCTATGATCCCCCTGTTCGTAACGCCGCCCTCGCCCGTCGCGCGCCCCCGAGCCATCATATCAAGGCCTCTAAGGGCCGTCATGGGTGGTCCGGGGCGCGGTGGCGCCTGCCGCCCCCATGAAAAAGGCCTTGAGCATAGGGAGGGTGTCGGTGACGTTGAGTCCCGTCCCCAGCAGGGCGCGCACCCACGCCCTGTCGTCGCGAAACGCGCGATTGAGGAGATCGGTCGCCACGAGCATGGCCAGATTCTCCGCCTTGCGTTCGCGCTCGTAAGCCCGCAGGACGCGGTGGCTGCCGGGATCGGCCGAGCGCGAACGGGCGGCTTGAAGGGTCTTGATGAGCGCGTGCGCGTCGGCGAACCCGAGGTTGACCCCTTGGCCGGCCAGGGGATGCACGCGATGCGCCGCATCGCCCACCAGCGCGAACCGGGGACCCGTATAGTGCCGCGCATGGGAGGCGACGAGCGGGAAATAGGCGCGCTCGCCCTCGACGCGCAGAGACCCCAGGTGGTCTCCGAAGGCATCGTGCAGGGCGAGCGCGAAGTCCGCGTCGGAAAGGGCTCGCAGGCGTAGCGCCTCCTGGTCGGCCGCGGACCAGATCAGGGAGGCGCGACGCGCATCGGGCAGCGGCAGCAGCGCGCACGGCCCGTCGTTTAGAAAGCGCTGCCACGCCACGCCCTCGTGGGGCTCGCCCAGACGAATATCGGCGCACACCGCAGTCTGGCCATAGCGATACTGAAGGACGGGGACGCCCAGCTGTTCCCGAATCGCCGATTGCGCCCCGTCGGCTGCGATCAAAAGCCGCGCGCGGACGCGCCGCCCGCCCTTCGTGACCACCTCCACCCCGGAGTCGGCGATGGTGGCCGCCTCGCCGCGTTCCCGGTACCAGGGACCGCCGAGCGCCCGCGCCTTCTTGCGCAGCGCCGCCTCGAGCAGCCCGTGGTTCACGATGACCCCCAGATCCTCTTCGCCGGCGTCCGCGCTGTCGAACCGGAGTCTCCCGCGCCCGCCGCGGTCGAGAATCTGCAGCGCGCGCAAGGCCGAGGCCTCCACGCCCTCGAGCGGCCAGAGTCCCAGGTCGGAGAGGTGTCGCAGGGACGCCCGGCTGAGCGCGCTCGTCCGTATCGAGGGGCGTTCGTCCCCGGTCTCGGCGTCGACCACCCCGACCTCGAAGCCGCGCACGGAAAGCGCATGACAGAGACAGGCGCCCACTGCGCCTGCGCCGACTATGACGACATCAAGCGCGCGCTGCCCGCCGGTCATGGTTTGATCCCTCGAAAGAGTTTGGGCAACGGCGCCTTCAGCCCCATGGTGCGCACCGCCAGCATGCGCTTCAGTCCGGGCAGTCCGTCGACCAGATTCAAGGCCATCGCGCGCGCAGCGGCCACGGGGGCCAGGCGCGGCGCAAAGAGCCGTACCAGCCCATCCGTGAAGCGCGTGGTATTGGCCACATCCGCCTCCCGCGCCCGCGCATAATCGCGAAGCCAGGCGCCGTCGCCATAGTCGGTCCCGGCGCGCGCCGCCTCCGCTATGCGTTCGGCGAGCACCGCGACGTCCCGCAGCCCCAGATTGAAGCCCTGTCCCGCGACCGGGTGCAGGGTGTGCGCGGCGTTGCCGATCAGGACCACGCGCGGCGCCACCCATTGCCGCGCGTTCTGGCGGATCAGCGGAAAGCGCAGACGCGGACTTGCGCCAAGCATGTGGCCGAGCCGGTCGCCGAAGGCCTTGCCGAGGTGGTCGAGGAACATGCCGTCGTCGAGGCCCTGCCATTGCGCGGCGTCCGGGCGGCTTACGACGAACGTATAACGGTCGTCGCCTATGGGCAGCGCCGCGATCGGGCCATCGGCGGTGAAGCGCTCGAAGGCGGTCGTCGGGCGCGGCGCCGACACCCGACAGTTGGTCACGATCGCCTCGCGACCGTAGTCGTGGCGCTCGACGCCGATCCCGCAGGCGTCGCGTACCGCCGAGTGCGTCCCGTCGGCCCCCACGAGCAGCCGGCATGTGAGGCGCGCGCCCTCCTGGTCGTCGGCCAGCATCACGGTCGCGTGCCCATCGTCGCGCGCAAGCCCCCCGAAGCGACCACGCCGCAGCGTCACCCGCGTCTCGCCCAGCGCTTCGTATAAGGCCGCGAGCAGGGCGGCATTGCCGGTCACGAAGCCCAGGGCGTCGACCCCGAGTTCGTCGGCGAACAGATGGGTCAGACCCAATCTTCCCGTGCGATCCGATACCTCGATTTCCGCTATGGGCTGAAAGTCGTCGCGGGATATGCGGGGCCAGGCGCCGAGCGTCGCCAGCGCGCGCTTGGAGCCCTGGGCGATCGTGAAGGTGCGGTCGTCCGCGCGGGGCTTGGGCGCACAAGGGGCCGGGTCGAGAAGACAGATGTCGAGCGGCAGATGCGCGAGCGCGAGCGCGAGACTTGCGCCCACGAGGCCGCCGCCGCATATCACGATGTCGTGGTAGGGGGTCTTCAAAGGCCTTCGGCTCTTAATGCCTCGATGTCTTCGGCGCGTCTCGGCAAGGCTTGACTCAGAATCTCGTAGCCGTTTTTCGTGACGAGCACGTCATCCTCGACGCGGATCCCGATGTTCCGAAAACGTTCCGGGATGTCGTCTCCGCCGGGGATGTAGAGCCCCGGTTCCACGGTCGTAACCATCCCCGGCTCCAGGACGCGCGGCGCGCCGCCCACCTTGTAGTCGCCGACATCGTGCACGTCCATTCCGAGCCAGTGGCCGGTCTTGTGCATATAGAAGCGCTTATAGTCGCCGCTTTCGATCAAACCCTCGACGCTCCCTTGCAGAAGCCGCAGGTCGACCAGTCCCCGCGTTATGACCTTGACCGCCGCCTCGTGGGCGGCCGGCCATTCCCGGCCCGGCCCGATCGCGCCGAGGGCCGCTTCGTGCGCTGCGAGCACGATATCGTAGAGGGCCCGCTGCTCGGGACTGAATCGCAAGCCTACTGGAAAGGTTCGTGTTATGTCCGAGGCGTAGCCATCCATCTCGCAGCCGGCGTCGATCAGCACGAGCGTGCCGTCCTTCAGGACCGCGTCATTCTCCGTGTAGTGAAGGATGCAGGCGTTGGCCCCGCTCGCCACGATGGGCGGGTAGGACGGGTAGGAGGAGCCGCCCTTGCGGAAGGCGTAGAGAAGCTCCGCCTCGAGCTCGTATTCATGCAGGCCGGGGGCGCACGCGCGGATGGCGCGCCTATGGCCCTCGGCCCCTACCGCCGCCGCTTTCCGCATGACGGCGATTTCCTCGGGCCTCTTCGTAAGCCGCATCTCGTGGAGGATGTGGTCGGGATCCACGAATTCCTCCGGGGCCCGGACGCCCGACCGCGCCTTGCCCCGGACCTCGTTCACCCAGTCGAGCACGCGGCCGTCGAACTCCAGGTGGCGCCCCATGCTGTAGTAAACGCGGCGGCGGTCCTCCAAAAGCCCCGGAAGAATGTCGTCTATGTCATCTATCGGGAAGGCGTCGTCGGCGTCGTATTGCGCCACGGCGCCTTCGGGACCGGCGCGCCGCCCCTGCCATTGCTCCTTGTCCGGGTCCCGATCACGGCAAAAGAGCAGGAATTCGCCCTGCGCGCGTCCCGGGATCAGTACCGCGACAGCCTCGGGTTCGGGGAAGTGCGTGAGGTAATAGAAATCGCTGTCCGGGCGGTAGACGTACTCCACGTCGCCGTTGCGCGGCCGTACCGGCGAGGTGGGTATGATGGCGATGGCCTCGCCCATGAGCCCCATGAATTCGGCGCGGCGGCGCCTGAAGGCGTTTTTGTCCATGGCGGTATTATGCCCGAAGTCGGCGCGAGCGCCACGCCCGCGGGCCACGGTTCGCAGCGGCCCCCGAGGTCAGTTCGCGACCTCTTCGTAGATAAGCTGGACCGCGACGCGCAGGTATTCGACGAGTTCCGCCAGATCCGACTCGCTCACCGTCCCGCTGGCCTCCGCGAGGTCCCCGATATCCGTCAGGGCCTCGCCCACGACCTCCGGATAATCGCCGACGTCTCTGTCGCGATCATGAAAATAAAAGCCCGCGACGAAGCCGTGACACCATTCGGTCAGCGCCCGGCTGCGCTGGACCGTCGGCTGCTCCTCGTCCGGCAGCAGGGGCTCGAGCCCGAGCTCGGCCTCGGCCAGGGTGTCGGTGAGGTGGCGGCGCGCAAGCTCGAGCGCATCGATCAGTTCGGCATCGTTTTCGTTCGCCCCGAGGGCCGCGAGCGCGGAGGCATCGTCGAACGTCCCGGCGCACGCGAGCCCCGTCAGTACGCCATGGGCCTCCGACGCCCCGAGCGTCACATCGGCCTGTTCCAGGATCGCCGTCCATGTGTCATACGAGAGGTCGTCTAGCATCCCTTCATTCTACCCGATATCGCGGCCGCCCGCCTTCGTAAACCCCTGCCTTTTCCGGGTGCCGGAGGCCTATGACGCACGCCGAGGATCTTTGGACAAGCCCCTCCCGGCGGACGTTGACCCCGGCGGCCGTCGGTTCTATAGTGGGTCCCATGAGCGGCGAATCTCCTACCGATGCGGACGCGCTAAGTCGTTTGGAGCGCCGGGTTGAGGACTTGGTCGCGGTCTGTCGGCGACTGCAGGAAGACAACGCCACGTGGCGCGCGCGCCATCAGGCCTTGTCGGCGGAGTACGTGCGACTGAATGAGCGTACCCGCGCCGCACGCAGTCGTGTCGAGGAGATGATCGGGCGGGTGGCGGCCTTGACCCGCGAAGGACGCGGATGACGGGCCCAAAGGAGACGGTCCATATCTCCGTGCTCGGCAAGGAGTTTGCGGTATCCTGCCCGGAGGATGAGCGGGATGCCTTGGTGAAGGCGGCGCGTTACGTCGATCTGCGTATGCAGGAAGGCCAGCGCGGCGCGCGGCCTGTCGCCATGGAGCGGCACGCCGTCATGGCGGCCCTCAACATGGCCTATGAGCTTTTGCGATTGCGGGAGCAATCGGCTTCGACGTCGGGCGAGTGGGTAAAGCGCGTCACCGTACTTGCCGACAAGGTCGAACAGGTTTTACGAGACGAGTTAAAGGAGCGGCCTTGAAGTTGGTGAAGGTCGCTTGCGGGTTTGGCGCCCCCTGCGGTGTTCGTAGCCATTCCGTGCCCCTGAACCTATAACTCTTGCCTCGGGAACCGCGATCTCAGGCGCTGTTGTGCATGTCCGCCTCGAGCGGAAAGCCTGAAGCGCTTGGACGTGTCCCACTTGAACCTTTGGTTCGAGGCAAAGAATAGTTACGGCACAGGCGGAGGGCGCCTCTATCTTGCAGTACAAGTCCCATGCGTGAGAAACAGGGCCTGCGGCGCGGACTGCGTGAGCGTCGCGAGGCGATGGATCCACTTACGCGCGCGGCCAGCGCAAGGAGCGTGGCCCGGCACGGCGCGCGGCTGCTGCGGCGCGCCCGTCATATCGGTGCCTACTGGCCCGTAGGCGGCGAGCTCGATCCGCGGCCTTTGGCCCGCGCCCTCATGCGCACGCGTCATAGGCTGTATCTTCCGGTCGTGGCCAAAAGGCCCGGCCGCCCCCTTTCCTTTCTTCCCTGGCGGCCCCCGTTCGCGCCGGGGTCGCTGCGCATCCCCGAGCCGCGCTGGGGTCGCCGGGCTTCGGCGCGGCGACTCGACGTGGTCCTGGTGCCCGTCGTCGGTTTCGACGCCCGCGGCTGGCGCCTGGGGCAGGGCGGTGGTTTTTATGACCGCACCTTCGGGTTTGTCTCGCGCAAGGTTCGAGGGCGTCCTCTCCTGATCGGTCTTGCCTACGAATGTCAGCGTCTTGCGTCGGCCCCGCGCGAGGGTCACGACGTGCGCCTCCATGCGGTGCTCACGGAGCGCCGTCTGTACCGGGCGCGGCAAATGGCCGCATGAAGATATTGTTCGTCGGGGATGTCGTGGGGGACGCGGGACGCCGGGTCTTGCTGGATCGGCTGCCGATCTTGCGGGAGCGCTTCCGGATCGACCTCGCCATCGTGAACATCGAGAATATCGCCGGAGGGTTCGGGGTCACCGAGAAAATCGTCCGCGAGTGTCTTGCGCACAAGATCGACGTCCTGAGCACCGGAAACCACGTATTCGACAAGCGCGAGGCCGTGGAGCTGGTGGGCCGCGAGCCGCGACTGCTCAGGCCCCACAATTATCCGGCGGGGACGCCGGGCAGCGGCTGGTATGTGGGCGAGACGCGCGCGGGCGAACCCTTTGCGGTCTTGAACGTCATGGGCACGGCGTTCATGCATCCGGTCCTCGACTGCCCCTTCACCTCGGCCCGCGCGGCGCTTGCGACCAAGCCCGAGGGCGTGAAGGCGGTGCTCGTGGATTGCCACGCCGAAACGACCAGCGAGAAGATGGCCATGGGATGGTTCCTGGACGGGCAGGTGAGTGCGGTCGTGGGCACGCATACGCACGTACCGACCGCCGATGAGCGCGTCCTGCCGGGCGGAACGGCCTATATCTCGGACGTCGGCATGACCGGGTGCTACGACTCCGTGATCGGCATGAACAAGGACAAGGCATTGAAGCGCATGCTGCAAAAGCTTCCGGAGCGACTGGAGGCCGCCGAAGGGCCGGCCACTTTCTGCGGCGTCGTCATAGACGTGGACGCCAAGACCGGACGCAGTCGCGGGATCCAGCGCGTGAGCGTACGCGAGGACTGATGGCTTATTGGCTTTTCAAGAGCGAACCGAGTTCGTTTTCGCTCGAGGATCTGATGGCGCGCGCCGCCCCCGAGCCGTGGAGCGGCGTGCGCAATTATCAGGCACGAAACTTCATGCGCGCCATGCGCGTGGGGGACCTCGGATTCTTTTATCACTCGAGCTGCGCTACGCCCGCCATCGTGGGCGAGGTCGAGGTCGTGCGCCCGTATTACCCGGACACCACCGCGCTCGATCCCGAGGATCATCACTACGACCCGCGCGCCCTCGCAAATCCGGAGCTCTGGTCCATGGTCGATGTCGCCTTTCGCGAGCGCTACGCAAGGCCCGTGACCCTTGCCCGCCTGAAGGACTGTCCGCCGCTTTCCGGGATGCGTCTCCTCGCGCGCGGCAACCGGCTCTCGATCCTGCCTGTGACCGAAGAGGAGTGGCGCATCATCCGCGGCCTCGCCTCGGTCGCATGAGGTTCTATCATTTCTGGTTCGAGCCGGCCTCCGAGCGCGTCCGTCTCGCGCTCGCCGCCAAGAAGCTCGACCACGAGCTCATCGTCCCGAACCCTGACGACGACGAGACCTTTTTCGAGATGGGGGTCGCGCGTCAGGCCCCGGTCCTGCAGTGGGACGACGGCAGGATTCAGGTGGATTCGTGGGCGATCTTGCGCGATCTCGATCAGCAGACGGCGGAATCGCCGCTCTTTGCCCCCCTCGACGAGGAGCAGTGGCGCGCCTTGCAGGGGTGGCGCGCGAAGGCCGACGGTCTCCTGGAGAGGCTTTATGCGCCGGTGCGCCCGGCGTATCGTGGCCTGGGCGACGACGCGGCCCATCTCGCCTCGTACAAGGCCTCCGTCTCGGCGCGGTTCGGCGCAAGCCTGGAGGAGTTGGCCAATGACCGTTACGGGACTTACGCGCAGCTCGACGCCTTGACCCAGTTCAAGGATCTGGGCGCGTTTCTGGCCCAGCATCGGTTCTATGCGCGGACGTTCTCGGCGGCGGATGTGGTGCTCGCGGCCGACCTGTTCGCGCTGCAGCTTCTCGACGGCATCACCCTGCCGATCGACATCATGTATTATTTCGAGCGTGTTCAGGATGTCTGCGGGGCCGATCTTCGGGCCGGCCTGATCGGGCGCTGATGCCAGGAGGAATGATGACCTTATGTGAGCTTCTGGGCTATCTGGATCGCGAGTCGGGCTATCCCGTGCTCGATGGGGATTGCGATGAGACCGTCAAAAAGGCCATGGCCGGTTCCCACAAGGATCCCTTGGCGGGCCAGATCGTTGCGGCGATAGCGGCGAGCGCCGCGACGCCCGCGGCGGACGCCGCCGTCACGCGCGCCCAGGCGACCACTTCGCTCGGGGCCTTGCGCCTGAAGGCGATGCGCGACGATGTCACAGGCCATGACCTGAAGCGCATGGAGCGCACCGTGCATGCCATCGATGGCGCCTTCAACGACGAGGCCCTGGCGGCGCGAGGGTCGTAGCGTCCGACCGCAGGCGGCCTAGCGGAGAAACAGGCGATAGGCCGGATTGTCGGTCTCGTCCTGATAATCCATGCCGAGGGCCTCCAGGAACGCCGGCAGTTTTTTTCTCTCGGACGGCGGAACCTGCATGCCGATCAGCACCCGGCCATAGTCGGCGCCATGATTCCGATAATGGAAGAGGCTGATGTTCCAGGCCTTCTCCATGGCGTTCAGGAAGGTCATCAGGGCCCCCGGCCGATCCGGAAACTCGAACCGATAGACGAGTTCGTCGTCCACCGGACAGCGGCCGCCGACCAGGTGACGCACATGCAGTTTGGCCATTTCGTTGTCGGTGAGGTCGAGCACCTCGTAGCCCGCCGCCGCGAGCGTCGCAAAAAGCCCGCGCGCGTCCTCGCCCTCCGCCACCTGTATCCCCACGAAGACGTGAGCCGCGGCGGGCCCGGAATATCGGTAATTGAACTCGCTGATGTTGCGCTGCCCGATGAGTCCGCAGAATTTCCGGAAGCTCCCCGGTAGCTCCGGGATGGTCGCCGCAAACACGACCTCGCGCCTCTCGCCGATCTCGGCGCGCTCGGCGACATGCCTCAGCCTGTCGAAGTTCATGTTGGCGCCCGAGGCGATGCCGATCAGGGGCCGGTCTCCGGGATGGGCGCTCGCGTAGGCCTTGAGGCCCGCCACCGCAAGCGCCCCGGACGGCTCCAGGATCGACCGCGTGTCTTCAAATACGTCCTTTATGGCGGCGCAGATCGCGTCGTTGCCGACTACGAGCACCTCATCGACCAGGCGGCGCGCGATGCGAAACGGTTCGCGCCCGACCTGCTTCACGGCGACCCCGTCGGCGAAGGTCCCCACGCGGTCGAGGACCACGCGGCTGCCCTCCCGCAGCGAGCGCGCCAGCGCATCGGCGTCGGCCGGTTCGACCCCTATGATGCGGATGTCGGGGCGCAGGGACTTCACGTAGAGGGCGATGCCCGCTATCAGTCCGCCGCCGCCCACCGGCACGAAGATGGCCTCGATGTCCGACGGGTGCTGCTTCAGGATCTCCATCCCGATGGTCCCTTGGCCGGCGATGACGTCGGGGTCATCGTAGGGATGGATGAAGGGCAGGCCTTGCTCTTCGCTCAGGTGCCGGGCATGGGTGTAGGCGGCGTCGTAGTTGTCCCCGTGCAGGACGACCTCGGCACCGAAGGCGCGCACCGCCTCGACCTTGATGCGGGGCGCCATGGTCGGCATCACGATGATCGCGCGTATCCCGAGGCGTCGCGCGGCGAGCGCCACCCCCTGGGCGTGGTTGCCCGCCGAGGCGGTCAACACCCCCTGGGCGCGCTGCTCGGCCGTCAGATGAGCGATCTTGTTGTAGGCCCCCCGCAGCTTGAAGGAGAACACAGGCTGCATGTCTTCGCGTTTCAGGAGCACGGGCCGGCCGAGCCGGCGCGACAACATGCCTGCCGTCGACAGGGGGCTTTCGATGGCCACGTCGTAGACGCGGGCCTTGAGGATGCGTTTGAGGTAGTCGCGTGTCATCGATGCGGTCTTCGCCCGAGCATAGCAGAGCCTATCCCGCACGACCACAGGAACCGCTTGCGCCGGCTGCGGCCGCCCGCTCGGTGGCGCAGGGGCGGTCGTCGTCTATAGTTGCAGGAGGGGTGTTGATTTATGTCGTCTACTGATCGAACCATCCCGATCGCGGGGGCGGCGGCCCTGCTGGGCCTTTGCATGGGCGCGGCCCACGCGATGGCCGCGCCGCGGGTGCTCACGATCGGCATCGTGCCCCAGGCGTCGCCATGGGTGACCGCCGAGCGCTGGACCCCGTTCGTGCAGGCCTGGTCGGCGGCCTCCGGTGTTCGTCTTGCGCTGCGCACCGCGCCTACGATAGGCCGTTTCGAGCATCGTGTCTCGCGCAACGCCTACGACCTCGTGTACCTGAATCCCGGCGACTATCTCCGTTACCGGGGCCTCTACCGGGCGTTCGGCCGCGGACGGGGCCGCCTGCAGGGCATTCTGGTCGTGCGCCGCAAAGGCCCGCTGCGGCGCCTTGCCGACCTCTCTCGGGTCGTGATCGCCTTCCCCGCCCGCCACGCCCTGGCCGCTTCGATCGAACCGCGCCGCGCCTTGCATGCCCTGGGCATCCCCTTCCGGGCCCGCTATGTGGGTTCGCACGATGCCGTCTACAGGGGCGTCGCCGCGGGCCTCTTTGCGGCGGGCGGCGGGGCGCGCCGGACCTACCGTATGCTCCCGCGTTCCGTGCGTGAGCGGCTGACCGTGTTGTGGAACGGACCCGAAAGCCTGCCGCATCCGTTCGCCGCGCGGCGCACCCTGCCCGCGGCGCTGGTGCGGCGCCTGGCGGCGGCGCTCCTGCGTCTGCCCCGTCTCGCCCCGGCCGCGGTCGAGCGCCTCGGGTTCGCGGGCTTCCGGCGGGTGCGCGACCGGGACTACACGCGCCGTGGCGCCGTGGCGCGCTGACCGAGGCGGGGGGGAGCCCATGTCCTTTCGCACGAAGATGATCGTCGGCATCGCGCTCATCGAGGCCCTGTTCCTGTTCGCCATCCTCATGAGCAGTCTCGCGGTCCTGTCGCGATCCCATGAGCAGGCCTTGCGGGTGCGCGCCTCCGGCGATGTCCGCTTGTTCGCGACCGCCGCCGCCAATGCCCTCGTGAGCGAGGACGTAGGCGCCCTGCAGCGCATCGTGCGCGAGGTGGCGCGCAATCGCGGCGTGTTCTATGCCGCCGCCTGGGACGGGCAGGGGCGGCTCCTCGCGCATGTGGGGCGCGGCCGCCGACGGCGGGAGGCGCTGTACGCCCGGGCCTCGGTCAAGGTCGACCGGGTCTCCTACGGCAGGGTCGAAGTCGGACTCGCGCACCACGGATTCGGCCGCGTGCTCGCCCGGGCGCGCCACCGCCTCATCGCCATCGCTCTGGCCGAGATGGTGCTGGTCGGGTTCGTCTCCTGGCTCTTCGGGCGTTATCTCATGCACAGGATCGCCGCCGTCGTGACCGGCACGGCGCGCATCGCCCAGGGTGAGTTCGGCTTCCTCCTGCCCGTCGACGGTCGCGACGAGCTGGCGCGCATGATCGAGGGGTTCAATGCGATGTCGACGCAGTTGAAGGCCTTGCAGGACGAGGCCCGGCGCCGGCATGCCGAGATCGTGGCCTTGAACGAGCGCCTCGAGGAGCGCGTCCATGAACGCACCGAGGCGCTCGCGGAGGCCAATCGCGAGCTCGAATATCTGGCCAGGCATGACCCCTTGACCGGGCTTCCCAACCGCATCCTTCTGCAAGACCGCCTGCTGCAGGCCATACGCGCCGCCAGCCCGGATTCCGCGCCGTTTGCCCTCATGGTCATGGATCTCGACGGCTTCAAGGACGTGAACGACGGCCTCGGGCACGAGGCCGGTGACCGTGTCTTGCAGGAGACGGCGAAGCGCCTATTGCGTGAGCTGCGCCAGTCCGACACCGTCGTGCGTCTGGGCGGGGACGAATTCGCGGTCCTGCTGCCGGCGGTGGCGACCAGGGAAGACGCGCAGACCGTCGCCCATAAGCTTTTGCGCGCCCTGGAGGAGCCGGTTTCGCTCGGGGAGGCGAGTGTGCGCGTTACGGTGAGCTGCGGGGCCGCGCTTTTCCCGGCACACGGGCGCGAGGTGGGCGATCTCCTGCGGCGGGCCGATCGGGCGATGTACGAGGCCAAGCGCGCACGGCACGGCTTCCTGCTCTATGCACCGTCTCTCGAGGAAGAGGGCGATGACCGCTTTCGGCTGCAGGCCGATCTGGAACGGGCGATCGATCACGGGGAGCTCGTCTTGCACTATCAACCCAAGATCGATCTGGTGACGGGCAAGACCTCGGGGGCCGAGGCCCTGGTGCGCTGGAATCATCCGGAGCTCGGCCTCCTGGCGCCCGCGCGCTTCATCCCCTTGGCCGAGCGCACCCGTCTCATAGGGCCCTTGAGCCTCTACGTCCTGCGGCTTGCCGTAGCCCAGGCGCGCGCGTGGGCCGACTCGGGACGGCCGCTTGCGATTGCGGTGAACGTGTCGGCGATCAATCTCGACGATGGGGAATTCGTGAGCCACGTGGAGCATGTCCTGAAGGCGTCGGGCGTCTCACCCGACCTGATCGAGCTCGAGGTCACGGAGACGGCGCTGATGCGCGACCCCGAGCGGGCGCAGGCGGCCATAGGGGCCCTCAGCGATCTCGGGATTCGGGTTGCCATCGACGATTTCGGGACCGGCTACTCCTCGCTGACCTATCTCCGCAGGCTCGCGGTCGCCCAGATCAAGATCGACAAGTCCTTCGTCATGGATATGGGCATCAGTCGCAACGATAGCGTGATCGTGCGCTCCATCATCGACCTCGGCCACTCTCTCGGCCTCAAGGTCGTGGGGGAAGGGGTCGAGACCGCGGATTCCATGGCGGCGCTCGCGAGCCTCGGCTGCGACTACGCGCAGGGCTACCATCTCGCGCGCCCGCTCGAGCCCGCGGCCTTCGACGCGTGGCGGCGGGCGAACCCCTGAGGCGCGGGGCCCCTAGCGTCCGTACCCCAGGGTCAGGAGCACCATGTCGGCATCGCGATAGCCGAACCTCGCGGATTGCTGGAAGGTGACATGGTTCCAGCGCACGCCCACCCGCCATCGCCGGGAAAACCGGTCGGACACGGACAGCGACACGAGCAGCGACGGGTGGTAGCCGTTCGTCCTCACGCCAGGGCGGATGTCGTACGTCGTGTTCAGGACCTCGGGTCCCAGGGCCAAAGTCATGAGCAGGTGTCTCGTCACGTGGCGCGTCAACCGGTACTGCACGAAGATCCCGTCGGTCCCATGGTTCACGCCTTCGTTCAGATAGCCCGCTTCCCAGGCGGATCCCGCGTAATACATCATGCCCGCCACGCCAAACTTCGTTCCGGGCTCGTTGGCGATGCCGAGGCCGCCTCCGAGCACCAGCGCCGCCTGCGCGGTGGCCGGAAGGCCGAGCCACGCGAGTACCAGAATGAGGCCCGGCCACTTGTCGGGTCTGCGCCGGTCGTGGCCCTCGTGGGCGTGCCGGCCGCGCCTCCCCCCGGCCGCGGGCATCGGGCGCTCGCATGCTAAGTTGCACGGCAGACTCCTGGTGTGACCAAGCTTATCCATACCCGGGCTCCTTGAAAGTTCCTGGATTTCAACCGGCGCGATCGCGTACAGCGGCTTCGGCCGGTCCATGTTTCGTCACGCGGCGCATCGAGTCGTACGGCGCGCCGACCCCGTCGGTCCCAGGGATGAGGTCCGACCCCTTGTCGTGCCGGCGCCAGTCATGGCCCGCGCTTGCGCGCCGGCCGCATCCCGCCCTGGCATGGGCATTATTCGCTCACATAATAAATTATATAACAAACTAATTGTGTGACCGAAATCATCCATGCCGGGACTCCCTGAAAGTTCTTCGATTTCAACCGGTGTGCACGCCGCCGTACAGTAACTTTGACCGGATGCGCTCGCCCGTGGTTTCAGGCTAGGCCGGCACTCCGTCGCCCCCCCGGGGTCCGTTTGTCGGGCAAGCCCCCTTCAGGCCGATCTTTCTTTCACGCCGAGGCCCAGGTATTCTCGCCGCATGACTCAAGACGACATGAAGAAGGCGGCGGCCGAGGCTGCCCTGGAGTTCGTTCCCCGCGGGGGCGTCATCGGCGTGGGGACCGGCAGCACGGCCAACCATTTCATCGACTGCCTGGCGACCGTGAAGGGTCGGCTGGACGGCGCCGTGGCGAGTTCGGTCGCGACGGCCGAGCGCCTGAAACGGCACGGCATCCCGGTCGTGGACCTGAACGAGGTCGGTACGCTCGCGCTCTATGTCGATGGCGCGGACGAGGCGACCGTCCACCGTGCCCTGATCAAGGGCGGGGGCGGGGCGCTCACGCGCGAGAAGATCGTGGCCGCGGCCAGCCGGCTGTTCGTGTGCATCGCCGACGAGGGCAAGCTGGTCGACGTCCTCGGGCATTTTCCGCTGCCCATCGAGGTGATACCGATGGCGCGCGGCCTGGTGGCGCGCGAGATCGTCGCCTTGGGGGGCGAGCCTGTCCTGCGCCAGGGCTTCCAGACCGATAACGGCAACGTGATCCTGGATGTTCATGGGCTCAAGATCCTCGATCCCGTGGCGCTCGAGGAGCGCCTGAACAACCTCACGGGAGTCGTGACCAACGGCCTCTTCGCGCGCCGTGGCGCCGACGTCCTCCTGCTCGGAACGCCTCAGGGCGTACGCCGCTTGCCCTAGGCGCGGCGGCCCGGGGAAGGCCGCGTGAGCGAGACCTTTGACGCCTATGTGATCGACCGGGGCGCGCGCGGGGCGCTCGAGGCCGGGCTCATGCGGCGCGACCTTCGCGAGCTCGGCTCGACCGGCGTGCTGATGCGCGTCTGTTTTTCCAGCCTCAACTACAAGGATGCGCTCGCCGCGCGGGGCGCGGCGGGCGTCGTCGAGCGCTTCCCGCATGTGCCCGGCATAGACGCCGCCGGCTTCCTGGCCCACGACCCCGCGGCCCGTCCCGTGCTCGTGACAGGCTACGGCCTTGGGACCGAGCTTTGGGGTGGCTACGGCGATTACGTGCGGGTCCCGCCCGAGTGGATCCACCCCCTACCCGAAGGTCTCACCATGCGCGAGGCCATGATCCTCGGCACCGCCGGGTTCACGGCGGCCTTGAGCGTCGACGCCCTCCTGCGTGCCGGCCTCGATCCCGGGCGCGGCGAGATCCTGGTCACCGGCGCCTCGGGTGGGGTTGGCAGCATCGCGGTCATGTTGCTCGCCGAACTCGGCTTTGCCGTGGTGGCGCAGACGCGCAAGCCGGCGCAGGAGGCTTATCTTCGGGGCCTGGGTGCGGCCGGGATCCTGCGCCGCCTCCCGGAAGACGAAACGACGGCCGGCAAGGCCCTCTCCAAGGCACGCTTCGCGGGGGCGATCGATACCGTGGGCGGTGAGGTGTTGGCCCGGGTCCTGAAGGAGATCGGCTACGGCGGCGCGGTGGCGACCTGTGGCATGGCGGCCGGGACGCGTTTCGAGGGGTCCGTGTTCCCGTTCATTCTGCGCGGCGTGCAGCTCCTCGGCATCGATTCCGTGCAGTGTCCGCGGTCCGTGCGCGAGACCCTATGGACGCGCCTTGCCACGACCTGGAAGCCCGCCGGTCTCGCCGCCATCGTCCGCGAGATAGATCGTCGGGACCTGGGACCGGCGATCGACGAGATGCTCGCGGGGCGACGCACCGGCCGTACCCTGGTCGCCCTGCACCCCGACGACGCCCGCCCACCCTCTTAAGCGCGCCGTCCGCCCGGGTCGCCCGACATCCTACGCGGCCCGCTCATCGAGGCGTGCAGGACCGGCGGCCATCGTCGCCAGAGGAGGCGTTCCCGCCGCCTATGGCCTGTCCCCTCGATGACCGCCCCGATCGGGGCGCGAACCAGGAATCGTCCCGTCACGAGCGCTCGCACGCCCGATCTTCTAGAGATGGGGGGCGATCCAGCCCTTGAGACGACTGGCATCCATCGCCCCCGCCGTGCGGGCCACCTCGCGGCCGCCTTTGAATACCGCGAGCGTAGGAATGCTGCGCACGTTGTAGCGGCCCGCAAGCTCCTGGTTGTCCTCCGTGTTCACCTTGACGAAGCGCGCCTTCAGCTTCAGATCGGCGGCCACCTGAGCAAATACCGGGGCCATCATGCGGCACGGTCCGCACCAGGGGGCCCAGAAATCCACCAGGATCGGGAGCTCGTCGCCGGATACCAGGCGCGCGAACGATTGCTCGTTCGCATTGATGGGTTCGGCCATGACCAAGGGTCTATGGCAGGCCCCGCATTGCGGGTCTTGGGCCAACCGCTCCGCCGGCACCCGGTTCTTTTGCCCACAGTGCGGGCATACGAGTTGTTTGACCGTCACGCGTCCTTCCTCCGAACTCACTCTCTGATGGCCTATGTGGGGACGAAAGCCGCCGCTTTCCAGTCATGGGTCGCTGCCCGCGAAACCCTGTTGCCGCCAGGCCTCGAAGACCGCGACGGCGACGCTGTTGGAGAGATTCAGGCTGCGGTTGCCAGGCCGCATCGGGAGCCTCAGGCGCTGCTCGGGCGGCAGTGACGCGAGCAGCGCCTCGGGCAGACCCCGGGTCTCGGGCCCGAACAGCAGCGCATCCCCCGATTCGAAGCGGGCCTCGGTGTAGAGGCGCCGCGCACGGGTCGAGAATGCCAAGATGCGTCGTGGAGCGGCATCTCTCAAAAAGGCCTCCATGTCCGGATGGACGCGGAGCGTCACCCACTCGTGATAGTCGAGCCCCGCGCGCCGCAGCAGTCGGTCTTCGAGGGTAAACCCGAGGGGCTCGATGAGGTGGAGGTGCGCCCCGGCATTCGCGCAGAGCCTGATGACATTGCCGGTATTCGGCGGGATTTCCGGCTCGAAGAGGACCACGTGCAGGTCGAGATCAGTATCGGGCATACGCGTTCACCGTCTTCGTAATCATTGATAAATAAAACAAAACGCTTGTCTCGCCGGGCATCGAGGCCGCGACGGAGGGTCTCCCGCTTACGCCGGCCGCTCACAAAGTGTACGCGCGGCCGAATACGCCTGCGTTAGAGTCCGCGGCGGGCCCGCGCGCCGAGGGCCCAGGCCCGTCGCGCGAACGCCCAAAACCGTTCCGGCACATTTCCTGCAATGGTAGCGGCAGGTCGCAGGTAACGTGACGGCATCGGCTGCCGTCTTAGAGACCGAAACGAGAGTTCGTTGATAACTATATTCCGGGGATAGGGGGATGGATATGAAGCGGCAGCAGGCGGGCTTTACCTTAATCGAATTGGTGGTTGTGATCATCATCCTCGGGATCTTGGCCGCGGTCGCTCTGCCGAAGTTCATGGGCTTGAGCACCGATGCCCGGATCTCGGTCGTGAACGGCATGAACGGCTCGGTGGCGGAAGCGGGCGACATGGTCCACGCCCTGGCCGAGGTGCAGGGCGTGACCGCGGCCACGGGAACCGCCACGCTGCCGGGCGGCACGAGCGTCACTACGGCCTATGCCTATCCGGATGCGGCAGCGACCGGCATAGTCAACGCCCTGCAGGACGCCTCGACCACGCCCACGCAGTCCTTTCCCTTCACCTTCGTGGCCGGCACGAGCACAACCCCCGCGCTTTTCGAGTATACGGCCCCCGGGGGCACTCCCAACACCGGCTGCGAGGTGAGCTACGCGCAGTCCACAGGGGCCGGCAAGGCGCCCGTCGTCGGCGCGACGACGAGCGGCTGCTAAGCCTGCGGTGCGGGTCCGCCGTTGGGGCGGGCCCGCTCCCTTGGTTGCCACACCATGAAGACGTTCAGCGGTCTCGAGGGTTTCGGCAAGGCACGAGGGCGGTCGGTCGAGGGGCCGGCACGCCCAGCGGGTCCTCATCGGGGGGGGCGGGGCTATACCCTCCTCGAACTCGTGGCCGTGCTCATCGTAGCCGGGATCCTGGCCGCGCTGCTTGCGCCGCGATTCATCGACGGATCGGGGTTCAATGGCCAGACGACCGCCGACAAATTCCTGGCGGCGGCGCGCTACGCGGAGACCCTGGCCCAGAGCCAGAATGTAAGGACGTCCCTGACGGTCGGCCCAGGCTCCTTCGCGGTCACGCAAAAGGGGGCCGCGGTGCCGGACCCCACCTTGCAG
>JAKAXT010000134.1 GCA_021816425.1 Pseudomonadota bacterium | reverse complement strand
CGCGAGACGCCCGGCGGCCGTGCCTTTGCCTGGCTTCAAGGAGATCAAGCCGCGGGTCTTCGCCGGACTCTATCCGGTCGAGGCCTCGGATTACGATCATTTCCGCGAGGCCCTCGACAAGCTGAAATTGAACGACGCCTCGCTGCATTTCGAGCCGGAGACATCGGAGGCGCTGGGGTTCGGGTTTCGCTGCGGCTTCCTTGGCATGCTGCACATGGAGATCGTCCAGGAGCGCCTCGAGCGCGAATACGACCTGAACCTCATCACCACGGCGCCCACGGTGGTCTACGAGGTCGAGACCGCGAAGGGGGAATGCCTGCGCATCGACAACCCGGCGCGGCTCCCGGAGGCGGGGACCGTGCGCGAGGTCCGCGAGCCCATCATCTCGTGCAATATCCTGGTGCCCCAGGAATACCTGGGTCCCGTGATCCAGCTCTGCGTGGAAAAGCGCGGGGTGCAGCGCGACCTGCGCTTTCTCGGGCGCCAGGCGATGCTGTCCTACGAGATGCCGCTAAACGAGGTGGTCGTCGACTTCTTCGACCGCCTGAAGTCCTTGAGCCGCGGCTACGCGTCGTTCGAGTATGATTTCCGGGAGTTCCGGCCGGCCGACCTCGTGCGCGTCGACGTCCTCATAAACGGTGACCGCGTGGACGCCCTGTCGATCATCGCCCATCGCGCCCAGAGCCAGTACCGGGGGCGCGAACTCATACACCGTCTGCGCGAGCTGATACCGCGTCAGATGTTCGACGTGGCCATCCAGGCGGCCATAGGCGCGCACGTCATCGCGCGCGAGACGGTGAAGGCCCTTCGCAAGAATGTCACGGCCAAGTGTTACGGCGGGGATGTGAGCCGTAAACGCAAGCTTCTCGAACGTCAAAAAGAAGGAAAGAAGCGTATGAAACAACTCGGGTCTGTGGAAATCCCGCAAGAGGCGTTCCTGGCCGTGCTGCGGGTCGATAAATAACATGTCGCTCGACGATTTTTCCTCCTGGCTCGTCGGGCTGCTGCTTTTGAGCGGCCTCTTGTGGGGAATGGATGCGCTCACGCGCAAGGACAAGACGGCGCGGCCCCCGCTGTACGCGGAATACGCCCGATCCTTCTTTCCTGTCATTCTCGTGGTCTTGTTGATCCGCTCGTTCGTGGTCGAGCCGTTCCGGATCCCGTCGGGGTCCATGATCCCGACCCTGCATGTGGGCGATTTCATTCTCGTGAACAAGTTCGCCTATGGCCTGCGGCTGCCGGTGCTGCACACGAAGATCCTGTCCGTGGGCGAGCCCAAGCGCGGCCAGGTGGTGGTGTTCCGCTACCCGAAGAACCCTTCGGTCGACTACATCAAGCGCATCGTGGGCCTTCCGGGCGACCACATCGCCTATATCAACAAAGAGCTCTATATCAACGGCAAGCTCATACCGCATTACCACAAGCGCCCCTATCTGTACGCCGAGCAGAGCGGACAGTTTCTGGAGGCCTACCGGTACACGGAAAAGCTCGGAAAAATCACCCACCACATCATTCTCATACCCGGGATCACCCAGAAGCCCATGCACTTCGTGGTGCCCCCCCATGAGTATTTCGTGTTGGGGGACAACCGCGACCTGAGCGACGATAGCCGCTACTGGGGCTATGTCCCGCAGAGGAACTTGGTGGGCCGCGCGTTCTTCGTCTGGTTCAGCTGGAATACGGCCCGTGGCGGAGGCGTGGATTTTAAGCGTATCGGGCGTAGTATTCCGTAGGACAAGAGGAGTTATGGGAGGAGTCATGGCGTGGCGAAGGGAGCGCGGAGCGTCATTATGGAGCGCGTTGGCGTGTGTGATCATGGTCGGATTCTGGGTCTTTCTGGCGTTCAAGATCTGGCCGCCCTACATGAACAACTGGCAGATCGAGAAGGCGCTCGCGAGCGTCGCCCAGCGGCCGGGGGCCGAGGCGATGGGGCGCAGCGAGCTGCGCCAGGCCGTGCGCCGGGTGTTTTCTGTGGGGTATATAGGCCATGTCGCGGTGCGCAAGGACCTGCATTTCGAACGCACGGCGCAGGGCGCGCGCGTCATGGTCTTTAGCTACCATACGCGGGTGCCGCTCCTGTACAACATAACGGCGGACATCCACTTCGTCGACCGGCGCGTGGTGACCGGAGCTTGAGCGACGAGTCCGGACTCCTGCGCCGCTGGGACTACGTTTTTCGCGACCCCGAACTGCTTACGCAGGCGCTCACGCACAGGAGCCATGGCCCGAGAAATAACGAGCGCCTCGAGTTTCTGGGCGATGCGGTGGTGAATCTGGTGATGGCCGACGCCCTGTACGCGGGCTTCCCGGACCTTTCCGAAGGGGAATTGACGCGCCTGCGCGTGCGGCTCGTGCGCGCCGAGACCCTGGCCGCCGTCGCCCGCGAGATCGGGCTTGGCCGCTTCCTGCGACTGGGGGGCGGAGAGCTGAAAAGTGGCGGCTTCGACCGCGACTCCATCCTGGCCGACGCCTTCGAGGCGGTGATCGGCGCCTTGTATGAGGACGGCGGGTACGAGTGCACGCGCACCGTGCTTTTGGATCTCTTTGCCGCGCGCTTGTCGGGGATCGAGGTCCATGCGCGCGTCAAGGACTCGAAGACCGCCTTGCAGGAGTTCCTGCAGGCCCGCGGCCTCGAACGTCCCCGCTACGAACTCGTGGGCGTGACCGGACAGGATCACGACCAGCACTTCAAGGTGGCGTGTCTCGTCGCGGGTTTGGCGCAGCCGACGCAGGGCGAGGGCGCCACCCGGCGGCACGCCGAACAGGAGGCTGCGCGGCGTGCCTTGAAGCGCCTTGGAGGCCTATGACCAACTATCGCAGTGGCACCATCGCGGTCTTCGGGCGGCCGAACGTCGGCAAGTCCACGCTCATAAACCGACTGCTCGGGCACAAGCTGCTCATCACATCGCCCAAGCCGCAGACGACGCGCCACCGGATCCTCGGCATCAAGACCACCGGGGACGCGCAGTTTCTCTATCTGGATACCCCGGGGCTCGTATGGGGCGGCAAGGGGGCCTTGGCGCGCCACATGGACGGCGCCGTCGCCGCAGCCATTGCCGAGGCCGACTGTCTGGTGCTGGTGGCGGCCTGCCCCAGACTGCAGGACGACGACGAGCGGGCGCTCGAGTTCGTCAGGGAGGTGAGGCGCGATCGCCCCCTGATCCTGGCTTTGAACAAGGTCGACCGCCTGCCGCGCAAGGAGGCGCTCCTGCCCTTGATGGCATCGCTCGGCGCGCGCGGGGTCTTTGCCGAGATCGTTCCGCTGTCGGCGCGCGATGGCAGCAATGTCGAGGCCCTCGAGGGCGTCATCGCCCGCACGCTCCCGGAACAGGACCCCTTGTACCCGGAGGACCAGTTGAGCGACCGCGGCGATCGCTTCGTGGCCGCCGAATTCATACGCGAGCAGGTGTTCCGGCGGTTCGCCAAGGAGATCCCCTACGTCACCACGGTGGATATCGAATCCTTCCGTGTGGAAAAGCGCCTCGTTCGTATCGAAGCCGTGATCTATGTCGAAAAGGAGGGTCAGAAGGCCATCCTCGTCGGACAGGGCGGCGCGGGGCTGAAGGCGGTCGGCACGGCCGCCCGCAAGACCCTGGAGCGCCATCTGGGCCAGAAGGTCTATCTGGGGCTTTGGGTCAAGGTACGCGGGGGCTGGTCGGACGACACGCGAGCCTTGCAGAGCCTTGGCTACGGGGGTGACAATTGACGCATGCACACCGATGGCGAGCGCGGCTTTGTCCTACATCATTACCCCTATGGGGAGACGAGTCTTTTGCTTGAGGCCTTCACCTACGCCTTCGGGCGCGTGGGGATCGTGGCGCGCGGCGTGCGCCGTGCCGGCAAGGCCTTCGCGGGCGCCCAGCTGCGGCCTTTCCAGCCCCTGCTTTTGAGCTGGGCGGGGCGCGGCGAGCTCGGGACCCTGGTGCGTGCCGAGAGCCCCGAGGCGGCGATCGAGTTGAAGGGCAACGCCATGTGGTGCGCCTTCTACGTGAACGAGCTGGTATTGCGGCTTGTGCACCGCCACGAGGCCCATGCCGATCTCTACATCGCGTATGACGAAGCGCTGCGCGCGCTCGCCGACACCCATTGCCAGGAGCGTGTGTTGCGGGTCTTCGAGAAACGCCTGTTGGCGGGACTCGGCTACGGGCTCGCGCTTTTGCGCGACGCGCGCAGCGGGGAGCCTGTGCATGCTCCGGCCACCTACCGATACATCGTAGACGAGGGGCCGGTTGCGGCCGACGCCCAAACCGAGGGCCTTCGGGTCCGGGGCGCCACCCTGATCGCGCTTGCCCGGGAAACGTTCACGGATCCCGAACAATTGCGCGAAGCCAAGATGCTTTTGCGCGCGGCGCTCGCGCCGCTGCTCGGCGGCAAGCCGCTTTATACCCGTAGCCTATTTCGCAGCATGCAGGCCCCGTCATGAAGCTTGGCGTCAACATCGATCATGTGGCCACCTTGCGCGCCGCGCGCAAGACCCGCTATCCCGACCCCGTGCAGGGGGCGCTCATCGCCGAACAGGCGGGGGCCGACGTCATCACCCTGCACTTGCGCGAGGACAGG
>JAKAXT010000037.1 GCA_021816425.1 Pseudomonadota bacterium | reverse complement strand
CAGAGGTGATTCAGGACAATCTCGATGCGTCATTTGTTTTCGTGGGCTTGCCCGACCAACACGCCACTGCAGGTCAGGCGACCGGCCCTGACGTCGAAAAGCTCCTCTCCATTGCCTTTGATAATGCCGCGGGCGAGGATTGGCTGAACGTGGCGCCGGCTGCCTCCCCTGCCTGCGCAGCCCTCGCTCTTGGTCAGAGCGGCGGCATCGTCATGGCCTGCCCGTCGCGCCGGGCGGAACCCGCCATATGGCGCGGAATGGTGCGCGAGCTTGCCATCCATTTGGCGACGGCGGTCAATCAGATGCGCGAGAGACGTGAAGTCGAGAGACTGGAGCGCTACCAGGAAGCGGTGCGCGTCATGCAGCTTGAATTGTTACGGCAACCGACACCCGATGAGGCCCAGTCCTTGCTCGTACGGATACTGACCGAGCAGACAGACATAATGGGCGCGTTCGTCGCAGCGCCGGAGGGGGCGAGTCCCTGGCTGCGCGTGCGCGCGGCGGCGGCGCAAAACCCCGTCGCCCGGGAAGCCTTGCTGCGTATTACGCCATCCCAAGACCCTGCCTGCTACCCCTTTGGCCAAACACCGACCGCCGAGGCATTCCGCACGGGGGCGACGTGTGGCCCCGTGGACCCCACCCAAGAGCCGACCTTGGTCGCCACCCTGGGCGCAGATCAAAGCGCCCTAAAAGGCGCACGCGCAGTCCTCGCCTATCCAATCCTCGAGGACGGGCTTCAGCAGCCGAGCGCTGTGCTTACCGTCCTGGCGCGAGACAGGGGGTACTTCACGCCTGCCCTACGCGCCCTTCTGGAACATCTTGTCGCAAGCGTGAGGCTCGCCTTGAGCACCTATCGCACCCGACGCCAAAGCGACCGATATCGTGCCTTTTATGAGGCGCTGGCCCGGGCGAGCCAAGCGATCACACGGGCTGCCGAGGCGCGCCGAATGTTTCGCAATATTTGCCATATTCTTGCCGAGTGCACGGGCGTCCCTCTTACCTTCATATCCATCGCCCAGGCCAGCGGGGTGGAGATCGTAGCAAGCGCGGGGGAGGGTCGCGATTTCCTGCCCGTCGGACCTATCGGCGTCGACCCACGCTCGGACCCGCTTGGCATCCTTCACGGGCGCACCATAGGCGCAAAAAGCCCCCAACTGTTTGAAAGACGCGATCAATGGCTCGCAAGTGACGTGCTGCGGCAAAAGGCCGAGCAGTTGGGTCTCGTATCCGCGCTCACCGTCCCCTGGACGCACAAGGATGGTGTTACGGGTGTGCTTGGCATCATCGCAGGCGAACGCGCATTCTTCGACGAAGACCTTACGCGGCTTATGGAAGCGTTCGGCAACGACATAAGTTTTGCCGTCAGCGACTACGACCGTCGACAGGAACTTATGCGCCTATCGCTCTACGACTCCTTGACGATGCTCCCCAATCGTGCGTACTTCGAGCGGTCCACAGTGTCGGCCATGGCGCGCGCCACGCGCTCGGGCCTGACACTGGCGCTTGGCGTCATGGACCTGGACGGGTTCAAGGAATGGAATGACTTGCAAGGGCACACCGCGGGCGATTCCCTTCTAAAGGCGGTTGCGCGGCAGCTGCGCGAGGTCGTGCGGGGGGACGAGGGTGTGGCGCGCCTCGGGGGTGACGAATTCGGCCTGGTTGTGAGCGTCGACAACGGCGAGACGCTGGAGGCGCTATCGACACGGCTGCTGTCGGCCATAGCGCTCGCCGACCCCGAGAAGCGTGTCACGGCAAGTCTCGGGTGGGCCCTCTTTAAGGCCCAAGACGCGACCAACTACGCGACTCTGCTCGTGAATGCCGATGAGGCCCTTTATGCGGCCAAGGCCGCCGGCCGCAACACCCATCGGATATTTGAAGGCGCCATAGCCGAACGGCTTTCGCGTCGCCTGACGATCCACCAGCGGTTTCCAGAAGCGCTCGCAAATGGTCAGGTCGTGTTTGCAATGCAGCCCCAAGCGCAGTGCGTCACGGGCCGGGTCGAAGGCGTCGAGCTTCTGGCGCGGTGGCGCAATGGCGACGAGATGATGTCGGCAGATCGTTTTATGTCGGATGTTGAGAAAGACCCTCGTCTGATCCGGGCCCTCGGGCGTCGCGCGCTAGCCGCGGCAATCGCCCTGCAGGCTCGCCTGCGGTCGATGGACCACGACCTGCGCGTGGCTTTCAATATCGGGGCCAACCATTTCCTCTACCCGGGTTTTCTGGACGAGGTAAGAGAGAGCCTTCAAGGCTCCACCGCGCACGGGCTCTGCGTCGAGATTACGGAAGCCGTCGCCTTGAGCGATGGTGACAGGGCTGCGCGCATCGTGGCCGAGCTGAAGGGGCTTGGTTTCTCCGTCGCTCTCGACGACTTTGGGAGCGGTTATTCCTCTCTGAACGAAGCGGCGCGCTTACCTGTGGACGAGCTTAAGCTGGATGAGCGATTCATTCGACTCTTTCGGCGCGACCCCAACTCCTTTGCGGTAGGTGGCGCCGCCCTGCTGCTTGGAAACCTGTCTGGCCGCCGATTGATCGCCGAGGGCATAGAAACAGCAGAGGATCTTACGCTGTGGCGGCACATGGGTGGCGAACACATTCAGGGCTTTCTTCTGGCAAAACCGCTTTACGAGAAGGAATTCTTCAACTGGCTGGCCCATGATCGCTCGTGGCCATCATCCCATGTTGCGGTCTTCCCACCCCGCGATCTGGTGCTCGCGGGCTACGCCTTTTTGGAACGGGATTGGGGGGCCGGGGGCAGCCTGCCAAGCGGGATCGGGCGGCTAGGCCAATGGATGCGGACTCGCGCAAGCCTCTATGGCGAACTTCGGGGGTGGAAAGACCTTCATGCCGCCCTGGTTCGCGGCACAAACACGGCGCCCGAGGCCGCGCAAGAATTCTGGTATCGCGACCTACGGCCGGCGGTCCTTGGAGTTTTCGAGGATATAAATGCTCTGCTAAGACGCCAGCAATTCGAAGGGGTGTGAGGCGCGACGAGCAACGTCGTCGCGCCTCGGTGCTTAACCCTTCCGCGCCGGCTTGATGGTCGCACTCTTCTGCGAGTGGCTGTCAGCCTCCTTGTCGTGGACGTCCCGCCAATAATCCTTCTTCAGGAGGTAGGCCAGGATCGAGAGGAGGACGAAGGCGCCGATCACGTAACGACCGATGGCGCGCCGCTCGAAGACCGAGGGATCGCTTGCGTAGCGCAGGAAGGCGACCACGTCGGCCACGTGGCGGTCGAAGACCGCGGGGGACTCACGACCGGGCACGAGGAGCTTGCCGTTCTTCGTGTAGATCCCGCCCCAGGGGGCCAGGATATAGGGCATGGCCACGTTCGGGAACACGTGGTTGTTCCAGCCCGAGGGGCGCTTGGGGTCCCAGTAGAAGGACGTGAGGTAGGTGTAGAGGAAGCGCGGCCCCAGGGCGCGCGCCATGTGGCTCAGGTTGGGCGGGGGAAGTCCGAGCCACTTCTTGGCCTGCGCCTGGGTCATGGCCGGGCGCATGCCCTTTAGGTAGTTGGCCCCGCCGGGCTTCATGAAGCTCTTCTTGATCATGGCCTTGGTGAGGCCGAGATCCGCCCCCATGCGCTTGTAGCGCAGGTTGCTCACCGCATGGCAGGCGCTGCAATGGTCGGCGAAGAACTGGGCGCCGGCGATGACGGTGGCCTTGGTGAACGGCACCGAAGGCGGCGCCACCGGGGGCTTCATGACGGCGGCATGGGCGGCCGTGGCCAGCGCGAACAGGGGGCCCAGGGCGGCCCGTGGCAAGGTCTTTCTCATGAGCGCACCCTTTCCGGCACCGGCCGGGTCGGTTCGAAACGACTGATGATAGGCAGCAGCAGGTAGAAGCCGATATAGATGGCTGCCCCCAGGCGCTCGATCAGGAAGTACTTGGGCAAAGGTGGCTGCTCACCCACATAGGCGAGCGTGAAGAAGGTCACCGCCATGAGCAGGATCATGAAGCGGTAGACCGGCCGATAGCGGCTCGAGCGCACCTTACAGCGGTCGAGCCACGGCATGAAGAACGGCAGGACCACGGCCAGGGCCATGAGGACGATACCCTCGTACTTGTTCGGCACCGCGCGCAGCATGGCGTAGTAGGGCGCGAGGTACCAAGGCGGGGTCACGTCCGGCAGGCTCACCATGGGGTTGGCCCGGAAGAAGGTGGTGCGCTCCAGGAACACCCCGTGCATGGTCGGCGCGTAGAAGATGATGGCCGCGAAGAGGGTGAGGAACACGCCCACGCCGAAGATATCCTTCACCGTGTAGTACGGGTGGAAGGGGATGCCGTCCAGGGGCGTGCCATCGGCGCCCTTGCGGTCCTTGATCTCGATGCCGTCGGGGTTGTTCGAGCCCACCTTGTGCAGCGCCAGGATATGGAGCCCGATGCAGGCCGCCAGAATCAGGAACCAGAGCACCGTGTGCAGCGCGAGGAAGCGCTCGAGGGTCGCGGTCCCGACCCCGGGACCGCCGCGCGCGAGCGTGGTGAGGCCCGGGCCTATGATCGGCACCGCGTGGATGATGGAGGTGATCACCTGCCCCGCCCAGTAGGACAGGTTGCCAAACGGCAGGATGTAGCCGAAGAAGGCCTCGCCCATCATGAGGACATAGATGAGATAGCCTATGACCCACAAGAGCTCGCGGGGGTTGCGGTAGGAGCCGTAGAGAAGGCCGCGGCCCATGTGCAGATAGAGCAGGATGAAGATCAGCGACACCCCGTCGACATGCATGTAGCGGACCAACCAGCCCCACTTCGTGTCATACATGATGCCCTGCACGGAGTTATAGGCATCCTGGCTCGTGGGCACATAGTGGGCCATGAGGAAGAAGCCCGACAGGAGTTGCAAAGCGATCATGAGCAACAGAAGCGAGCCCGTGTAGTACAGGATGTTGAAGTTCTTCGGGGCGTAATACTCCGTCATGTGCTCGCGCATCATCTCGCGCGCCGGGAAGCGCGCGTTGAACCAATCGATTACCTTGCTCATATGCCTCTCCTCGAAATCGCCATCGTCGCCGCCCCTAACATAGATGCGCCTTCGGATACATCTTGGTGATGGTCACCGACTTGCCGTCCGGCGAGAAGTGATACTCGGGGACCGCCATATTGTGGGGGGCCGGGGACCCCTTGATGACGCGGCCGGACAGGTCGTACATGGATCCATGGCAGGGGCAGTGGAAGCCCCCGAGCCATGACGGACCCACCGAGGCCTTCTTCGGGCGGTAATGCGGGATGCAGCAGAGGTGTGTGCAGATCCGCACCATCACGAGCCACTCGGGCTTGCGGGCCCGATACATGTTCTTGCAGTAGGGCGGCTGCTGGGGGACCGTGCAGTTCGGGTCCTTCAGGACACCCTTCTTCTCGACCTCAGTTAGGGTCGCCAACATCTCGGGGGTGCGGTTCACGATGATCACGGGCTTCTTCTGCCAGGGGATGGTCACCTGCATGCCCGGCTCCACCGGCGCCAAATTGAAGGTCGCCGAGGCGGCCGCCGTCTCGGCGGCGGTCGGCTCAAGGCTTTCCACGAGAGGCACCGCCACCGCTCCCACGATCCCAACCCCCACGACGGAGGTCGTTGCGATCAGGAATCGCCGCCTCCCCTGGTTGGCGCCGTCCCGCAACCCCTGCGGGCCTTCGTTCGTCTTCGTCATGCCATCACCTCGACTTTCATTATCGTTCGTTTGGCCGTCTCGGGGTGCGCCTCAAGCCCCCTTGGAATTCTCCCGCCGGTCCCACTCGACCACCGCGTCTCGTCCATGACCGGCGTCCTCCATCCACTCCCGCGCCTCCACGCGCAGGCCCCGATAGTCGCGGCCGCCGGGGCCCATGAGACAGACATAGGCGGGCATCAGGGCCTCAGGGGGCGGCCAGGAGGCGGATGGCGCGCCTGGGTGGGTGCGCAGCCGCATCTCGGTGCGGGCCGGGCCCGGATCGAGGATGTGGACGCGGATGTTGGTGTTGCTCAACTCCTGCGCCCACATGAGGGCGAGGTTGTCGGCGCCGGCCTTGGCGACGCCATAGGCCCCCCAGTAGCCCTTGGGGTGCGCGGCACAGGCGTCGCTCGTGAACACCAGGACCCCATCGGGGGCCTCGGTCAAAAGCGGCAGACAGGCCTGGGTCAGCAGGAAGGGGGCGGTGAGGTTGACCTGCAGGGTCCGCTCCCAGACCTCGAGGGGATGGAAGGCGAGCGGCGTGAGGAGCTCCAGGACCGCGGCGTTGTGCAGGACCCCATCCAGGTGGCCGATCTCGGCGCGCAGGGCGGTGCTCAAGGCGGTGTAGTCGGCGGCAGTGGCGGTGGCGAGGTCCAGGGGGTGGGCGGCGGGAGTGGGGCCGCCCTGGGCCACGATCGCGTCGTAGACCGCCTCCAGCGCCGCGACGTTGTGGTCGAGCAGCACCACCTCGGCGCCATGGCCTGCCAGCGCGAGCGCCGCGGCGCGGCCCAGTCCGCTGCCGGCGCCGGTGACGAGCACGGCGCGGCCTTGCAGGCACGCCGCGCTTGGTTGGGGATGCGCCATCGGGCCTCCTTTCCTACAGGGTGTGGACGAAGGCGGCGAGCGCCGTCATCTGCGCGGTGGTGAGCTTCGCCGCAATGGTGCGCATGATGGCGTGCGGGTCATTGGCCCGGGTCTTGGCCTTGAAGGCCTGGAGCTGGGCGATGATATAGGCCTGGTGCTGGCCGGCGAGCCTGGGGAACCACGGCAGCAGGCCGCGGCCGCTCGCGCCGTGACAGGCCATGCAGGCCGGCAACTGCTTGGCGATCTCGCCTCCGAAGTAGAGCGTGCGGCCGGCGGCGACGAGCTTCGCGGGGGCCGGCTGCCCGGGCGCGCCCTTCTGGCTTGCGTAATAGAGCGCGATGGCGCGGATCTTGTTCCGGGGGATGGAGGCGGCCATGCCCCACATGATGGACTGCGCCAGGGGATCGGCGCGGGTATGGTTACGGAAGTCCTCGATCTGCTTCACGAGATAGGGCTTGCCCTGGCCGGCCAGGTTCGGGAACTCGCCCAAGGGCGAGATGCCGGTCATCCCGTGACAGGCCGAGCAGGTGCTGGCCACCACTGCGGGCATCTTCATCCCAGGGGCCACGAGCGGCGGCCGCCGCCCGGTCAGGATCGGGGCCTTGGCCTTGGCGGCCTTGGCGACCTTGGGTTTTGCCGGGTGGGTCGCCGCGCCTGCCCGCGTCCCAACCGTCGCGCCGAGCGCAACCACCAGCCCAAAGCCCACAGCTAAGCTCATACGTCCTGCTTTCATAGTCTTTGAAAACCTCCCCACTGCGATCGCTTAGGACTTGAAATATAACCGTGGCGCCAGGGAGTTGCCTCCCGAACCCGGTCATAATTTTATGGTCGAGATACTGGCATGCCCGTCCACCTACCTCAAGGGAACGCCTGACAAATATCAATTAAATACTAATATTCACACACATGCCAGAGCGGATGAAAGATGGCGCGTTCGACCCCACGCCGGCGTCCGGCGGGAGACACCCCGAGAAGACCGGCGCACCCAACAGCCCTGGGTGTCCCGGCATCATAAAACAGGGGCGCGCCAAGCAAACAGCTCCATAAAGGGATAGGGGCCAGCAAAGGGGGCCTTTACCGTCCCTTCACAACGAGTGCTCGGGCATAGAGAGGCTTTCTGGCGGCGCCCGTGATCTCGACCGTCAGATCCACCGCCTGACGCACGGGCAACTGATTAAGTAGGATCGTAAGGACTCGCTCCCCCTCGCCTTCATCGGCTACGGTCGGTGCGCCGCGCACGACCAGGACGCACTCCCCCTTCGGCGCAGCCTCGCGCACCCGCCCCGCCAAATCCCCGAGCGTACCAAGCACGCCTTCCTCGAAACGCTTCGTGAGCTCGCGCAGCAAGGCCCCCTCG
Organism: Pseudomonadota bacterium; assembly: GCA_021816425.1. Taxonomy (GTDB): domain Bacteria; phylum Pseudomonadota; class Gammaproteobacteria; order Acidiferrobacterales; family Acidiferrobacteraceae; genus Acidiferrobacter. The sequence continues at coordinate 12,312 of JAKAXT010000037.1, read as the reverse complement.
CGCTCCGGGCCGAAGATATCGCTCAGATCGGCGAGACTCGCCGCCAACCGGTGCGGGGATTCATAAAACACGAGCGTCCTGGGCTCTGCTGCCAATGTCTCGAAATAGGCGCGACGGGCCGCCCCCTGGGCGGGCGGAAACCCCTCGAAGACGAAGCGATCGCAAGGGATGCCGGCCACAGAAAGCGCCGCTACAACGGCGCTTGGGCCCGCCACGGCGTACACGGGCACGGCTGCACCGCGCGCGGCGCGCACCAGCAGGTACCCAGGGTCGCTGATGAGAGGCGTCCCGGCGTCGCTTATGAGTGCCACCGCCCCCCCGCCACGCAACCGCTCCACAAGCCCCTCCAGCCGATCACGCTCATTGTGATCGTGCAGCGAGACGAGGGGGGTGCGGATATCCCATTGGCGGCACAGGGTCTGCGAATGTCGCGTGTCCTCGGCCGCAATCAGGGCCACGGATCGCAGAGTCTCGAGGGCGCGCGGCGACAGATCCTGGAGGTTACCAAGCGGTGTGGCGACGACATACAGCCCCGGGGTCATGACCGGCGCCGACTAGAGATAGACATTTCACGCGCCGTTTCGGATACTTTGCCCATGAATCGTTCCTCGCCGCGACGCGCCTCCGATGTTTTCCTTGCATTCAGTCTCATGGGCCTCGGCCTCGCAGGCTGTGTGCCCACCCTGCATTCGGGCGCCCGACCGGCCACGGCCGCCTCAGCGGCGCGCGCGGTCCGGCATGGTCATTACATCAAGGGCTCTCAAGCCTACCAACATCTGGCCCGGGGCACTACCGGCGCGACTCGAGCGCGTTACGCCCTGAGGGGGGCCGAGGCCTTGGTACGCGCCGGCGCCCTGCGCGAGGCCCATCACGAGCTAGGCGGGGTAAAGCCGCCCCTGCCCGCGCGCCTCGCCGCGCGCAAAGACGTCCTCGAAGGAGAGATCGCGGCGGCGCTCGGGGACGCGCGCCGGGCCTATCGGGAGGCGCGCAAGGCGCACGCCTACCCCGGCCTCCCTCCACGTCTGCTCGCCGAGATCGATCGCGTGGAGGCGCAGGCATCCTTGAGTCTCGGGCACCCGACGCGCGCCGCGCACGACATGATCGACCGCGAGCGTCTACTCGTCTCCCACAGGCGCCTCACCAACAACGAGACCGCCCTTTGGCATGACCTCGCCGCCTTGCCGCGCGCCACCCTCCGTCGCCTGTACCATCGGCATCCGACGGGCGCGGTCGGCGCCTGGGCCCAGCTCGAGAGGATCGCGCGCCGCTACCCGCCACGTTCGCAGCGCTTGGCGACCGCCGTGAGTCAATGGCAGAAGCGTTACCCAAAGTTCGTCCCGACATCGACGTTTCTGACTACCATACTTGGGGCCAAAGGGCGCCCGCGCGCCGCTCCGCGCGCCATAGCGCTGCTGCTGCCACTCACGTCGCCATTCGCCAAAGCCGCCAAGGCGGTCGAGCGCGGATTCGTCGACATGGCGCGCGCCCATCCGCTTCCCGGGCACCCCGCCATCTACGTCTACGATATCGGGAACGACCCGAGCGCGGCTGCTCGTGATTACAAGCGGGCCGTAGAGCGCGGCGCGCAATTCATCGTAGGACCGCTTGGCGCCGACGCGGTCGCGAACGTGGCCGAGAAGGCATCGATTACGGTCCCGACCTTGCTACTCGGCCTCGCGAAGAATGGCCCCGAACACGATGACGCGCACGTCCCCGTCTATCAATTCAGCCTGGCCCGTACGCTCGAGGCCCGGCAGGCGGCCGATCGGGCCTACCTTGACGGGCATACGCGCGCTGCGATCCTCTACCCCGACTCGCGCTTCGGGCATCGCATGCGCCGCGCGTTCGCCCGCCGGTGGCGCCATCTGGGCGGTCTTGTGGTCTCGCAAACCTCGTACACACCGGGCGCTACGACCTACGTGCACCCCGTGGAGGATTTGCTCAATATCACCCAAAGCCGGGCCCGGGCGGCGCGCCTTCAGGGTATCCTGCACATGCCGCTTGCCTTCACGGCGCGCAGGCGCCAAGACGTGGGCTTCGTATTCCTTGTCGCCGACGCCGCAGACGCGCGCCTCATAAAACCGCAACTTGACTACGACCATGCCGATACATTACCCGTCTACTCCACGTCGTCCGTGTTCACCGGACGGCCAGATCCCGTATACGACCGCGACATGGATGGGATCATGTTCGGCGACATGCCCTGGATGCTGGTAGCCAACGGACGCATGGGGCGCCTGCGCAAGACCTTGCCGCACGCCCACCACTATGATGAAACGCCGCTTGCAAGGCTTTATGCCTTCGGCGCCGATGCCGAGGGATTGGTCGGACGGATAGATCAATTGAGTCTAGGTGGCGGCGGACGCTACAACGGTCTCACCGGAGGTTTAAGCGTGCGACGCGACGATGTCATTAGACGGACCCTCGTGTGGGCACAGTTTCAGCGAGGCCTCCCGCAGCTGTTGGACACCTTCCTGCCCTATCGGGGACTGTTTTCGAAACAAAAAGAGGCTCCTCGCAAAACCCCAGGTCAGTGACCCCAGAGGCCATGCTGTCTATATTCTCGCTCTAAGAGGGCGTTATCCAATGTCTGAAAAGGAAACCGAGGACGCACTCGTATCGCGGGTGCTCCATCACTTCGACGAAGCCATCCAAACGAAACAGGAGTGCCGGGACGCACTTGCGCCCCTGATCGCGCGTGGCGCGCAGGTCATGATCCACGCGCTGCTGAATGACCGGAAGATACTGTCTTGCGGCAACGGTGGATCAGCGGCCGACGCACAGCACTTTTCCTCCGAACTCCTGAACCGCTTCGAGGCGGAAAGGCCCGGTCTCCCGGCCGTGGCCCTGACAACGGACGCATCGACCGTGACATCGATCGCGAACGACCACCATTTCGAGGAAATCTTCGCCCGGCAGGTACGGGCCCTCGGGCATACAGGCGATGTGCTGCTTGCGATATCGACCTCGGGCAACTCCGCGAACGTGATACGCGCGGTCCAGGCCGCCCATGAACGCAACATGATCTGCGTGGTCTTAAACGGACGCGACGGCGGGGACCTTGCCTCCGTGCTCACCGAAGAGGACGTCAACATCTGCGTGGCCGGTCCCTCCACGGCCCGGATTCAGGAGGTCCACCTCATGGCCATACACTGCCTTTGCGACCTGATCGACTATCAGCTTCTTGGGCACGACTGAAATGAGACCGAGATACGCCCCGGCGTTCACGCGCTTGCTGGCCGCGGCTGCTCTGGGGCTCGCCTTGGCCGCTTGTACACCGCTCGTGGTGGGGGGCGCCGCGACCGGGGCCAGTATCGTGAATGGCCATCGCAGCGCGGCCGCCGTGGTCGACGACACCCTCATAAAATTTCGAGCGGAGGCCCTGATCTCCGCGCGCAAAAACCTCCGCCGCGACACCCACGTGGACGTCACAAGTGTCAACGGCCTCGTGTTGCTCACCGGGGAGGCCGGCAACGCCCAGTACCGGGCGCGCATCCTCCGCCTTGTGCGTAGCCTGCACGGCGTTCACCGCATCATCGATCAGCTGCGGCTTGCGCCGCCCAGCTCTTTTGCGTCGCGCCTCACGGACTCGTGGATCACTCTGCGCGTCAAATCGGCGCTCGCGACCGACGGCCTCGATCCCGCACACATCAAAGTTGTCACCGCGCACCGCGTAGTCTATCTGCTCGGCATCGTGCCCAAATCCCTGGGCGACAAGGCGGCGCTCGCGGCAAGCGTCATCCCCCATGTCCGCAGCATCGTCGAGCTTTTTCAATACCGGTCATGATCGCCGACAAGATCGCCACGTCCGGGCCGGAAGGGCTGTCACGAGCCGACAGACTGAAGCGACCCCTGGTCTTTACTAACGGCTGCTTCGACATCTTGCACCGTGGCCACACGACCTACCTCGAAGAGGCCCGCGCGCTCGGCGCGTCGCTCATCGTCGCCGTCAACACCGACGCTTCGGTGCGGCGCCTGAACAAGGGCCCGGAGCGTCCGGTCAACGCCCTGGATGACCGCATGGCGGTACTCGCGGCGCTCGAGAGCGTATCGCTGGTGCTGTCCTTTGATGCGGACACCCCCCTTGATCTCATCCTTGCGGTGAAGCCGGACATCCTGGTCAAAGGTGGCGACTGGCCGGTCGGTGCGATCGTCGGAGCGGAGGCCGTGACGGCGCGGGGCGGGCGCGTCTTATCCATCCCGTTCCGCTATGATCGATCGACGACTGCCCTGGTCGAGAGGATCCGGCGTGACAGCGGCGCTTGAAGCCCTGTATCGCGCACTGGTGGAGGCCGTGGGCCTGGATCGCGTACTCACGGATCCCGGCGATTGCTTTGTGTACGGTTACGACAACTCCCGCAAGCACAGCCTCCCGGAGGCCGTCGTCTTCCCCGTGACCGAAAACGAGGTACAGGCCATCGTAAGGGCCTGCCGGCACCACAATACCCCGCTCGTGGCGCGCGGGCGCGGTACCGGGACTGCTGGTGCCGCCGTCCCCCTGAAAGGTGGCGTCGTAGCCTCTCTCGAGCGCATGCGGCGCATCATCGAGGTCGACGCCGACAATCGCCTCATGCGGGTAGAGCCCGGGGTCACGAACCAAGAGGCCCAGCGCGCGGCCGCAGCGCGCGGCTTTTTCTGGCCCCCCGATCCCACGAGCGCGGCGTACTGCAGCGTTGGAGGCAACATTGCGGTGAACGCGGCCGGCCCGCGCGCGGTGAAGTACGGGACCGTGCGTGAAAACGTCCTCGGGCTACGCGCCGTGACGGGCGCCGGAGATCTGATCCGGACGGGAGTGGACACGACCAAGGGCGCGGTGGGCTATGACCTCACGCGCCTTTTGATAGGCTCGGAAGGGACGCTCGCCATCATCACCCAAGCGACGCTGAAGCTGACCCCACTTGGCGCGGCGCGACGCACTCTCCGCGTGGTTTACGAAGACATGCACTCCGCCGCTCACGGTGTTTCGCGCATCATGGCGCAGCCGGTGACGCCCTACGTCCTGGAATTTCTGGATGGCGGCGCGATCCGCATGGTGCCCGAATTCCAAAAAACATTACCGGCGCGCTCAGGCGCCCTGCTCCTCATCGAGGTGGACGGACCGGAGGCGGCGATGGACGAGGCCTTGGCGGCGGTGTCGGCGGCGGCCCGCGGGCGCGGATTGCTGGATATCACCATCGCCAACTCCGTGGAGGAGGCGCAGGCGCTGTGGGCGGTCCGCAAGGCCCTGTCACCGGCCTTGCGGACCCTCGCCCCGAATAAATTAAACGAGGATGTCGTAGTCCCGGTCTCGCGCATACCGGAGCTCATAGCGGGGCTCGAGGACTTGAGCCTGCGCTTTGGCATTCCGATCGTGAACTTCGGCCATGCCGGCAACGGCAACATTCACGTGAATCTCCTCTACGATTCGCAGAACGCCGAACAGGAACGCCAAGCCCGACCAGCCTTGAGCGAGGTCTTCGACCTGGTCTTGCGGCTAGGTGGCACGTTGTCGGGCGAGCATGGGGTCGGCATGGAGAAACGCGACTACGTCGGCCGCGCGATCGATGCCCCGACACTTGCGCTCATGCGGGCCATCAAGGCGCAATTCGATCCAGATGCTATCCTGAATCCAGGAAAACTTTTTCCGGTCGCCGAATAAACACATCACAAAGCAAGGAGGTTCTTATGTCTTACCGCCGCTGGCTTCTCCCGGTACTCGCCTCGTCGCTCGCATGCGCCAGCGCCTACGCCAATAGCGTCAACAACGTCGGCGCCTTGAGTCAGGCGCAGTTCCAGAACCTGACGCAAGATCTAGGCGCCGCGGTGAGCTACAAGGATATGATGCCAGCCGCGCCGCTTGGGATTACGGGCTTCGACATCGGTGTGACCGCCATGGATACGCATTTCGGGCATGCGGGCGCCTACCAGGCCGCGACCCAATCCGGCAACAATAACGTCTTCGTGCCGAGCATCCAGGCCCAAAAGGGCCTGCCGTTCGGCTTCGATGTCGGGCTTACGTATACCCGCATCCCCGGCAGCAACGTGCGCGTGATCGGAGGGGATGTCAGCTACGCCTTGATCGGCGGCGGACTGCTCGCGCCCGCGCTCACGGTGCGCGGCACCTACACGAAAATGACGGGGGTGAGCGAAATGGGGCTGAACACGCGCTCGGTCGAGCTCTGCCTCTCCAAAGGCTTCGTGTTCATCACCCCCTATATCGGCGTCGGCCGCGTACGCACTGCCGGTATCCCGCATACAGGCAATCTGTCCGCGGTGAATGTCTATGACACGAAGGAGTACGTGGGTGCCGACATCAACCTCGGGCTCATGAACCTGGACCTTGAGGTCGACCGCATGGCCGGCTCCACGTCCTACGGCGCCAACCTCGGCTGGCGCCTATAAGCGGGATTCGCGCAAGACCGCGAACACCTGCCACCGGATGTCTGGCACGCCACCCGCGCATTGAGCGCGCGGGTGGTACCCGGCCGGGAGCGGCCCATGCCAGCACGGAACCCTGCCCGATTATATTCCTCGCAAGACATGCAGTGGCACGGCCATTCCGCGAGACCCGCTCAAACCTGGCAAACAGCGTGACACTCTCAACCCGCTAAAGCGGTTAAATCGTTCCCTGACGCGCCAGAGTGAATGCTCGACAATGTCATTGTGCCGGCTGCAAGCGCTTCCTTGCGAGAATCAGGAGGAAGCCGTGGCTTCCTGGCAGCGAACGCCACGAAGGGCAGCCGGTTTATAGTTTCCCGCATATGAGCACTGTGAGTGATCGTTTTCCTGAATTACCGAACCGCATCGGCTTGGCAAACCTGTACAGAGGCTGTATTTTGGGCGCCATGAGTGATCAAAATTCAGGAAAGCTAAACCTTCTCTTAGCCGAACTGAGCGATACGCGTCTGGTATCAAGCCGCTGGCTGCGGGGTCACGGCTATTCCAATAGCCTCGTCGCCCGCTATGTGAGCAGTGGCTGGTTGGTATCGCCGGCGCGCGGCGTTTATCTGCGCAGGGGTGGGCACCTGCAGTGGGAGGGCGTCGTTCGCAGCCTGCAGGTCGGGGAGGACACGCCGCTGCACGTCGGAAGCCGCTTTGCGCTCAGCCTGCACGGGCACGAACATTACCTGCGCCTGGGTGATCCGGGGACGATCACCATGTTTGGACCACAGCGGCCGCCGGGTTGGCTCGACAGGCTCGGATTAAAGCAGCGCTTCGATTATCTGGGCAAGGGGCCGTTTGATCTGCCGCGCATCTCGTTCGCTAGAGAGGCGCCTGAGAAGACACTGTCGGAACAGGGTCTAGCATGGCACCAGTCTGCCCCCGGCGCCGATGCCTTGGTTTGTTCCACACCGGAGCGGGCCATGCTGGAGCTATGTGGTGACGTCTCGGACGGGGCCTTGATCTACGAGACTGACGCGCTGATGCAGGCCATGACCACGCTACGGCCCCAGCGGGTGAGCCTCCTGCTCCGCCATTGCAACAGCATCAAGGCCAAGAGGCTTTTCCTTGCGCTGGCCGAGCGTCATCGGCATGCATGGCTGTCGCGTGTGTCGCTGGATGGTGTCAACCTGGGTCGAGGGAAGCGCGCGCTCGTGCCTGGCGGGCGCCTGCATCCGACGTACCAGATCACCTTGCCCGGAGACCTTGATGAGCACCTGGGGTGACCACCAGAATAGGCGTTACGTCGACCGCGTACGCCTGTTGGTCGAGATCCTCCCAACGCTGGCGCAGGAACCAGAGTTTGCACTCAAAGGTGGCACGGCCATCAATCTTTTCGAGCACGACCTGCCGCGATTATCGGTGGACATCGATTTGGTTTGGCTGCCTGTGCATGACTATGCGGAAGACGCGAAGCTGATCGCCGAAGCACTCGGACGCTTGGCCGATACTCTGCGCGCTCGGCCCTTGCAGCTGCAGGTGCAGTTGTCGGCTGGAGGAGGCGCAGACGCCACGCGGCTGGTCGCAAGTCGCGGCTGGTCGCAAGTCGCGGCTGGTCGCAAGTCGCGGCTGGTCGCAAGTCGCGGCTGGTCGCAAGTCGCGGCCGGGCGCGCGCGCAGATCGAGGCGACGCCGGTCATGCGCGGCGCGGTGCACCCAGTACGCAACATGGTGGTGCGCCCTGGGGTGCTGGAGACGTTTGGTTTCGCCTCGGTGCAAATGCTGGATTTCGCCGATCTCTATGCCGGTAAGCTCGCCGCAGCGCTCTCGCGGCAGCATCCGCGCGATCTCTTCGATGTCGGCCTGTTACTGAAGGACGAAAGGGCAGGCCAGATGCTCTGGCGGACTTTCCTCGTCTACCTGACTGCGAGCCCCAAACCGGCCTGGGAGATGTTGGCGCCTCGCATGCCTGCGGACTTTGCGGCGACCTTCCGGGCGCACTTCCAGGGTATGACGGCTGAGCCTATCGAACTCGAAGCCTTATTGGACATCCGCGAGCTTTTACTAGCGCGTGTGGCCGGCTGGCTGGATGAGCCGTCGTGCGCGTTCCTGCGATCTGTCGAGGACGAGCGGCCGGACTTCGCTCTGATCGGGCTTACGCAGGCCGCCGTTTTGCCAGCAGTGCAGCGCAAGCTACACAACCTGGCCCGGCGCACCGGCGCCAAGCGTGCCGCGGATCGGGACCAGCTGGAAAAGACGCTGGCGCGGGTCGTCGGTCCCAAATGAAGCGAGGCCGCGACCGTCCACGCCCCCTCTCGAGAGTCCTGCGAAACGGCCGCAAGGCGCGCTCTTAGCCGGCGCCCTTGCCCTGCAATACCGACATCTGCCGGGCATTGATCAGGGCGGGCTTCGCTCCCGTGAAGGGCTCCAGATTGTGACCCAGGAGCTGGACGACATACCAACCATGCCCCCGGCGCGCCACCACCTTGAACGTCATCATCGCCATCGATACCGCCGCCGTATAGGTCTTACCGACCGCGAGGATCCCCGGTTGTGGCTTGCGCGCGCAGCCCGTGAGCGCCGCGACGGTCATGAGGCCTGCCACAAAGATTCCGTAACGCGCACGCATATCACACCTCGAAGAGAAATTGGGGACCCGATCATGGCGCCTCAGTATAAGGAGGATGGGATCGGCAGGCAAAAGATGGGGGGCCACGCCTTGAGCGCGCCCGTGGGACGGGGTGGCGCGCACAAGTCCCCCCTATCCGGGATTCTGATAGGCGCCGATATCGTAATGGCCGGTCTGCGGCCGCCGGGCGCCGTTGAAGTCATGCCGGACGGAGGCCAATCGGGCGCCTGCGTCGATAGCGGGGCTTCGCGCCTTCAGCGTAAGCGTCGTCGTATCGGCGATGCGGGGATTCGCGGCGACCGACGCCAGATCGAGCCCGACCTGCTGTTGCCACTGCGCGAGACCCATGCCGTAGATACCCCGACCGTCCCACTGGAAGGTGACCCCTGCCGGGTCCCAATAGAGGTTGTGATCGATGTGCAGGGTGCTCGGGTCGGTCATGGCGCCGGGCCCGATCGCGACCATGGGGCGCGTCGAGAAGTCGGCGATCAGGTTGTTACGGATGCTTACATTCGTGCCACCCTGGCCGACCTCGGATTCATTAGCAACATAGATGGCCGCATGGCGGTCGATCGCCGTGTTATAGCACGAATTGTTGTAGATCTCGGCGTTATACGAAGACGACTCGGCGAGACACGCGCTCTGGTCATTGGTGATGACGTTGTTCTTCACGATGCTGTTGTAGGACTCGTAGGTCTTGCCCGGGAGCAGGTACTGCACGCCCGTCGACTCGCCCAGCATGATGCCGCGGCTATAGATGTTGTTTAGGGTGTTGTCCTCGAAGGTGATGTTGCCGGCGTTGCCCTTGCAGTACATGCCTATGGAGGCGACGTTGTAGACGGTGTTATGGGCCACGAGCACGTTTTGCGAGCCCACCATGTCGATGCCCTGGGCGTTGGTGCCGGGGGCGGCGTTGTTGTTGTGGACCTTGTTGCCCCAGACGACCACGTTATGGGCGGCCTGCACGAGCTTCACGAGGTCGTTATGCGCGCCCGAGATGTCGTTATCCACGAGCTTCACGTCCGGCACCGAGATCTGCACCGTATACTGCTGGGCGTTGGTGATGTTGAGCCCCTTCACCTCCCAATAGGTGGGCGCGCCCGTGCCGTTGTAGAAGAACACGTCGTTCATGGTATTGCTGCCGTCGATCGTGACCTGCTGGTTCTGATAGGGCTCCATGGTGATCCAGCCCGTGGCGGTCCCCGGATGGTCGATGGTGATGCCGCCCGTATAGGTCCCGCCCATGATCTCGATCGTGCCGCCCGGACCCACGGTCTCGATGGCGTGCTGGATCGTCAGAAACGGCGTCTGGGGGCTCAAGCCATTATTGCTGTCGGAGCCCGTGGTCGAGACATAGTAGGTCTGACCGGTGCCGGCGCCTGGGGTGTTCAGGGCAAGCCCCATGGGGATGGTGCTGCCGGTGATGGGAACCGTCGCGATAGATGTCCCCGCCATGCCCGCGAGGGCCGCAGCGCCTGTGCTGGCCCAGCAAAAGGCGGCCAAGACCAAGGCCGGCCACGAAACGGCCTTTGCCATCGAATTTGACGATCTGAACGGATAGCGCGCCATAGAACCGCAAACCTCCCCACGGAAGAGCCCGGCCACAAGCCGCCCCGGCTTGAGGAGGCTTGATCAGGGAAACTCGTGATGGCGCGCATACTGGCGTAAAGAACGAAGGGCGAGAACCGTTTTCGGACATCCGCCGAGGGGCTACGGATAGGCGGATGAGGTGTGCTGGTTTTGGGCGATGATCGGTCGATTACTTAGGAATAGGCGAATTGACGAGGCCGGTCGGCTGCGCTTGTGTCGATTCAGGCCGGGAAACCGAAGCGGGCCCCGGCAGCATCCGCGCCCAATCCCGGGCACTCTGCCGCCGCTCCGCTGGGCGGACTTGCCATCTTCCCAAAGGGATCCTTGGGGGCTGGCTGCTATTTCACTCGGCGCAGGGCCGGCCCCTTGCGGCCCGTCCCCGCGTCAGAGGGGGGCGTAGTCACGGGCGCGGGCGGCTCCGGCTCATCCTCGCCCTCGAACGATAATCCCCGCCCGTTCTCGCGCGCATAGATTGCAAGCACCGCCAAGATCGGCAGGGCCACCAGGAAGGGCTGGCCGCCGAATCGCGCCTGAAAACTCAGCACCTCGTCCTGAATCGAAAAGTTGCGGACCGCGCGGGGATCGACATTCAACGTGATGCGTCCGTCTTCCACGCGGCCCGGGGGGACTTGGACGCCAGGCTTGGTGGCGTCGACCAGGATAAAGGGGCTGAAACCGCCCTCAACGGCCCACTGATAGACCGCCCCTACGAGGTGCGTTCTAAGGGCTGCCATCAGCGCCGCATATCTCTTTCGGCATCCGTAAGGCTCAACCGAAACGGCTTGCGGGCGAACAGTTTTTCGGCATAATCGAGGATGGGCTTCGCTTGGCGTGGCAGCTCGATGTCGTAATGGGGCAACCGCCAGAGAAGCGGGGCCAGCGCACAGTCCGCGAGCGTGAACTCCTCGCCCAGCAAGTACGACTGATCCTTAAAGATCGGCGAAATGACCGTGAGGCCATCGCGGATGACGGTGCGCGCACGCTGGGCGACGCGTTTGTCTTCGCCCTCAAGCTCGGGGAAGAGATCGTACCAATCACGGTTGAAGCGCCACAGCATCATGCGCGCCCGGCCCCGGGTAACGGGATCGACGGGCATGAGCGGCGGGTGCGGCAGCCGCTCATCAAGATACTCGATGATGATATGCGACTCGTACAAGACGAGGTCGCGATCCACCATCGTGGGAACCTGATTATAGGGGTTCAGCTCCGCCAACTCACGGGGCTTTTTCTTCAGGTCGACGTGAATGACCTGACACTCGACATCCTTCTCGAGCAGGACAATGCGCGCTTTGTGGCTGAAGGGGCAAGTGGTCCCGGAATAAAGCGTCATGATGGGTTTGCGGACGGCGGGAATAACCATGCTTATCTCCATGCCCCGACTCACGTCGGGCCTACAGCCACAGACATCGCCAGAAGGTCTCCGGCCCTCTCGGGCGGCTGTTTTTGCGCCCCAGCATCAAGGCGCGCTTAACTTTTGGGCCGCGCGAGTCCTATAATTTTACTCCATAACGACAAGCCCGCCTAGGGCGCAACCGGCCCGGAGGCCCAATGTCCCTTTCTCACCGCCTCGTCATCCTTGTCCGCATCGTGACCGGGGGGCTCGCGCTCGCCTTTGTGATCCTGCTTTTCCGGCCTCAGCTGATCGCGCATGGCCCTACGGTCGTGGTGCGCGAGGCACCCCCGGCCAAGACCTCATCCCCGGGACCGGTCTCTTATGCCTACGCGGTCAAGCAG
>JAKAXT010000036.1 GCA_021816425.1 Pseudomonadota bacterium | reverse complement strand
ATCTGGGCCGCCGAGCAATACCAGTACATCCTGCGCGACGAATCCATGCATTGTAACTTCGGCATCGATCTCGCAAACCAGATCAAGATCGAGAACCCGGATCTATGGAGCCCGGACTTTCAGGCCGAGATCCTGGAACTCATGCGCACCGCCGTGGACCTCGAGTGCGCCTATGCCACCGACACCATGCCGCGCGGCGTACTGGGGCTCAATGCCAAGCAGATGCATCAGTACGTCCTCTACATCGCGAATCGCCGCTGCACGCAGCTTGGGCTGCCGGAGATCCAGCCAGGGACGAGCAATCCCTTCCCCTGGATGAGCGAGATGCTGGACCTGAAGAAGGAAAAGAACTTCTTCGAGACCCGCGTGACGGAGTACCGAACCGGCGGCGGTCTCTCCTGGGACTGAGGGCGGGCAGGACCCTTGCGTCCGTCGCGCCAGACGCCCGCCTGCGTGCGCTCCCGGCATCACACCGGGAAACGCCGGACATCCCCGGCCCGGATGCGGCCCGGGTCCTCTGGGGCGAGTACCGTTCGGTTCAGTAACCGCCGCCGGCCTGCGAGAGCTTGAAGGCGACGGTGATCGCAAAGGCCGCGGGGATGAGGGCGGCCAGGACGGGGAGCACGACCGCCCGCACGCCGGTCGTTTCATATCGGCGGACGACGGCGCTTGCCGCAAGGCCCGCGGCCCCGGAGACCAGGAGCCATGACATCACCGCCTCGCGCGCGCCCGCGTAAAATCGAAGATCCACCAGCAAGAGGCCCGCGATGAATGTCGCGGCGGGCACCCCATCGAGCACGGCGGCGGCCCGCGTCAGACGCGCGATGAGAAGCGCTCCCCCCAAGGCGGCCGCCAGGGCGGCGCCCAACTGACCCAAAAGGATGCTTCCCGACAGCGGCGCGGCAGCGGCAAGAGCCGCCGAGAGGGAGAGCAGGACAGCGGCAAGCGGAACGCGCGCGACACCCGGAGAGTCCGCCGCGGCCCACGAGAACGCCCACAGGATCGCGACACCGGCGGCCGTGGCAAGCGCCCCGGAGGGCGCTTCATGGCGCAATATGGGCCAGAGCAGAAGCGCGGCGGCGCCAGCCGACGCAAGGAGGCGGGTAAGCTGCACGGGGGCACCCCTCCTCGCCCCGTCGGGCAGGGACTGGATCGCCGTGAGCACCAGGAGAAACCACGGCACCCATGACAGTACGGTCGCCGGCGGGACCGTAAAGTTACTATAGGTCCCGAAATATCCGGCAAGAAAGGCCGCGGGCACGGCGTAGGACATCACGTGGCGTCCAAAACGGGGGGTGACGGACGCAAGAAGCCGTCCGCACGCCCCCACAAACACCGCCACGGCCGCCGGGACGAGCACGGCATGGGCGATCTCGGACTGTACGAACGCTGAATGCAGTAATGCCCACATGAACGGTCCCCCGCGCCGCGGCCCGGCCTGGTTTTTCCTTAGCGTGCGGTGCGCACACCCTCGATGTTCACATGCAGATGGACGCGGTTGCCTATCATGCCGGGATAGGCCTTCATGCCGAAGGCGCTGCGCCGGATCGTGGCGGTCGCCTCATAGCCGGACAGATAGCCGCCCCAAGGCTTGGGGAGCGCCGCCACGAGCCCCGCGCCGATCTCGCGCACCCGAAATACGACCGGGTGGGTCACGCCGTGCAGGGTGAGCCGCCCGTAGAGCCGGCCCGCGTGCGGCCCCTGGGGCTGGTAGCGCGTGCTCCGGAAGGTGATGGTCGGGAATTCGCGCGCATTGAAGAAGTCGGGGCCCCGCAGATCGTGGTCGCGCATCGCGAAGTTGGTGTTCAGGCTCGACGTGGCGATGCGAATGTCGACCCGGTCGCGCGAGGGCTGGGCGGTGTTGAACGTGTAGGAGCCGGACATCTTGTCAAAGCGCCCGACGACGACGGCGACGCCCGCGTGCCCGATGGTGAACCAGGCCAGGGAGTGGTTGGGGTCGATGCGGTAGGTCCCGTTCGGGCTACCCGTCAGGCGGTGGTAGGAGGCGGCCTGCGCGATGGGCGCGAGCGCGCCGGAGGCGGCGCATGAGACGAGCGCCAAGCGGAAAAGACGTGCCAAACGATTCGAGGACATACGATATCTCCTGATGTTGGTGGTGCCCAGAGGGCTCAGGCCCGCTTCACGACCCTTCGGCGCGCATGGCCGGGCGTTACCAGTGCGGCAGCGACGTCTATCTTCATAACGATAGTCTTGATACGAACTATACCCGCTCACGCGGTATTGTCAATATGCAAACCATATCGCCCTAGCGTTCGAGGAAGCGCTCGCGCAGACCACGGAGGCGGACGCGGGTCTGCTCCAGCGCATCCGCGTCCATCTGCAGGAAGGCGCGCTTCAGGTATTCGATGTGCAGCGGGAAGACGCGCGCGAAGAGGGCCTCCCCCGCCGGGGTCAAGACGGCATGAAAGCTGCGCCTATCGTCCGCCGGGACGCGCCGGAACACAAGCCCCTTGGCCTCCAGGCGGTCGATGATTCCGGTGAGAGTCCCTTTGGTAATCAACGTCTTGCGGGCCACCTCGCTCAAAGGCAGGCCGCCTGTGTTGCCGAGGGTCGCGATGACGTCGAACTGCGCCGGCGTGAGCCCCAGCTCGCGGACGTGCGTCGCGGAGTAGGTCGAGAAGGCATGATAGGCCTCGGCCAGCTCGCGCAAAACGACGAGGAAGGGCTCGCGGGCGGACGCCGGCTGGGCCCCCACGAACGATGTCGACGCGTGCGCGTCGTCCGACGCCTTTTTCGGCATTCCCGGACCTCCGATATTTCTCATAGAGATAGTCTTGGGAGGAATTATCGCAGAAGCCGCGGGGCGAGGCGACCTCGGTTGCCGCGGCGCGGCCACCGCGCCCGGACCGTGGGGGCACGCCGGGAATGGCGGGGGGCCTTTGTGGGGATGCCGATAGCCTCCCGTTCTCGTAGTCTTGCCCGGCGGCCGGCGTTCCGGCAATTCCCCCCGGTCGAGCGTCGGGCCGGCCCGTCTTTGCGACTTGCTTCCGGCGGGGACCTAACAAGGAGAAGACTTATGTTCCGATCGAGTGTCCACTTACTTTCGAGGCGCACACTTCTCGGTATCGCGCTTGCAGCAGCCCTGCCGGTCGCCGCCTTCGCGCAGGCCGGCAACGCCGCCTCGTCGTCCGCGGGGGCGGGGAGCCCGCATGCCTCGACGGCCGCACCGAAAAAGTCCCATGCGACCTCCATGCGCCCCAAACCCGGAGGCAGTCCGCAGGTCAAGTCGGTTCAGGCGGCCTTGAACCGCAAGGAACACGCGCATCTCGCGGTCGATGGCGTGATGGGCGCAAAGACACGCGCCGCGCTCGAAAAATTCCAAAAGGCGCATGGCATCAAGCCGACCGGTCGCCTGAACGAAGCCACCGAGAAGGCTCTGGGAATGTAGTCTCGCGCGTCACTATCGGGGGCGCCGCGCACGATACCGCAGGTGTCCCTGATATACCGCCGATCTTTCGCCCGTAATCCCCACACTCTCCGCAGGACATGGTTACGAACCGGACCAACGCGGCGCTCGCGCCCCTTGGGAATGCCGCGACGGTCGTCCTTTGGAGCGCCTCACCAGGAGAAGACCTTATGCCCCGATATTCGTTTCGTGTTTTATCGAATCGCATCTTTCTCGGCATCGCGCTCGCCGGCGGCCTGCCGGCCGTCGGTTTTGCGCATACCGACCACTCCCGACCCGCGTCCGTGACGAGCGCCGTCAATGGCCCCATGGGCGAACACCAAAGGCCCGGCGCGGGCCCCATGACCGGCGCGGCCGAACCCGGCGGGAATCCGTGGATAAAATCGCTACAGGCGAGCCTGAATCGCGCGGAGCACGCCCATCTCGCGGTCGACGGCAGGATGGATCGCGCGACGAAAGCGGCACTCGAGCGATTCCAGAAGGCGCACGGCATGAAGCCGACGGGTCGCCCCACCCTGGCCACCAGGAAGGCCCTGGGGATGTAGGCCGCGCCCCGAAAGGGGCAAGACCCGGGCGGCGCGCCGGCGCCGCCCCTTCCCCTCTCGGCCCGCGGCCCTTCCCTCGGGGTCGACGCCGGGACTCCCTGATCGACGCGTCCCCTCCTCACCGTGCGGCCCCTGCCCGCGCCTCCAAAGAAAGGGGGCGCCCCTCTTCGCGGTCAGCCCCTTAATGGGGGTTATCGTGGCCATGGTCCGTGCCAAGCAGCATATACATCGCCGGGACCACGAATAAGGAAAACAAGGAGCCCAGGCTGAGGCCCGTGAAGATGACGAGCCCCAGGGCGAACCGCGCGGCGGCCCCGGGACCGGTCGCAAGCAAGAGCGGCACCACGCCTATGACCATGGCCGCCGTGGTCATCAAGATCGGCCGCAGGCGAATGGAAGAGGCCTTCTCCACGGCCTCGCGCTTGCCCAGGCCGTCGCGTCGCTGCGCCTCGTTGGCGAACTGGACGATCAATATGCCTTGCTTCGTGATGAGGCCGATCAGCGTGATGAGGCCGACCTCGGTATAGATATTGATCGTGCCAAGACCGAGGCTCAGGAATATCAAGGCCCCGCTGATCGACATGGGCACCGTGACCATCACGATGAGCGGGTCGCGAAAGCTCTCGAACTGCGCGGCAAGCAACAGGTAAATGAGCAGGATGGCGAGAAAGAACGTGACGAGCAGGCCGTTGCGCGTGTGCATGAACTGGCGCGACTCGCTCGCGTAATTGATGGTGAAGCCCGTCGGGAAGATTTTGTGCGCCTGGACCCGCAGGTAGGACAGGGCCTGGCCCATGGTGACCCCGGGCATGGGGACCGCCTGTATGGTGGCCGAGTTCAGCTGGTCGAACTGCGGGAGAAACTGAGGCTCCACCTCGGTCGTCATCGACACGATGGTCGACAGCGGGACCATATGCCCCCCGGCCTGGAGGTAGAAGCTCTTCAAAAGGTCGGCATCGGCCCGGAACCGGTCGGAGACCTGCGGTATCACCTCGTAGCTGCGACCCTTCAAGTCGAAGCGATTGATGTAGTTGCCGCTCAAAAGCGGCTGCAGATTGGCGGCGATGGTCTGCATGTTGAGGCCGAGCGCGGCGGCCATGCTCCTGTGGATGTGCAGCACGATCTGCGGGTCGTCGTAGCGCAGATCCTTGGCGACGTAGGCGAACAGGCCGCTGCGCTGGGCGATGCCGATGAGGCGATCGGCGACCGCGTCGATCTTCTTGTAGCCCGCGTTCCCCTGAATGACGAACTGGACGGGCGGCCCGCCCGCCGAGCCCGGGAGCGAGGGCCTCTGGAAGACCGCAAGCTGCAGACCCGCGATATGCGAGACCTTCTGCTGCACCAGGGGCTGGAGCTGCATGGTGCTTATCGAGCGCTTGTTCCATGGCACGAGGTGCATGCCCGCCATCATCTGGTTGGTGCCCGCACCCGCCGGCGAGAAGCCGGTGATCATGAAGCTCTTGTCGTAGACCTTGAAACTCTTGAAGTCATGGATGACCTGCATGCCATAGGTGCGCAGGTAGCGCGGGGTCGCGGTGGGGGGCGCCACGCCCGCGACGAAGACGATGCCCTGATCCTCCTGGGGGGCGAGCTCCTGCTTGGTCGACGTAAAGAGGAAATAGACGCTCACCAGCATGACCGCCGCGAACAGAAACGTCGCCGGCCGATAGTCGAGGCTGCTGCGCAAGAGCCGGTCATAGCGGGCGCGTAGCGCCTCGAAGCGCTCGTCTATGAATCGCGCGATGCCATGCGGCGGGTTTTTCGTAAGCACCCGGGCGCTCAGCATGGGCGAGAGCGTCAAGGCCACCACCATGGACACCAGCACCGCGGCGATGAGCGTGAAGGCGAATTCGGAGAACAAGGTCCCGGTGAGCCCGCCCATGAAGCCGATGGGGGCGAAGACCGCCACGAGCGTGGTGGACATGACGACGATGGGCGACAAAAGCTCGCGACCCGAGAGCATGGCGGCGTCGATCGGGCTCTTCCCTTCCTCGATGTGGCGGTGGATGTTCTCGACCACCACGATGGCGTCATCGACGACCAGGCCTATGGCAAGGACGATGGCGAGCAGCGTCAGGAGATTGATCGTGAAATGCATCATCCACATGAGCAGCCCGCCGCCTATGATGGAAAGCGGGATGGCGATGGCCGGGATGAGGGCCGCGCGCAGCGAGCCCAGGAAGAGCAGGATGACCAGTATGACCACGAGAAGCGTGATGCCGATGGTCGTCAGGATCTCGTGCAGCGCGGCCGTTATGTAGGTGCTCGCGTCGTAGGGCACCCGGGTGTGCAGCGTCGGCGGAAACTGGGTCTTCAGGCGCGCGAGCTCCTGGCGGACGCCGCGCGCGACTGTGAGCGAGTTGGCCTGCGGCGTGGGCTGGATGCCGATATAGGCGGCCGTCGTGCCGTTGAAGAAGGCCTGGGTCGTGTAGGACTCCGCCCCGAGCGTCACGCGCGCGACGTCCTTCAGCCGCACGAGGGTCGGCCCTCTATGGGCGACGACGAGGTCGCGGAAGCCGCGCACGCTCGAGAGGCTGGTGGTCGCGCGTATGACCTCCCCCCTCGTGGCGCTACGCGTGCGTCCGACCGCCGATATGTAGTTGTTGCCGGCCAGCGCGGCCGCGACCTGCGCGGGCTCGACATGGAGCGCGGCCATCTTGATGGGGTTCAGCCAGACGCGCATGGCGAAGGTGTTGCCGGCGCCCGTGCCGGCGGGCACGATCTGCGCCTGGCTCACCCCCGGCACCGACACGAGGCTCGGCTGCACGACGCGCAGCAGATAGTCCGTGATCTGCTGCTGGCTCATGTGGTGGCTGTAGAAGGCGATGTACATGAGATCGGTCGAGTCGCCGACCGTCACGTTGATGACCGGGAGCTGACTGCCCGTCGGGAGCTTGTTCACCACCTGCTGGATCTTCGACTGGATGTTCGCCACCGCCGCATTGGGGCTGTAATTCAGCTTCATGTAGATGGTGATCGTCGACACGCCTTCGGCGCTGTTCGACGTCATGTAGTCGATGCCGGGGGCGGAGGCGATCACGCGCTCCAGGGGCGTCGTGAGGAAACCCTGGACGGTCCCCGGGCTTGCCCCGGGATAGGCGGTGCTGACGACCACGGTGGTATTGGTCATCTTCGGGTACTGGCGCACGGTCATGCCCAGGTAGGCGCGCACGCCGAGCAGGAAGATGACGAGGCTCAACGCCGTGGCGAGAACCGGACGCCGGACGAAAAAATCGGTGAAGGTCATGCCGCCATCCTAGGGCTGTACCGCGTTGTTGATCGCAACCGGCATTCCGCTGCGCAGCTTGACCTGCCCGGCCGTCACGACGGTCTGTCCGGCCTGAAGTCCGCTCTTGACCGCCACGAGCCCATGGCGTTCGTGGCCCACCGCCACGACCGTCTGCCGGGCTATGAGGTGCGAATGCCCCTTCACCTTGCCACGGGTGACCACATAGACGGTGTCGCCATAGGTGTTGTAGGTGAGGGCCGCGGCCGGGATGACGAGGACCTTGCGGGCGCGTGTGCCGATGAGGCGCAGCCGGCCGAACATGCCCGGGCGCAGCGCCGCCGTCGGATTGGGCACGACGGCCTGCACGAGGACGTTGCGCGTGGCCGGATTCACGGTGGCGTCTATCGCGTGCACGTGGCCCACGAAGCGCCGACGCGGAAAGGCGTCCACGCGCACCTGGACCTTCTGGCCGACCCGCACGCGCGGGACATCGACCTGAGGGACGGTGAAATCGGCATAGAGCGTCCGGTATGACTGAAGGTCGACGATCGGCGTCCCCGGGGCCAGGTACTGGCCGAGGTTGACCTGCCGGATGCCGAGCACGCCGCTGAAGGGCGCGCGCAGCGCGAGTTCGTGGATCGCGGCGAGATCGCCCGCGACCCGCGCCTCGGAACCGTGATAGGTCGCGATGGCGCTATCGAGCTGCGCGCGGCTTGCCGCTTTCTCCTTAAAAAGGAGACGGGTGCGGCGAAGATTGGCGGAGGCGAGCCGGGCCTGCGCCCGATCGTAGGCGAGCGTGGCACGCTGCGGCTCATCGTTGACCTGGACGAGCAGGGCGCCGGCGCGCACCGGGGCACCGGAATGGAAATCGATGGCGGTGACGACGCCGGGGAGCTGGGCGGTCACCGTGACACCCTGCGTTGCCGTGAGGCTGCCGACGCTGCGGATGTGGTTGCGCCAGAGGGCGCGCTTCACGCGCGCCGTCGAGACCGTCACCACCGCCATGCCACGCGCGGCCATGAACTCATGGATCTTGTAATTGACGAACGCCTTCCAGCCGAAGATTCCCGCGAACACAAGCGCGAGGATGAGGGCGACCAGGATCATGCGTTTTTTCATCGTGAATCCCTTTGCGGTGTAGCGGTCGAGACGGGCCTGTCTGGATTCGCCCCCGGCGTGCCGTTGTGATGCCGGGTCGGCAATGGCCCCCCGCCCAGGGCGGTATAGAGGGCCACCGTGTCGAGGTAGCGTTGCCCCTCGGCGCGGACGTAGGCGATACGGGCCTGGCTATAGAGGGCCTCGGTGGTGAGCAGCGACAAGGAGTCTATGGCGCCGGCGCGATAACTCTCTTTGGCGAGGCGCAAGGCCTCCTGCGAGGCGGCATAGGCGTCGCCCTCGTCGCGCAGGGCCTGCGCGTCGTGATCGAGGGCGCGCAGGCTTCCCGCGACCTGCCGGAACGCGCCGAGCACCGTCTCTTGGTAGGTGGCGCGCGCCTCGGCGTAGAGCTCCAGCGCCTCGCGCCGCTGGGCGCGCAGGGTCCCGCCATGAAACAGAGGCGCGAGGAGGCTTGCGCCCACGCTCCATACGTTGCTCGCGGCATCGAAGAAACGGCTGGCGGTGAGGCTCTCCTGGCCTATGCTGCCCGTGAGCTGCACGATGGGATAAAACTGCGCGTCGGCGATGCCGATCTCGGCATTCGCGTAACGCATCTGCTCGGTCGCCGCGCGGATGTCGGGTCGGCGGCGCGCCAGCACGGACGGCAGACTGACTGGCAGATTGCGCGGCAGATGGAGGCTCGACAGGCGCAGATGGATCGGATGCCACTGCGCGGGAAAGCGCCCGATGAGCGTGGCGAGCGTGTAGCGCTCCAGGGCGAGCTGCTGCAAAAGCGCGGGCAGGGCCGCCTTGCTGGTCGCAAGCTGACTCTCCTGGTTGACGACCGAAAGATAGGGCACGGCGCCGCTGCGATACTGCAGCTTGGTCAGGCGCAGGAGCTCGGCCTCGCTCGCTATGATGTGCCGCGTGGCGTGGATCTGCGCGCGGTCGCTGGCCGCCTGCACCGCGGCGGTCGCGACATTGCCCGCGAGCGCAAGCGCGGCCGCCCGCAGCTGATCGTGCACGAGCCGCGCCTGCGCCTCGGCGGAGTTATAGAGAAGCTTGTTGGCCCCGAAGACATCGGGGTAATAGCTCACGGAAAGCCCGCCCGTGTAGAGCGAATAGATGCCGGGCAACGTCCCGTGGGTCGGCGATTTCTCGCGCAGGGCACCCAGGTTGGCGTTCAGCTGCGGATAGAAGATGCCCTCATCCGCGGCCACGACCGCGCGCGCCCGCAGGAGTCGCGCCCGGTCGGCGGCAAGGGTGTTGTTGTGGCCGAGGGCCGCGGCGATGAGGCGATCGAGGGGCCGTGAGCGGAACGCGCGCCACCAGCGCACACGGGGCGATACGCCGTAATGGAAGCGCTGCGCGCCCCCGGCCGATCCGTGGGTCGCCAAAGTGGTCCGCGGCATCGCCCTATGCGTGTAGCGGCCGACCGGGGGCGCCCCGGGGGGCCGATAGCGCGGCCCTATCCCGCAGCCCGCCAAGGCGGCGGCCACAAGGGTGACGGCGAGCGGTCCGGCCAGGGCCCTTCCGCGGCGGCGACAATCGGTTTTCATGGTGGTCCTGACCCCTTGAAGGCCGTGCGGTGGGCGAGCACGCCCCCTTGGCGCGACCGGCGACCGTTAAAGCTAATGGGCTTATTATTAGCCTGCTAAATAGCTTAACCGCCTGCGCCGTGCAGACGCAAGCCCCGAAGCCCCGTCCCGCCAAAAAACGCCGCGCCGGGGCAAGACGCCGATGGGCAGCCAGGGCGCGAAGCTATGGCTATTTGGTGCGAAAGCCCACCATAATGGTCGCTCCCCTGGATCGGAGGATGACCGAATGAAGCTTTTTTTTGCGCCCGGCGCCTGTTCCTTGGCCGCTCACATCGTTCTCGAAGAGACGGGCCTGCCGCACACGCTGGAGAGGGTCGATCTGGCGACCCATAAAACCGAGCACGGCGAAGATTTCACGAAAATCAACCCGAAAGGCTATGTCCCGGCCCTGGCGCTCGATCGCGGCGGGCTCCTGACCGAAGTCGGGGTGGTGCTGCAATACCTGAGCGACCAGGTCCCGGATCGGCGGCTCATGGCCCCCGCCGGCACCCTCGAGCGTTATCGGCAGATGGAGTGGCTGTCTTTCATTTCCACGGAGCTCCACAAACAGTTCTCGCCCCTTTTCCGGCCCGATACACCGGCGGACATCAAGGAGCAGCAGCTGAAGCGCATCGGCCAACGCTTCGATTTTATCTCCGAAACGCTCGCGCGACATCCCTACCTCGGGGGCGCGGAGTTCACGGCGCCCGACGCCTACCTCTTCACCGTGTTCGGATGGGTCGGGTATCTGAAGATCGATGCCAAGCCCTGGCCGCGCGTGAGCGAGCATGCCGAACGCGTCGCCGCCCGGCCGGCGGTCCAAAGGGCGCTGAAGAGTGAAGGTCTCCTGAAATAACGGTCCCGTCGCGGCCCGGAACTCCGTCTCCCGGGCCGCGCTTGCGTCCGGCATCTTCCGCAAAGACCGCGGTCGGCCTATGATCAGGCAGAACTGCGGGAGGGCGGCTTATGCCGGAGCCTGTTTTAAAGAAATCGCTGGTGCGCGACGAGAGCTTCGCGGGCGTGACCTACCATATCGAAGGCGAGCTGGTCCCGGTCCTGCAGGTCATCCTCGGCGCGATGCCGGTCTTTTTCGAACACCACGTCCTTCTCTGGAAGAGCCCTTCGACGCGCATCGGCGTGAAAGCGGTGAAGGGGCTTTTGCGGCGGGCGATCAGCGGCATGCCCATCCTGCTCGCATCGGCCACGGGGCCCGGGACGGTGGCGTTCAGCCGTGACGGGGCAGGCCAGATCGTCCCGATCCACCTGGCGCCAGGCCAGGCGATCGACGTGCGCGAACACCAGTACCTGGCGGCCACCGACCAGGTCGTCTACTCGATAACCCGCATCAAGGGCATCATGAACTGGGTGTTCGGGGGCAACACCCTGATCGTCGACCAGTTTCGGGCCGGGGCTGCGCCCGGCATCGTCTGGCTGCACGGCTTCGGCAACGTATTCGAGGTGGTGCTGGGTGACGGGGAATCGATCGACCTGGAGCCCGGCGGCTGGCTCTACAAGGATCCGTCGGTCGCCATCAAGACCGTCACGCAAAGCCTGAGCTCGGGATTCTTCGGGAGCGCCGCGTCCTTCTTCTGGAACCGCTTCACGGGACCGGGGCGCGTGGGCATCCAGTCCATGTACGTGCCGACGCTCGCCGTCGAGACCTGAGCGCAGGCGTGCTCAAGAATCTGCCGCGCACGCTTGCGCTTTCCGGCACGGCGCTTTTCCTGCTCTACCCGCTTTGGGGTCTCGCGGCGCCCATAGGGCACTGGCGCTGGGGCGCGGCGGGCGTCTCGTCGGCGCTTGCGACCTCCTTCGCGCTGACCGGAGTGGCGCTCGCCATCGTGGTGGCCGTGGGCACGCCGCTTGCGTTTTCCCTGCGCGGGGCCCCGCCCGCCGCGCGCCTGTCCTTCGAGGCCGTCGTGCTTTTGTCGGTATTGATGCCGCCGCTTGCCCTCGGTCTTCTGCTCGCGCTCGCCTTCGGTCCCGCCACTGCGCTCGGGGACCTGCTCCTGCACCTTGGAATTCCGACCAGCAACGATCCGGTGGCCTTCGTCGTGACACAGGTCTACGCAAGCCTGGGTTACTATCTGCTCGGCGCGCAAGCCGCCTTCGAGGCGGTGCCGCGCGAACTCGAACAGAGCGCGGCCTTGCTCGGGCTCGCCCCGCGCGAGGTCCTGTGGCGCATCACACTGCCGCTTGCGCGACTCGGGCTTGCGGCGGCCTTGAGTCTCGCATGGGTGCGCGCGCTCGGGGAGTTCGGCGCGATCATGGTGACCGCGTACTATCCGCATGGAATCCCGGTGCAGCTGTGGGTGGATCTTCAGGATCAGGGCCTGCCGGCGGTCCTGCCCCTGCTACTCGTGTTTCTGCTCACGGCCTTGCCCCTGCCCTGGGCGCTGCGCATCTTGGTCCGCGTGCGCGGCCATGCTTGATTGCCGGGTCCAGAAGCGGCGCCGCGCCTACGAGGTGGCGGTCGATATCGTCGCAGGCGGCGAGCGCGTGGCGCTTTTCGGGCCCTCGGGCAGCGGCAAGAGCACGGTGCTGGCCTGTCTCGCGGGTCTCGAGACACCGGATGCGGGCCACATCCGCTGCGACGGCCTGCGCTGGTTCCCCCCGCCGCTGGCCCTGCATCGCCGTTCGGTCGGCTACCTGAGCCAGAGAGAGGCCCTGTTTCCGCACCTGCCCGTCTCCGAAAACGTGCAGTTCTCCTTGGACGCCGCCGCGCGGGTACGGGAGCGGGCCTGGATCGCCGAGATGCGCGGACGCCTGGATCTCGACGGGCTCTGGCACACGCGACCTCATCACTTGTCGGGCGGACAGGCGCGTCGCGTGGCCCTGGCCCGCACCCTCTGCCGCCGCCCCCGGCTGGTCCTCCTCGACGAGCCCTTCGCGGGCCTCGACCGTCCGCTTGCGCGCGACCTCGTGCGCATCCTGAAGGACTGGCAGGAGCGCCTGGGCTTCCTGCTGCTTGCGGTGGATCACGACCCTTCGGTCCTCGAGGGCCTCTGTCCGCGCGTGGTCGCCATGGAAAACGGGCGCGTGGTCCAGCAGGGCAGCTGGGCCGAGCTTAGACGACGGCCGGCCACACCGACTTTGCGCGCCCTGCTCGATTTGGATCCCTGAGACCTCCGGAGGGGGCGACAGGCCGCGGGCGGGACATCGGCTTGCGCCCCCGAGGCGGCTTGTGTAACGTGGACCGCGCGTACGCCGCCCTAGAACCCTGACCCGATCTCAGCCTCCCGGATCCTTAGTCTATGACCGATTTCGTGCCCCTTACGATTGCCATCCTCACCGTCTCCGACAGCCGCACCCTGGAAACCGACACGTCGGGGCAGGCCTTGATCGATCAGCTCACGCGGGCCGGTCACGTCCTGGGCGAGCGGGCGCTCGTGCGCGACGACCGCTATGTCCTGCGCGCCACGGTCTCGCGCTGGATCGCGGACCCGAAGATCCAGGTCGTGATCACCACGGGGGGCACCGGGCTCACCGGCCGGGACATCACCCCCGAGGCGCTGAGACCCCTGTTCGACAAGGAGATCGAGGGCTTCGGGGAGCTCTTTCGGGCGATCTCCTACGACGAGATCGGAACCTCGACCCTGCAGTCACGCGCGCTCGCGGGCCTTGCCAACGGCACGGTGATCTTCTGCCTGCCGGGCTCGACCGGGGCCTGTCGCACGGCCTGGACCAAGATTCTGGAGGAGCAGCTCGACCGCCGCCACAAGCCGTGCAACTTCGTCGAGCTTCTGCCGCGCTTCACGGAGTCCGCGCCGTGAAGGAGGGGCGCACCCCGCTGCTCTCCGCCGAGGAGGTGTGGGCGCGCATGCGCGAGGACGCCGCCCCCGTGGCCGACTGCGAAACGATCGCGCTCGCGGATGCGGTGTCGCGGGTGCTGGCCCAGGACTTGCGCGCACCCATAACCGTTCCAGGCTTCGACAATAGCGCGATGGATGGCTACGCCTTCCGCGCCTCTGATGCGCAAGGCGCGCGCGAACTGCCGGTGGGCCTGCGCGTGGCGGCCGGCGACAAGCCCGGCACGCTCGCGCCCGGCAGCGCCTGCCGCATCTTCACCGGGGCGCCGCTCCCCTCCGGCGCCGACACGGTGGTCATACAGGAACGCTGCGAGCGACGCGGCGACACCCTGATCCTCCCCGACAAATGGACGCCCCACGCCAACATCCGCCGCGCGGGCGAAGACATACGGGCAGGCGACGTGATTCTGGAACGGGGCCGGGCCCTGACCCCCCAGGCCGTGGGGCTCGCGGCCTCCTGCGGCTTCACCGAGATCCTCGCGCGCCGCCGCGTGCGGGTCGCGGTCCTTTCGACGGGCGACGAACTGCGGGCGGCGGGGTCGGGGCCCTTGCGCGAGGGGCAGATCTACGACAGCAACCGCCCCATGCTAAATGCCCTGCTCGCGCGCCTGGGCTGCGAACGGGTTGCGGCCGGGGCGCTTGGCGACGATCTCGCCCACACCCGGCAGGCGCTGCGCGATGCCGCGCAGGCGGCCGACGTCATCATCACCACAGGCGGCGTCTCGGTGGGCGAAGAAGATCATGTCAAGGCGGCCGTGGAGGCCGAGGGCACGCTCGCGCTGTGGCGGGTGGCCATCAAACCCGGCAAGCCGCTCGCCTTCGGGCGCGTGGGCGCCGCCCATTTCCTCGGGCTGCCCGGCAACCCGGTGTCGGCCTTCGTGACCTTCCTCTTGTTCGTGCAGCCCTTCCTGAAGGCGGTCATGGGCGCCGCGCCGACGCCCCTGCGGGCCTTCCCGGTCCACGCCGCCTTTGCCCGCGAGACCCCCGACGGCCGCCGCGAATTCGTGCGCGCGCGCCTCGTGGCCCGCGAGGGCGGCAGCCTATGGGCCGAGACCCATCCCCGACAGAGTTCGGGCGTGCTGTCCTCGACCGTGTGGGCCGAGGGGCTCATCGACATCGCCGCGGGGCGTATCGTGGCGGCGGGCGACATGGTCCCCTTCCTGCCCTTCGAGGGCATCCTGGCTTAGCGCCGCGCGGGCCTCAGCGCAGATCCTCCGGCGTATTGCAGTTGGCCGCCTCGGCGGCACTCAAATCGAGCCATGCCGTTTCCGCGCCGGTGAACCATTCCTGGGCGCGGCGGCCGCCACGGCGCCAGTAGGCCTCCAGGCGCTCGCCCAGGCGCGCGTCGGCCAGGAACACGAGCGGCTCGGGACCCGACGGGCTTCTTGCGACCACGACGCCGCCTGCGATCCGCAGACGCCAGAGGCGCGCGACGAGGTCGGGCGGCAGGCAGGGCGCATCGACCGGCACCGACACCACCCACGGTTGGGCGGCGCGCCGGAAGGCGGCGCGCAGACCCGCGAGCGGTCCGGCAAAGCCCTCGTCCAGATCGGTCACGACCTCGTGGCCCAGCGCGCGATAACGATCGAGCGAGCGGTTGGCGCTGATCAGCACCTGCGGCAGACCCGCCACGCGTTGCAAGGCGCAATGGATCAAGGGCGCGCCCGACCACGACACGAAGCCCTTGTCCTGGCCGCCCATGCGTCGACCGGCGCCGCCCGCGAGCACGACGCCCGTTATCGGCAACATGCCCTCGCCCACCCGACCCTCGCTCATGTCCGCCCCCACGACCGCCCCCGCGACCGCCCCCGCGTCAGGCCCCGGGGGGCGAGCGACGGCGGATGTGCCTTTGATGCCGCAGGCGTCCCGGCCTGACGGGGCGCCCAGGACCCCGCCGCCGACGCCTTGAGCCCGCAGCGCAGTGTCCGGGCACCCGGCGGTCTTATGGTAGGCGCTACCATAATCGGAACATCGGGCAGGCGCCACGGGTCGTTTCGATCATACGGGTTTTCGCTGGGATCGGCAGGTCGTGCCGGCCACCGTTCCGACGCGCTCGGTCGAGCGACCCCGGTTCCGGCTTCACCGGACGCCGGCGGGCTCGGCGGGAACTTCGCGTTTCCGGAAAGGGCGACCCTGAAGCGGGCGAAGGCCGCGAAGAGGCCGTGAGTCTTCGTCAAGGCCCGTCTCTTCGAGGCCTCCCGGCCGGTCTTCGTCGATCGCCATCGGCGCTCGGGCGCGCGGGTCCTTGGAGTGGGCCGCGCCTCGGGGAGAAGGGCAGGAAGCGCGCTACGCGCCCGGTGGCGCCCCGGGCGGATACGGACGCCGCCTCGCGCTCGGCCGGGGTCCCCGACCTGAACCGCGTTTTTCCGATCGGCACGCGGGCGTCGGGCGCATGCCCACCCTTTGAGCGCGCGGTCGCCTTCCGTCTCCTTGGCGCCCTACAGCAGCGTTTTCTTCGGCGCCACCGGACGCGCGAGGGCCACGACAAGAGGCGCGCTCCGCCGGGAGCCGGGACGGGGCCGGCGTCAGGGGGCCGGATCGGGCGGGCGGCGGGCAGGGGCGCGAAGCGCTATACTGGGGGCACCATGGTTCGGGAGGACCTCTTCATGGCCGCCGTGATACCGACACAAGAACCGCCGCTCGAAATCAAGCCGGAGACCGCTCTGGAGATCGTCCGACTCAAGATAGCGAGCCTGATCGATGTCCGTCAGCCGATTGAACACGAACTCGAAGGCGAGGTTCCGGACGCCGAATCAGTGCCGCTTTTTGACCTGAAGAAGCTTCTGGGACACAAGCTCTCCGAGGAGGAACAGGAGATGCTCGACTGCGATCTGCCGACCGCGCGCGATGCGCGACTGTTTCTGTCGATCATCAACAAGCACCACTACCAGAAGGGCAACGTCCTGCTCTGTCTTTGCAACTCGGGAAAGCGCAGCCTGCATGCGGCGCAGCTTCTGCGATCGATGGGCTACGAACGCGCCTACTCGATCGCAGGCGGCGTACGCGCTTGGCGTGAACTGGTGTAGCGGGGAATGGGCCGCGGACGCCGACGGCGCCCACGGCCCTTCGACACCCTCAGGGCTTGGGCGGTGCGACCGGCTTCTGCTGCAAGACCCAGGCGGCCATCTGCTCGGCCTTCGCAAGGCTCAGGTCCGGATGGGCGACCATGGGGATGCCACCCGTCCAGGCGTTCCAGCGGCCCGCGCCACCGTCGATGATTTTGTGGGCGAGGGTCACCTTGGCGCCCGGCTTGTGGGCAAACATATAGGAGACCCAGCTATAGGCAGGCCCCACCACCTTGTGATTCACGGCGTGGCAGGCAAAGCAGCCGGCGCTCGTCATGGCCGCCTTCACCTGCGGACTGCCATTGGCGAACGCGAGACCCGGCAAGGCCAAAGCCGCGGCAACCGCCAAACCTTTCACGATCTGCTTCATATCGACTCCTCTCACGCTATCGCAACCAGAAACCGGAAATCCGTCTATAACCAGATGCTAACATAGCTTCGGCTCGGCCGGGCTATCTCCTTGGAGACATGGGCCCGCCATGGGCCGTCAAGGCCCGTTCCGCGGCCTGGACACGGCGCAACTGCCAGCCGAGCGCGATGAGGCGCTCATGGACGCGGTGGGCGTGCGCGGGCATGCCCTGCGCCAGAAACTGGCGTCGGCGCATGCGCAGTCGCCACATCCGCCGCTTTAGGTCCCGCGCCTGCCGCTCGAGACGACTAAGGCTCGGGCGAGCCGCCGGCGTCGCCCGCGCACCCTGGGGCGCCCCTGGGGCCGGGGCCGCCTGGGGGAGCCGGGCCGCCGGGGCGCCCGTTCGGGGGGGCGGCGCGGCGAGCACCGCGGCCTGCAACGAGGCAAGCGGCGCGGCGACGAGTAGTACACCGAACAGCGCGGCGCGGGTGGTGCGCATGGGGGCTCCTTTGATCCGAAATGACGGCCTGATCCGAAATGACGGCCGCACGGCCGTCGTGCAGAGTATAGGGCATGACGGGGGCGCATGGGGGCGGAAATCGCGGGATTGATTCCGGGGCGTGAGCCATGCCAGCCGATCGCCCAAAAAAAACGGGCCCCGTGAGGCCCGTAACACCCTGAGGGTGAGGAGATCTTTATTCGTAGACCTGCTCTCCGTGCTGGCTCAGGTCGAGGCCCTCGACCTCCTCCTCTTCGCTGACGCGCAGGCCCACGATGGCGTCGACGACCTTCAGGATGATGTAGGTGACGACCGCGTCATAAAGGAGCACGGCACCGACGTCGATCAGCTGCTTGACGATCTGGTAGGTATTGCCCTCGAGGACGCCGGCGGTCCCGCCTATGGCCTTGACCGCAAAGACCCCCGTCAGGATGGCGCCCAGCGCCCCGCCTACGGCATGGACCCCGAAGGCGTCCAGGGCATCGTCGTAGCCGAAGAAGTTCTTCATGTAGGTGGCCGTCCAGAAGCACACCACGCCGCCGGCGATGCCGATGACAAAGGCGCCGGTCGGATCGACGAAGCCGGAGGCCGGCGTGATCGCCACGAGCCCGGCCACCGCCCCGGACACCAATCCGAGCACGCTCGGCTTGCCGCGGGCCGCCCATTCCGCAAACATCCAGGCGAGCGCCGCCGCGCCGGTCGCGATCTGGGTGGTGGCCATCGCCATGCCCGCGCGCCCCCCCGCCGACACCGCGCTACCGGCGTTGAAACCGAACCAGCCGACCCACAGGAGGGCCGTGCCGATCACGGTGAGCACCAGGTTGTGGGGCGGCATGGCCTCCTTGCCATAGCCCTTGCGCTTGCCGAGGACGAGTGCCGTGACGAGGCCCGCGACGCCGGCGTTCAGGTGCACCACCGTGCCACCGGCGAAGTCCAGGGCGCCCAGCTGGGCGAGCCAGCCATCGGCGGCCCAGACCCAGTGGGCGATCGGCGAGTAGACGAACACGAGCCAGAGCCCCA
The DNA here is from genome assembly GCA_021816425.1 of Pseudomonadota bacterium. Lineage (GTDB taxonomy): Bacteria > Pseudomonadota > Gammaproteobacteria > Acidiferrobacterales > Acidiferrobacteraceae > Acidiferrobacter. Next base: position 1,661 of record JAKAXT010000036.1, on the reverse strand, counting down.
TGAACCAGAGCAGCGCCGAGAACTTCATCCGCTCGGCGAACGATCCGGCGATGAGCGCGGGCGTGATGATGGCGAACGTCATCTGGAAGGTCATGTACACCGACTCCGGCACCGCAAGCGACAGCCCGGTCACCGTGTCCTTGTTCATGCCATGAAGGAAGACCCGCGAGAGCCCTCCGATCCAGGGAGTGCCGTTCGTGAACGAAAGGCTGTAGCCGATGACATACCAGAGCACGGTCACAAGACAGGTGACGACGAAACTTTGCGCAAGAGTGTCGAGCACGTTCTTCTTGCGCACCATGCCGCCGTAATACAGGGCGAGACCGGGCACCGTCATCATGAGGACGAGGGCGGTGGACGCCAACATCCAGGCGGTGTCGCCCGGGTTGATCCTGGCGTCGGCATCGCTGCTCAGGGCCTCCGTCGCGGGCGCGGCCGCGGGGGCCGGGGCCGCCACGGGGGCCGCGGGCTTCGCCGCGACCGGCGCGGCTTGGGTCGGCGGCGCCGAGGCGTTGGCGGCAAAGGCCGCGACCGGCAGGGCGCCGAGCGCGAGGACCAGGGCGAGGCCGCGCGCGCCACGGGCGCAGGCGCGGGTCAGGGTCCGCATGGGGATCATAGGGCCTCCGGGCCGGACTCGCCGGTACGTATGCGGATGGCCTGCTCGAGGTCGAACACGAAGATCTTGCCGTCGCCGATCTTGCCGGTGTTGGCGGCCTTCCCTATGGCCTCGATGACGCGCTCGACGAGATCGTCATCGATCGCGACTTCGATCTTGACCTTGGGCAGAAAGTCGACCACGTACTCGGCCCCCCGATAGAGCTCCGTATGGCCCTTCTGCCGACCGAAGCCTTTGACCTCGGTGACGGTGATGCCCTGCACGCCGATCTCGGACAAGACTTCGCGCACGTCGTCGAGCTTGAACGGCTTTATTATGGCGGTTATCAGTTTCATAAATGGATCTCCCTCAAGAAAACAACAGCATGACCAAATTCCCATGGTGCAAGGGGCGTAAGGCGCCCTTGCGCGTAGCGTCCGGGGCGCCCGGTGCGAACGCCTCTTGCCGGACGCGTAGTCCTAGTGATGCCGGAAAAAACGCCCGGACCTCGTCGACGCCCAAGGCCAAAGCCATCGGCGCCCCCGACGTCAGGGGCGCGGCTCGTCCGTCGCCCGGCATGGAGACGGGGCCGCCGGCTGCGCCATCGGGCCCGCATCGCCCACGATCAGAAGGGCCGCGGCCCCGCCTGCCACCGCAAAGACCGCCAGCCCGGGCTCATAGACAAGCGCCAGCGCCACCACACAAACGATCACAAGACGGGCCACATGAGTCTTCAGACGCATCATGGTAAAACTCCTTTTCCGGCCTCCTCGCACGACGGCTTTTTCGAGAAGCCGCGTCCGGGATCCGGACCCCCGGAGAACCGGCGGAGAAAAAGGGGCCGGCGAACCGGCCCACGAACACCCGGGCCCGGTGACGGGATCCTCTAGTCGCCCAGGACCGGGGTCCGTTCGCCATCCCCGTAGAGCGCATACGCCTGTTCGCCATGGGCCGCGTCGTCGCCCACCAGCAGATCCTCTTCCGACATGCGCAGCGGCACGACGAAGCTGATGAGCTTCAGCAGGATATAAGTCACCACGACGTTCAGGGCGATGATAAAGGCGGC
>JAKAXT010000035.1 GCA_021816425.1 Pseudomonadota bacterium | reverse complement strand
GAGGGATTATGGCTGGAAAGTATGAAGCCGGCGTCAAGGAGTACCGCCAGACGTACTGGGCTCCGGACTACGTGCCGTTGGACTCGGATATTTTAGCGTGTTTCAAGATCGTGCCGCAGCCCGGTGTCGACCGGGAGGAAGCGGCGGCGGCGGTAGCGGCCGAGTCGTCCACGGGTACGTGGACGACGGTGTGGACGGACCTGCTCACCGACCTCGATTACTACAAGGGTCGCGCCTACCGGATCGAAGACGTCCCGGGCGACGACACGGCCTTCTACGCCTTCATCGCCTACCCGATCGATTTGTTCGAGGAAGGGTCGGTGGTGAACGTCTTCACCTCCCTCGTCGGTAACGTGTTCGGCTTCAAGGCGGTGCGCTCCTTGCGCCTGGAAGATGTGCGCTTCCCCCTCCACTACGTCATGACCTGCAACGGTCCGCCGCACGGCATCCAGGTCGAGCGCGACAAGATGGACAAGTACGGGCGCCCCATGCTGGGCTGCACGATCAAGCCCAAGCTTGGACTTTCGGCCAAGAACTACGGGCGCGCGGTCTATGAGGCCCTGCGTGGCGGTCTTGATTTCACCAAGGACGACGAGAACGTCAATTCGCAGCCGTTCATGCGTTGGCGCGATCGTTTCCTGTTCGTCGCCGACGCCATCCATAACGCCGAGGCGCAGTCCGGCGAACGCAAGGGGCATTACCTGAACGTCACCGCGCCCTCGCCGGAGGAGATGTACGAGCGCGCCGAGTTCGCCAAGGAACTGAACATGCCGATCATCATGCATGACTTCCTTACGGGCGGCTTCTGCGCGAACACGGGGCTTGCGCGCTGGTGCCGCAAGAACGGCGTGCTTCTGCACATCCACCGCGCGATGCACGCGGTGATCGACCGCAACCCGCATCACGGTATCCATTTCCGTGTGTTGACCAAGGCGTTGCGCCTGTCCGGGGGCGATCACCTCCATACGGGCACCGTGGTCGGCAAGCTCGAAGGCGACCGCGCCTCGACGCTCGGGTGGATCGACCTCCTGCGCGAATCCTATGTGCCGGAAGATCGCAGCCGCGGCATCTTCTTCGATCAGGACTGGGGCTCCATGCCGGGCGTCTTCGCGGTCGCCTCGGGCGGTATCCATGTCTGGCACATGCCGTCCCTGGTCAAGATCTTCGGCGATGACTCCGTCCTGCAGTTCGGCGGCGGCACCCTGGGGCACCCATGGGGCAACGCCGCGGGTGCGGCGGCCAACCGCGTGGCCCTCGAGGCCTGCGTCGAGGCCCGTAACCGCGGTGTGGATATCGAGAAGGAAGGCAAGACCATATTGACGAACGCGGCGCGCCATTCGCCCGAGCTCAAGATCGCCTTGGAGACCTGGAAGGAGATCAAGTTCGAGTTCGATACGGTCGACAAGCTCGACGTCCAGAACCGCTAATTTTCGGGATCAGACACGTCATTTAGTAAGGAGGTCGCCATGGCCGATGTGCAAGATTACAAGCAGGCTCGCCGATACGAGACGTTCTCGTATCTCCCCCCGTTCTCCGCGGAGCAGACCCGCGCGCAGATCCAGTACATGATCGCGCAGGGGTGGAATCCCGCGGTGGAGCATATAGAACCGAATCGTCCTTTCACGTACTACTGGTACATGTGGAAGCTGCCGATGTTCGGTGAACGCAACGCCGACGCAGTGCTCGCGGAGATCGAGGCCTGCCGTCGGGAGTACCCCAATCATTCGATCCGTTTGATCGGGTACGACAACTACACCCAGAGCCAGGGCTTGTCGTTCGTTGTGCACAGGGGTTCCTGAGACGCGATGAGATCAATGGGCCGGGTCCGAGCAATCACCGGACCCTGGGCCGCATAGGGGGACACTATGTCTGATTTATCCTCATCCGGGCCGCTTCATGGCCGGGCATTGGCGCAGGAGATGCGGCGCCGCCAGGCCCAGCAGAAGGCGCGCGGACAAGGAAAGGCGGCGGTCCGGACGCAGCAGGCGAAGCCGGACGTGACCCGCAGGGTCGTGCCAGCGACCCCCGGGGGCCGGGTGCAGCGCGAGGCCCAGGCCCAGCCCGAGGCCCAGGCGGCAACGCCCCGCGGGCGTGAGGTGGCGCGGGCGCGCCGCGCGGCGCGCTGCGCGGGGGCCCAGTGCTGGTCGGACCCCAAGGCGCGGGGTGCGGGCGCCGATGTGCGTCCGGCTTCGGCGGTCGAGGATACGGCGCCCGAGATGCCGACGGCGACCGTGGTCTCGGCGCCCGGCAAAGACGAGGCGCTGATGGATTCGGTCTGCGAGATCGCGGATGCGGATCAAGGGGCGCTCGGGTGGCGTGAGACGGGCGTGCGCGCCTTGTGCAAGGCGCGGCGGCGGTCGGTCGCCCAGCGGGGCAAGGTGGCGATCCCGGTGAGGAACGGTCTCATTTCGGCGGCGGCCCGGCAGCACTATCTGGAGACGGGGAGCGCGCGCGAGTTTGCGCGGGCACACCGGCGCGAGCTTGCCGCCCACGGGCGTGGGTCGGCGGAGCCTGCGCGGCCGAGCGGCAAGCGGCGCAAGCCTGAAGCGCCACCGAAGGTCGAGATCGGGACCACCCTGTCGGGGAGCCCTGTGACCGGGACCCAGGTCGATCGTACGCGCGCCATCACGGGCATCGAGCCCGGATCCTGCCGGACGATCACGGGCACGGAGTATCTGGGGTCCGAGCACTACGCGGGTTTCTGCGAGGCGCGGCCGGCGCCGCGCCCGGCCAAGGTGCGCGTCGGACGTACGGGGCGCGACGTGGATGTGACGGGAACGCACATGGGGCGCGTGGGGTCGGTCACGGGCGATGAGGCCGGGGCCTGCCGCCCGGTGACCGGCACCGAGTACGTCGGCAGCGATGACTTTCAGGCGGCCTGCAAGACGGAGGCGCCGGTGCGCGCGGCCAAGGTGGCCGTGGGTCGGACCGCGCGTCGCGAGCTGCCGGTGAGCGGGAGCGACGAGGCGCGGGTGAATCGCGTGACGGGCTCCGAGCCGGGTGCCACCGCCAAGATCACGGGGTCGCAGTACGCCGATGGCAAAGCGGCACGCAGGACCATCAACGGCGCGCCGAAGAAAGTGGCTTTGACGCATACGATCGGGGGACGGCTCGTTTCGGGGACCGCGGTGGATCAGACCACCAGGATCACGGGGCTCGATGCCGGCACGTGTCGTGCGCTCACGGGGACCGAGTACCTGAGCCACGAGAGCTTCACGTCGGTGTGCGGGACGCGTCCCGAGCCGACGGAGCCGCCGAAGGTCGAGGAGAGCTATACGGAGAAGCGGCAGCGCATCACGGGAAATCTCGTCGATCGCTCGGAGAAGGTGACGGGGAACGAGCCGGGTTCGTGCCAGCGCTTGACCGGCACGGGTTACAACGGTCCGCAGCTCTGCGGCGGCGGCGCAGATAAGGTGCAGCGCATGACCGGGCTTGGCGGCACGTCGGTGACCGGCACGGGGATGGACCGACTCCCAAAAACGACCGGTGACGAGCGCGGGGGGTGCTGGCCCGTCACCGGAACGATGTATCACGGGCGTGAGCACTACGCCCCATGCGCAAGCACCCCGCAGGCCGGGGCGCGTAAGGTCGGTCTGACGCGGACCGACAGGGGCCACTTGGTGAGTGGGCCGCTGTTGGGCGCCGACGAGGCCGTGACCGGTAACGAGGCGGGCGTGCATCTGTCCGTGACCGGCACGCCCTATGCGGGACGCGAAGAATCGCCAAGGAGCGGATATGAGGCGGCTGCCATGATAGGAAAGGCCGAAAACGGGACCCAGTCCGGGGGTTGCGGCGGGAGCTGCGGTTGCAAGCGCCGGTTCGAGGAGCTTGAAAATCGTGTGCGCGCCTTGCAGGCCGAGCTCGGGTCCGCCCCGGGGGGCAGCGTGATGGCGAGCAGCCGGTTCGTGCCGCCTGTCCTGCCCGAGGCGGCGACCGAGGACGCGTCGGCGGCCGGGCGGTTCAGCGTGGTGCCGCCGGCCCAGCAGGGGCGGTCCCGGATCACCGGCAATGCCGCGGATCACGGCGCGCGCATCACAGGGCCCATCAACCTGGCGCGTGGGCTCGTCACAGGGACGCCGGAGTTCCGGTCCCGCGACGGCATGGTGGCGAGCGTGCCGGCGGTGCCGGCGGCCAATGAAGCGGGCGGCGAGTCGACGCCCCCGGCCCCCGGCGCCTGGCGGATCACAGGTGACGATTGGAGCCGTAACGAGCGCGTGACGGGGACCGAGGGCCATTGGGCGCAAGGTCGCAACCCGACGCAGCGCGGCGTGGCCCGCACCTGCGTCATGACGGCGGCAGCCAACCGCGAGCGGCCGCTGGCCGTGCCCGTGCCGGAAGGCAGGGTCACAGGCAGCAGCGGCAATACCGGCAAGGGGTCCGTCGTGACCTATTCGGGCGGGGCGCGGGGATGAACTCGCCCTATCCGGAAGCGACGGTCGTGCGTCGCGGTGACGGAGGCTAGTCCGATGGACACGCGGAAATCGGCGACGTTGCGGCGCTCGCGACATGCCGGCGGGGTCGTGGCCGGCGCGCCCCTGGGCGGCCTGGCGCGAGCCCGGTCACGGACGGTGTGGCCGCGCTCAGGGGCGCTGCGCGCGCAGGCTTTGGGCGTAGCGCACCCGGCGTGCGAGAGCCTGCCGGATCGTTCGTGCCGGCACGCGCTCGTGGATCGGACGGAAAACGCCCGGCTCTTCGAGTGCGAGCAGGGGACCAAGGCGCGATTCGACCGGGTCGTCCCGACGCTGCAGGAGATCGCGGCGCTGGGGCGCGGGGCGGACTTCGCGGAGCGCGCCCAAGTGATCGCCCGCGAGCGCCTCGGCTTCGAATTGCCGATGCCGGTTCTGGATCGGGCATGGGTGCGCGGCGCGGATATGGGCGCCTTGTACGCCCACGGGGTGTTCTCGGCGCTGTCGATGGCGGTGGCGGGGTTTTCGGACCGGGTCCGCGAGGAAGTGGCGGCCGGTCGGGGCTGGGACGGGTTCCTGGTGGATTGCGGGTTCCACGCCATGAACGTCTCCGCCTGCGCGGATGGGCGCTTGAAGGGGCTTTTTCCCTATATTTTGCGCATGCCCGCATCGGTCCTGGTGCGTCGCAGCGCCTTCGCCGGCACCTTGTTCGACGTGGAAGAGGATGTGCGGCACTGGGAGCATAGCGAGCTTCGGCGGTTCCGGGAGGGTTTTCCCACCACGGCCGACGCAGGGAGCCGCTACCTCAAGGTGGCCGTGTACCACGGCAGCTCGCTGGATCCGACGCACGAAGGCTGCGCGGCGCATGGGAGCAACGAGCGGGCGGCGACCGAGGCGGCCCTGGAGCGACTGAACGAGTTCCGGGGCGCGATAGAGAATGAATTTTGTTGCGGGGCCGGGACCGATATCCTGCTCATCGGCGTGGATACCGACACGGATGCGATCCGTGTCCACGTCCCGGACGCGAAGGGCGAATTGAGCGCGTATCGCTTTATCGACAACGCGGAGCTGTATCGCCGGACGCTGGGCCTGGACGCGGATCGCGCGCGGCTTGCGGTCTACGAGGCGATTCAGGCGGCGAGCGCGACCGACGGCTGGGGCAAGGGCCAGGGGATGCCGCACGATGGCATGCGCAGGCTCATCGCGACTTTGCTCGTGAACAACATGAGCCAGATCGAGTATGTCGCCGAGTATCACGGCGGATGGTATGGGGACAACGGTCACGGTGAACGGTTCGTGAGCGTAGGAGACGGGTTCCCGGAGGTTCAGGTGCGGAATATCGCCTACTACGCGCGCCTCGATACGGTCGAGGAGGGGGCGGCGGACCTCGATGTCGGGGTCAAGATATTTCGGCATCTGAACGTGGAGCGCGGGTTGCCGATACCGGTGGCGCTGCACTACCACTTCGATGCGAAGGTGCCGGGGAGCCGCAGGCGCGTGGAGGGAAAAATCCGGCGCGTGGCGGAGGCGATACGCGCGCGTTATGCGCGGCTGGCGGAGGAAGGGCTTCTGTATCTGCACGGAAGCATCCAGGATCTGCCGCCGGGGAGTGCTTTGGAGGAGGTCGTACTCAAATGAAGATCATGCGGGTGGAGAAGACATTGGTGTCGACCAACCGCATCGGCGAGATGGGGCATAGACCGCTCTTGGTCGTGCAGGAAAAGGAAGGCGGGCTACGCTCGGTGGCGGTCGATGCGGTGGGGTGCATCCCCGGGGATTGGGTGATCTGTGTGGGTTCGTCGGCGGCGCGCGAGGCGGCCGGCAGCAAGGAGTACCCCTCGGATCTCACCATCGTCGGCATCATCGACAACTGGAACCCCGAGTGAGATGGAGATCATGCGCGTGGTCTCGGATCTGGTGGTGACTCGGCGCGGCCCCGGCCTGAAGCAGACCTCCTTGCGGGTGCTTGAGGACGGCTTGGGTAAGTTGAACGTGGCCACCGACCCCGTGGGGGCGCCGCCCGGTAAATGGGTCTTCACGGTGTCGGGGTCGGCGGCGCGGTACGCGCAGGGAGATTTCGAGGTCCATACCGACCTGACCATCGGGGGGATCATCGATTTTTGGGAGCCGTAAGGCGGGTTTTTGGCTAGGGTTCGTATGGAGGGATGGAAATGGCAGATGTGACGGGTATTGCATTGGGCATGATCGAGACGCGCGGCCTTGTGCCGGCGATCGAGGCGGCGGACGCCATGAGCAAGGCGGCGGAAGTGCGTCTCATCGGCCGCCAGTTCGTGGGCGGCGGCTACGTGACGGTGTTGGTGCGGGGCGAGACGGGGGCCGTGAACGCGGCGGTCCGCGCCGGCGCCGACGCCTGCGAGCGGGTGGGAGATGGCCTCGTGGCGGCCCACATCATCGCGCGCGTCCACTCCGAGGTGGAGAACATCCTGCCCAAGGCCCCGAGCGCCTAAAGGGCGTCGCGGTCCGGGCTTTTAATGGCGTTTAGTTGAAGGAGAGTCGGAAAATGGCAGATGTATCGGGTATAGCATTGGGCATGATCGAGACGCGCGGCCTTGTGCCGGCGATCGAGGCGGCGGACGCCATGACCAAGGCGGCGGAAGTGCGCCTCATCGGCCGCCAGTTCGTGGGCGGCGGCTACGTGACGGTGTTGGTGCGGGGCGAGACGGGGGCCGTGAACGCGGCGGTCCGCGCCGGCGCCGACGCCTGCGAGCGGGTGGGAGATGGCCTCGTGGCGGCCCACATCATCGCGCGCGTCCACTCCGAGGTGGAGAACATCCTGCCCAAGGCCCCGAGCGCCTAACGGGGCTCGAGGCGGCTTGATGGACGCGGCACGCGCCTCCAGGCCATGGTGACGGGATGTCGGGACAGTTGATGCGCATGGTTCGAGACTTTCGAGGAGAAAAGAAATGGCGCTGACGGGTATAGCATTGGGCATGATCGAGACGCGCGGCCTTGTGCCGGCGATCGAGGCGGCGGACGCCATGACCAAGGCGGCGGAAGTGCGTCTCATCGGCCGCCAGTTCGTGGGCGGCGGCTACGTGACGGTGTTGGTGCGGGGCGAGACGGGGGCCGTGAACGCGGCGGTCCGCGCCGGCGCCGACGCCTGCGAGCGGGTGGGAGATGGCCTCGTGGCGGCCCACATCATCGCGCGCGTCCACTCCGAGGTGGAGAACATCCTGCCCAAGCGCCCCGATGGCAACGGCGGCGGGCGTGACGGGGACGTCACCGGGAACCTGAGCTGAGCGCGGAGGCGCCATGCGTACCCACCCGCGCATCATCGGGTTTCTGAACCAGGCGCTGAACCACGAGTACGGCGCGGTCCAGCAATACCTGACGCAGGCGAGCCTCTGCACGTTGTGGGGTCTGGGCGAGTGGGCGGAGAGTTTCCGGCACGAGGCGCGCGAAGAGCTGGGGCACGCGGATCTTCTCAGCCAGCGCCTCTTGCTTTCCGGGATCGCTCCGGGCGCGGGACAGCTGCGGCCACCGCGGCCGGGGCGTGACCTGGCTGAGATGCTGAGCCAGGACGCCGACCTCGAGGCGGCTGCGGTGGATCTATACGCGGAGGCGGCGGCGTTCGCGGCGCGTCTGCGTGATCATGAGGCGGGCGCGCTCTTTCAACGCCTGCGCGCCGACGAAGAGGGGCATTTGCGCGAGCTTCAGCAGCTCTACGCGTCGCTGCCGCCGCGCCGGTGAGGAGGAGAACGCATGGGCGGGGATGATGTTTCGGTTCCGAAAGGCTGGACGGAGCAAAAGCGCCCGTTGGCCTGGACCAAGCGCTTCGATTTTGCGGACTACGCACAAACGCGGGCCTTTCTCGACTGCCTGGCCACCGTGTCCGAGGGCAGCGGCTACTACCCGAACCTCAATTTCGCCCGCACGCACGTGGTCGTGACCATTCAGTTCGAGGGCGAAGAGCCGGACACCCGGCTGCGGGGATTCGCGCGCGACGCCGATCTCTGCGCCCAGAAGGCCGCGTAGCCGAGGCCCGCCATGACGCCGCTTACGATCGCTTTGTACAATGGTAAGGGCGGTTGCGGCAAGACGACGCTCGCTTGGAACGTGGCCATGGGGCTTGCGCGGCGCGAGCCGACATTGCTCGTCGACGCCGATCCGCAAGGCAGCCTCGGCGACTGGGTGAATTGGGCCGACAGCGAAGGGCATTTCGCGATCGCGTTTAACGACTGGGCGGCGTTTTGCGAGGGGCCGCCGGAAGACCACCGCTATCGCGTCTACGATTGCCCGCCGCGCCTTGGGGAAGAAGAGATCCAGGCGATCCTGGGACAGGCGGACGTGGTGTTGCTGCCGGTGCTGCCGTCCCCCCTCGATCTCTGGGCGAGCCGCCGGAGCGCAGAATTGCTCCAGGATCTGCGCGCGCGGCGGCCCGGATTGCGGGCATTCTTCGTACTGAACCAGGTGGAGGCGCACAGCGCGCTGTCGCGGGCCTCGCAGTCCGCTATCGCGGCCATGGGTCTGCCGGTATTGTCGGTGCGTATCGCAAGGCGCGCGGTGTACCGTAGCGCGGCGCTGGAGGGCTTGAGCGTCTACCATATGGGTAAACGCGCCACGGCGGCGATGGACGAGATCGAACGACTGATCGAGGAGATCCTGAAATGAGCAACTTGGAAGACAAGCTTAGCGCGAGCATCCAGACCCAGCGCCGGCGGCCAGGCGCGAACAAACCGGGCGAAGGCGACAAGGGTGACGCTGCGCCACCGGCGGAAAGGCCCAGGGTCCAGGGGGCGGGCGCCAAGGAGGCCGATCTGAACGAAGGCGGTGGCCGCGGCCCCAACCCGCCACGCATCTGGCCCGACTGAACGGAAGAGTGCGCGGTCCGCGGATGGCGCCGGCAGGCGCCATGGAGGCTACTCACCGAAGATACGGGATTGCAAAACCATGGCTGTTCAGTTGGTAGACTACCCGGAGCTGCTCGAGGACCTCGGCGAACATGCCAAGGAGGTCCTGGAGGCGAATTGGCACGAGGCGGCGCGCGTCTTCAGCGCGCGCGGCCTCGAGGCCTATCTCCAGGGCGCGAGCAGCCTGAAGGCCCTCGGCCGTGGGGGCGATCTCGTGGTGGCCTTTGTCGAGTCCGCGCCTCAGGTCGCGCGCGAGATCGGCGAGCAGGCGGTGTTCGAGATGCTTTCGACCGCCATCCGCATGTATTCGAAGACAAGCGCCCAGGTCTTGTCGCTGTTTTTCTCGAGTGCCCCCGTGGTGGCCCGCAGGCTCGGTGAGATCGACCTGTTTCGCGGCTACCTGCTCCTCATCGACCAGCTTCTCGCGCAGGCCCCGCAAGGGGTACGGCCGATGCTCGGCAAGATCGACGTGCTGCTCGACCAGATGACCTTGGGCGGCCTGCGCCGCTGGGCCATGTGGGGCGTGTCGGCCTATCGCAACGATTTCGCGGCGCAGGCGGATTTTTTCGGGCTGGTGAGCGCGCAGGCGCAGGCGGTGATGCAAAAGGAACGGCGCGGGGTGCTGTTCATCGACATCCAGCGCCGCCTCGTCATGTACCTGCGTGCGCTCTGGGGGCGGGATTTCTTTTTGAGGCCCACGTCGGGCGATTTTGAGACGCGGGAGGGCTACAGGCCCTATATCGAGGACTACTTCGTTTATGTCCCGGATGCCTACGACGACTGGGAGAACGGTCGGGGCGAGCGCACGACGGCGCTCGAGCTGTTTCGTGCGGCGGCCGCCCATGCAAGCGCACACGTGGTGCTGTCGCGTTTCGATCCGCGTTTCGAGCTCGCGCCGGCCGCCCATCGGCCGTGGATCGGGCTTCTGGAAGATGCGTGGGTCGAGCGGCGGGCCATAAGCGAGTTCCCGGGACTCCACCCTCTGTGGCGGCAGCTTGCGACGGTGGCGGTTTCGGTGGATAAAGGCGCGAAGCCCGATCTTTCGGCGATCCTCGCACGCGCGGCGCGCGCTTTGCTGGACGTCGACTATGAGGATGATCACCCCCTGGTGCGCGAGGCGCGCGAGGCCTTCGCCCGACTGCCGGAGGATGATGGTGACCGCTATACGCCCATCGGGGAGGCGGCGGCGGCGCTTGCCGCGCTCGCGGAGGCGGAGGGCCTGCATTTCACGCAGGCGGCGGAGACCAGCCTGATCCCCTATCGCGACGATAACCGCTATCTCTGGACCCCGCCGGCCTCTGCGACCCTCGGAGACCCGCTCGCCGGGGGACAGCCGCAGGTGCGCAAGTACGTGAGCATCATGGAGATGATCAACGCGGTCGACGTGGAGAACGCGGGCGATGACGCCCAGGAAGTGTGGGTGCTGTCGACCGAGTTCTTCGAGGACGATGGCAAGACCCTGAACGAGCGCGAGGGAAAGGCGCCGATCTCCCAGCCGATGACCTACTCGGAGTGGGATTATCAGACGCAGCTCGAACGCCCCCTGTGGGTGACGCTGTATGAGAAGCACCCCAAAATGGGTGATCCCGAGGTCGTGAACGGCTTTCTGGAGCAGCAAAAGCCGCTTGTGCAGCGTTTGAAGAAGTTGATCGAGGCGGTGCAGCCCCAGGGGGTGATCCGGGAGCGCAAAGTCGAGGACGGAGACGAGATCGATATCAACGCGGCGGTGCTTGCGCTGAGCGACATTCGCATGGGGCAGCAGCCGGATCCGCGCATCGGTATCCGTACCCGGCTTCACATCCGGGATCTGTCCGTGATGCTTCTGATCGACCTCTCGGAATCGACGAACGACACCCTGCGCTCGCGCGCCGAAGGCGACGTCACGGTCTTGCAGCTCGCCCGCGAGGCGGCGGCCCTGCTCGCGCAGGCCCTGGAGCGTATCGGCGACCCGTTCATGCTCTGCGGTTTTGACTCAAACGGTCGGCATGACGTGGAATTCTATCGCTTCAAGGAGTTCGACGCGGCCTACGACGACAAGGTGAAGGGACGGCTCGCCGGGATGACGGGGCAGCTGTCGACGCGCATGGGCGCGGCGTTGCGCCACGCGGGCACGCTCATGGACCGTCGCGCGAGCCAGAAGAAGCTCGTCATTCTCCTGACCGACGGCGAGCCCGCCGACAACGATGTGCGCGATCCGCAATATCTGCGCTTCGATACCAAGAAGGCGGTCGAGGAATTGGCGCGCAAGGGTATCCGGACCTTTTGTCTATCCTTGGATCCCTATGCGGACGAATATGTCTCGCGAATCTTCGGGGCGCGCAATTATCTGGTCCTGGATCACGTGGACCGGCTGCCGGAGAAGCTCCCGCAGCTTTACATAGCCATGACGAAATAGAATCAGAGAAGGATATGATGGCCACGGGATTGCTTGCGGTTCTGGTACCGGCCTTGCCGATGATCTCGGCGGTCGTGCTTTTGGCATTGTTGCGCGAGAGCAGGCGGACTGCGGCGCGCTTGAGCGTGGGCGCCATGACCCTTACCCTGGTCCTCGCCTTTACGCTGCTTGTGCATCACATTCTTGCCGGGGATGCCTCGGTCGTCGAATCGGTGGGGTCCGTCGGCAGTCTCTGGATCGATCCCTTGAGTCTCGTGCTCTGGACCTTCGTTTCGGGGATCAGCCTCATAGTGCATATCTATTCCGTGCGCTACATGATCGAAGAACCCGGGTACGCGCGCTTTTTCGCGCTCCTCGATCTCATGACGGCGGTGATCCTGGTCATGGTCTCCGCGGCGGACCTCCTCACGCTGCTCGTGGCGTGGTTTCTGGTCGGCGTCCTTTTGTATTTCCTCCTCGGGCATGATCATAGGCGGCCGGCTGCGGGACGCTACGCCTTCTGGACCCAGATCACTTACCGCTTCGGCGACCTGCCATTATGGTTCGCGGCCCTGATCCTGGTGCACGTCTACCATAGCGCCTCGCTGCCTGTGATCTTCGCGCGCATTCAGGCCGCGCCCCACGTGCAGCTCTGGGGGGTGCCGGTACCGGAACTTGCGGGATTCCTGCTTGCGACGGCCGCCTTCGCGCGGTCGGCGCAATTCCCGCTGCATATCTGGCTGCCCTATACCATGGATGGGCCGACCCCGGTTTCGGCCTTGATGCATGCCGGCATCGTCAACGCGGGGGGCTTTCTCTTCAATCGTTTCGCGCCACTGTTCGAACATGCCGCGTGGGCGCTGCATTGGGCCTTCGGAGTCGGCCTCACGACCGCGCTCATAGGCTCCGGCCTCATGCTCATACAAAACGACATCAAGCGCTCGCTCGGTTACTCGACCATGGGGCAGATGGGTTTCATGGTCATGGAGTGCGGGCTCGGGGCGTTCCCGCTGGCCGTGTTCCACCTGATAGCGCATGGCTTCTTCAAGGCGTCGCTCTTTCTCGGGGCAGGCGATGTCATAGGCGACGCGCGGGCGCATGATGGCGTGCCGCCCGACGCGATCTATACCTCGGTGGTCGAACGCCGGCCGGCGAAGCCCTCGCGCCTTCCCTGGCTCGTGGCGGCGAGCCTCACCGTGCTCGTGCCGGTCGTGGTGCTGAGTCTTTCGCATTTCTTCGTCGCCGAGCATCTCTTTTTCGAGCAAGGCGTCGTGGTGCTGCTGTTCTTCGGCTGGGTCACGGGCGCGCAGGCACTGTTTGCGGCCCACAAGATGTCGCAGCAGGACCCCTGGCGGCTCATGCTTGGCATCCTGGCGTCGTTTGTCGTGATCGTGGTCGGCTATACCCTGATCAGCCACTATTTCGGCGAGTTCCTTTATCCGAGCGAACGGATGAGTCTCAGACTCTACAGCGCGGCGAGCATCCACCGGGTCTCGTTCGACGCGCTCGTGCTCTTTTTGGCGGCGATCTTCGTGGGCGGCTGGACGCTGACTTTTTTCGCGGACTCGTTCGACTTCTGGCGCAATCTGGGTGGCCGCGGGCGGGGCGTCTATCTGGGCATCTACGCCCTGCTGTCGCGCGAACTCTACGTGGCCGATATCTACGAGCGGCTGAGCCAGATCGTGCTGCAGTGGTCCCGGCGGCTGAACGTCTGGCTTAGGTGGTGCTGATATGGGTATCGCGCTTGTCGTTCTCGCCACCTTGTTCGTGCCGCTCTTCCCGGGGAGCTGGGTCTTCAATCGACTCGTGGCCGGCCTGCCCGCCGGACTCGCGCAGGGACTGGCCGTGCTGGTCCTGCCGCAGCTGGGGCTCGAAGTCCTGCATCTCACGCCGCAGGCCCCTTTGGAGCTGGCCGCCTGGCGGCCCTGGGGCATGGGGTGGGCGGCGGTCTCGGCGCTCCTCTACGCGGTGCGCGCCTTGAGCGCGCGTGATGTCGGCATCTGGTCGCGGCTCATGCTGAGTTCGGGCCTCGGGCTGGTCTGGTTCGTGTGGTGGACCGGCGCCCCGACGGAGGTGCTGCGGATTTTTGCGCTGAGCTGGAGCGTGCCTGCGGCGGTGGCGCTCTTTCTGGCCGGGGCGCTCGTCGATCGAATGGGAGGGGCCTGCGTGGGCTTGCAGGGCGGGCTGGTGGAGGTCATGCCGCGCGCGACTACGGGCCTGGTCCTCGCGGGCCTGGCGCTTACCGCAACACCGATGTTTCCGGCCTTCTTCTCGCTTTGGAGGGGGCTCGTGGCGGTGGCGCCCGCCTGGGCCATGATGTGGCTGCCGCTCATCTTTCTCTGGGGGTGGGCGGCCGGGCGGCTCTTTCAGGATCTGCTTTTCGGGGATTACCGCGGCGAAAGCGTGACGGACGTCGGGGTCGCAACCATCGCCGCGATCGGTCTATTGCTCGCAGGCTCGCTGGCCTTGGGTCTCGGGGCGAGCGGAGGACTGTCATGACCCTGACCCTTGGTGACCGTCTCAAGGTGCATGCCATGGTCTATGTCGCGAGCGAGCCCATACCGCGATTCTGGCCCATGCGCACCTTTATCCACCATAACCCCCTCTACGGCCTTGAGGACAAGCCCTTTGCCGAGGCCGTGGCGGAGGGGAGCCGCCTGTTTCATGCCCGCGGCTATCTGGAGCGCGCTCAATACCAGCGCTATCGACGCGAAGGCAAGATCGATGATGAGCACTTGCGCCGGCGGATCGCGATGTTCCTCGCCTCCCGGACCGATGTCCCGGCGGGGGTCGATCTCGAGGCGTGGCTTTGGCACATGGCGACGGCCTGCGAGAAGTCGAGGGCCGTGGAGGGCGGGGACTGGGTCGACGGCGCGGGCGTCGCCGCGGCCCTGAAGGGCGAGGCGGTCGCGCGGCCGGACGAGGATCTCGATCCGGCTTTGCGGGCCATTCTCGCGCGCCACTATTCGTCGGAGTCGCCGGTCTACAGGCATGTGGACGCGCTTTTCGGCACGACCATAGGGGCGACCCTGGACGACCTCGTCACGAAGAGCTGCCTCGATTTCTTCGACGAGGGCCAATCGGCCTGGCAGGCGCCCGGCCGCGAGGCGGGATTCTTTCCCGCCTGGAAGGATCTCGCGCGTCGCAACGTCCGTTTTCTGCTGCGCGGCCTGCATCTGCGCCAGGTGCTCGCCGAGGAAGAGACGGCCGAGGGTATGATCGCCTACGTCCTGCGGCGCCTGGGAGTCCCGGAGGAGGCGTGGCAGGGTTACATAACGCACGAGCTCACGCGCATGCATGGGTGGGCCGGGTTCATCCGTTATCGCATGAGCGCCAAGCATTATTATTGGGCGCAGCGCTATCCGGCGGGGCTGGTCGACTTCCTCGCGGTGCGCATGGTGCTCGGTTTCGCGCTCCTCCAGGAGGGAAGCCGGCACCATGGCACGCCCGCCTCCGCCTCCGAGGTCGCCTCGCTTCTCGACCGAGAGCCGCGGCAGGCCTACTTGCGTCACGAACTCTACGGTGGCACGGTCCTGCCCGCCTGGGCGCACAAGGTGGACGACACCCTGGCGCGAACGCGGCCGGCGCAGGTTGCGCGAATGGCGGCGGACTATGCGGCCGCCCGGGCGCAATGGGAGAACCGCCGGACCGCCGCGTCGCTGCGCGCGCTCGCGCAGGGGGTCGGCCGGTCCGCGGAAGCGGCGCTCGAGTCGCTGGAGCCCGCGCGGCTCGATGACCTGCTCGCGGTGGTGCGCGACTGGGAAGACGCCGAAGGCTTCATGTGGCTGCAGGCCATGGAGTCGCATTACATGAACGAACTCGTCGCCAAGATCCACAGGCCCGCGACCGAGGCGCGCAGCGACCGCCGCCCCTTCGCGCAGGCCCTGTTCTGCATCGACGTGCGCTCGGAGCTCATGCGCCGGCATCTGGAGGCCCTGGGGGATTACCAGACGTTCGGGATCGCCGGATTCTTCGGAATACCGCTTGGTTACCTGGAGTTTGGAAAGGGGAGCGAGGCACACCTCTGTCCGGCGGTGCAGACCCCGAAGAACCTGGTTCTCGAGATACCGGCGGGATTGGATCTGGAGGAAGAGCCCCTCTACGACGCCCTTCAGCACGTCCTGCACGAGCTCAAGGCCTCGGTGCTTTCGCCGTTCGTGGCCGTGGAGGCCGTGGGCCTGCTCTTTAGTTTGGGATTGGTGGGACGCACGCTCGCCCCCCTGGGCTATCATCGCTGGCGCAGGCGCCTGCACGCGGACAAGCCCGTCACGCGGTTATTGCTCGATAAACTGAATCCCGAGCAGGCCGACTCCATCATTCGCGCGGTGCAAAGAGCGATGATCGTGCGGGCGCTGGCGCGCGAGCTGCGCATCCCGCGGGACAAGGTCACGGACGACGACGTGCGGAATCTGCGCGAGGTGGCTCTGGGCCACGAGAAGGGGCCCAGCATGCTCGCCCGTCGGCTCGGCATGACGGACGCCGCGGAGCGGGATTTTCTCGAAAAGCTGCGCGGCGTCTATCGAATCGACCGCGCGGTCACGAGTCTGCAGATGGGGCGCTTGGGGCGGATCGGCTTTAGCATCGAAGAGCAGGTGCGGTACGTGACCCAGGCCCTGCTGTCGATAGGCCTCGACCGCAACTTCTCGCGCTTCGTGCTTCTGGTCGCCCATATGAGTCAAAGCGAGAACAACCCCTACGAGTCGGCGCTCGATTGCGGGGCCTGTGGCGGCGGCAAGGGCCTGCCCAACGCGCGCGCCCTGGCGACCATGGCCAACAAGTCGGAGGTCCGTCGCCGGTTGCGCGAGCGCGGCATCGTGATCCCCGAGGACACCTGGTTCCTGCCGGCCATCCATAACACGACCACCGATGTAATCGAGCTTCATGATCTCGATCTCGTGCCGGCGCGCCATCTGCTCTATCTGGAGCGGCTGCGCAGCGGCCTGAATGCCGCGAGCCGCCGCTCTGCCGCGGAACGCATGCCGCAGCTTGGAACCGGGTCGCGGCTGGCGGCAGACCCCCTGGCGGCGGCGGCGCTCGCGCAGCGTCAGGCCCACGACTGGTCCCAGGTGCGGCCGGAGTGGGGGCTTTCGCGCAACGTGTACGCCATCGTCGGCCGGCGCAGCCTCACCGAGGGGGTCAATCTGGAGGGCCGCTCGTTCCTGCAGTCCTACGATTATCGTCTCGACCCCCGGGGGCGGCTTCTGGAGAACATACTTACGGGCCCCCTGGTCGTGGGGGAGTGGATCAATCTGGAGCACTATTTCTCGGTGGTCGACACCGAAAGCTACGGGAGCGGCAGCAAGGTCTACCATAACGTCGCTGGACGCTTCGCGGTGATGACCGGCAATCAAAGCGACCTGCGCACGGGTCTGCCGACGCAGACCGTGCTCAAAGACGGGCGACCGTACCATGAGCCGGTGCGGCTCATCGCCCTAGTGGAGGCGCCCCTGGAGTTCGCCCAACGCACCGTCGGGCGCATTGCCAAGGTGCAGGCGCTCGTCGCCGGCGGCTGGGTACGGCTTTTGGTCCTCGATCCCGAGGATGACTACCGGGTGCACGTCCTGGAAGACGGCGCGTTTACCGTCCGCCCGCGCTCGGCGCGCAGCGTGCAGGCGCCGCCCTCGAACCAGCCCCTGGAGGCTTCGTCATGAAATCCTTGAATCTCAGCCCTCTGAAGAAACTCGAGATCATCCTCGAGGGGGTCCACAAAGAGTTTGCGACCGACCTCCTGGATCGCGCGGGCTTGAAGGGCTACACCATCGTCGGCAACCTTTCGGGCAAAGGTAGCCACGGCATGTACGAAGGTCACGTCATGTTCAATGAAGACGATGCGCTCATCATGATCATAGCCGCGGTGAGCGAAGAGCTGGTGGCGCCCATTCTGGAGGGGTTCGCGCCCTTCTTCGAGCAACATACGGGGGTGGTGTTCGTCTCCGATATTCAGGTCAGCCGCCTGGTGAAGTTCAAGAGCTGACGGTCACCTGTCTCAGACTAACTACGAGGTCTCCCATGTCCGATCTGGAAAAGCAATATCGTATCGAGAAAGAGCCGTACTACAAGGAGGTGAGCGAAGAGATCGCGCTCTTCGAGGCCGCCTATGCCGCGCGCCTGCCCATGATGGTGAAGGGGCCGACGGGCTGCGGGAAGTCGCGCTTCATCGAGTACATGGCCTGGAAGCTGAAGCGCCCGCTCGTGAGCGTCGCGTGCAACGAGGACATGACCGCTTCGGATCTCGTCGGGCGCTTCCTGCTCGACAAGGACGGCACCAAGTGGCAGGACGGTCCGCTCACCACCGCCGCCCGCATAGGCGCCATCTGTTATCTGGATGAGGTGGTCGAGGCGCGCCAGGACACAACGGTGGTCATCCACCCGCTCACGGACTACAGGCGCAATCTGCCGTTGGACAAGAAGGGCGAATTGATCCATGCGCATCCGGATTTTCAGCTCGTCATCTCCTACAACCCGGGCTACCAGTCGGCGATGAAGGATTTGAAGCAGTCGACCAAGCAGCGTTTCGGGGCCCTGGATTTCAATTACCCCGATCGCGAGATCGAGATCGAGATCGTAGCCCACGAATCGGGGGTGTCGACCGACGTGGCGGGCAAGCTCGTATCGATCGCGGAACGTTCGCGCAACCTGAAGGGCCACGGGCTCGACGAAGGGCTTTCGACGCGCATGTTGATCTATGCGGGATCCTTGATGGAGAAGGGCGTCGAGCCGCTTGCCGCCTGCAGCATGGCCCTGGTGCGGCCGATGACCGATGATCCGGATATGCGCGATGCGCTCGATGCCGCGGTCGGGACCTTCTTCTGAGGAAATCGGTCCGCAAGACGGGCCGGGGCGTCCGGTGGACGCCCCGCGCCGATCCGGGCGCCAGGGTCCGCGGTGGCTCGGAAGGCGCGTATTTGTTAGAATCGTTTGATTTTTTTGTGTGATATATGATCCAGCTTCGCACCTACGTCTACATCGACTCGCTCCAGCCGCAGCTCGCGGCCTATATCGGCAGCGTTTCGCAGGGCTTCCTGCCGGTGCCGGGGGACGCGGCGCTGTGGGTGGAGGTATCGCCGGGCATGGCGGTGCATAGATTGACCGACATCGCCCTGAAGGCGACGAGGGTGCACCTCTCGCAGCTCGTGATCGAGCGCGAGTTCGGCGCGATGGTCATCCACCACCGCGATCAGAGCGATGTGCGCGAGGCGGGGCAGGCCGTTCTGGCGCGCCTGGGTGCCGGGCAGGAGGATCGCAAGGCCTGCCGCATCACCTGGCGTGAGATCATACGAGGCATGATGCCCGACCACACCGTGCTCATAAATCGCCAGAACCGCCGCGGTTCCATGATCCTTCCGGAACAAAGCATGTTCATTCTGGAGACCGAGCCCGCGGGGTACATCATCTATGCCGCCAATCAGGCGGAGAAGGCCGCCAACATCACCCTGGTCGACGTGCGCGCGGTGGGCGCCTACGGGCGCATGATCATCTCCGGGCGCGAGGCGGACATCGACGAGGCCGCCGCCGCCGCGGTGCACGCGGTACAGAACCCATCCTGGACCTGACGCATGGATCGCCGCGAGCTGCAAGACGCACTTTGTCGTTACCGTAGCCGCTTTCCCGAGGAGGGCGCCTACGCGAGACGCGCCTGCCGCCTGCTCGAGGAGTCGCCGCGCTGCTTCGACCGCGAGACGGAGGGTCTGCATGTGACCGCCTCCGCCTGGGTCCTGAATCCGCGACGCGACGCCGCCTTGCTGGTACTCCATCGCAAGCTCGACCAGTGGTTCCAGCCGGGAGGCCACGCCGATAACGACGAGGACGTGCTGCGGGTGGCGCTCAGGGAGTGCGGTGAGGAGACGGGGATCCCGGTCGCGCACATCCGGCTTCTGAGCCCCGAGGTGTTCGACATCGATGTCCACAGGATACCCGCCACGCGCCATGAGCCCGAACACGAGCATCTGGACATTCGCTTCATCGTGGAGATCGACGATAGCCTGCCACTGACCGGCAACGAGGAGTCTTACGATCTCCGATGGGTACCGTTGCGCGAGGTGGTGCGCTATAACCGTGAACGGTCGCTCCATCGGCTGGTCGTAAAGAGCGGGCTCTGGTATCGGCGCCTCGTTTGAGAGGCGACGAGGCGCGCGGCATCTCCGGGTTCCAGGCCGGAGCCCGGTCTTGCGCATGGGGCGAGCGGCGTCTTGCACGAGACCCGGCGCCAGGACATCCGCACGCAGCAGTCGGTCATGGGAGCTACTATGTGGCGTTTGGCGCGCGTATCCTGGTGAGCAGGCCGTGGGCGGTGGTCCGCGGCCGTGCGCATCCAGGGTCGCGCCGAAATGGAGGAATGGGGTATGGACGAAGACAGCGGTATCGAGGTCCAGCGCTCGCGTAGCGTCGAGCGCTCTTATGCGGGAGAGGCCACCAGTGATGGCGCCGGTGTCCGCCTGACGCGGCTTCTGTCGCAGGGGCTGCAGAGGCGCCTCGACCCCTTTTTGATGCTGGATTTCTTTGGCAGCGATCAGGCCGCCGACTATATCGCGGGCTTCCCCGACCATCCGCATCGAGGCTTCGAGACCATCACCTACATGCTCGAAGGCCGCATGCGCCATCGCGACAATGCGGGCCACGAGGGCCTGCTTCAGACCGGGGGCATGCAGTGGATGGTTGCGGGCTCGGGGGTCGTGCATTCGGAGATGCCGGAGCAGGCGGCCGGACGGATGACAGGCTTCCAGCTGTGGCTGAACCTGCCGGCCCGCGACAAGATGTCCAAGCCCTGGTACCGGGACTTCGCGGCGGCCGATCTGCCGCGGATCGATGCCCAGATC
>JAKAXT010000034.1 GCA_021816425.1 Pseudomonadota bacterium | reverse complement strand
CCCTGCTCTCAAAAAAGTGCGCCAATAGGCACGCGATTCTTTTCCTGCCCCGACGTGTCTTGCCGATCGTATTGCCTCTGGCAGGCCTGACTTCCCCGGCCGTCGCAGAAGTCACCTCTGCCACGGTGCCGCCATTGCCGGTTGGCCTCGACACCGGTAGCGCAGTTACGGTTGCGAGCCTTTTGGCGGTTTGCCTAGCATCGACCTCGCGGTCAGACGCGCGCCGCACCCCCGCCATCCCGTTCCCGACCGCTCAATACCGCCGCCTCGTTCCTCCGGTCACAAGAATGCTTGTCTCCGGGCAGCCACGCTACGATGAGCGCCGCCTCTTGTCAACCTCGTGCGGCCTGTCCATTTGACGGAGATTGGAGCGGCCAATGCCTGTATATCGGAAGCCCATCTCGGCCAGTTGTTGCGGGTTGTACTGGTTGCGGCCATCGAAGATGCGGGGGCTCTTCAGAAGCTTGAGTATCCGTTCGAAATCGGGATGTCTGAAGGGCTTCCATTCTGTCACGAGGATCAGCGCGTCCGCATCTTCCAGTGCGCGGTACTGCTCATTGACGATCTTGAGCGACCCTCGTTCGAGCCAGGATTTCGGCAGCTCGGCGCGTGCCGTCTCAGCCGCCACCGGATCGTAGGCCGCGACTGTCGCGCCGGCGCCCATCAGGCTTTCGAGTAGCACGATAGACGACGCCTCCCGCATATCGTCCGTCCCGGGCTTGAAGGCCAGGCCCCAGACCGCGAAATGCCGCCCCTTGAGATCGGCGCCGTACTCCTTGGCGATGTGCTGAAAAAGGACATGCTTTTGCTGCTCGTTACGTTGCTCCACTGCTTTAAGGACCACGGATTCGAACCCGCAGTCATCGGCCATACGAATGATCGCCTTCACGTCTTTCGGAAAACACGAGCCGCCATAGCCGCAGCCGGGATAGATGAAGGAATACCCTATACGGCTGTCCGAACCTATCCCTTGCCGCACGTTTTCCACGTCCACATCCAGGCGCTCACAGAGGTTGGCAATCTCGTTGATAAATGAGATTTTCGTCGCAAGCATCGCGTTTGCCGCGTACTTCGTCATCTCGGCGGCGCGCACGCTCATGAATAGCAGGCGATCGTGGTTGCGCATGAAGGTCGCGTAGAGATCTCGCATGCGATCACGCGCCCTGTCGGATTCGCAGCCCACGACCACACGGTCCGGCCGCATGAAGTCCGCGATGGCGTCCCCCTCTTTCAAAAATTCCGGGTTGCTCACGACATCGAAGGGAATGTCCACGCCGCGTTCCGCGAGCTCGGCTGCGATCGACTCGCGCACGCGCTCCGCAGTCCCCACGGGTACCGTGGATTTGTCGACAACTATGGCGTAGTGACTGAGATGGCGGCCGATTTCGCGCGCAACGTCCAATACATGACGCAGGTCTGCCGATCCGTCTTCGCGGGGCGGCGTGCCCACCGCTATGAAGTACACGTCGCTTGCCGCAAGGGCGTCTTTGAGCGACGTCGTGAATCGCAATCGTCCGGCATCGACATTGGTGCTAACGATATCATCGAGCCCGGGCTCGTATATCGGCAGCACGCCCCGCTTGAGTCCCTCGATCTTGCGTTCGTCTATATCCACGCACGCAACATCGTTGCCCATTTCCGCAAAGCATGCGCCTGTCACGAGTCCCACGTAGCCCGTGCCGATTACGGTCAATTGCATCGTCAAGTCCACCGAGCGAAACGGCAACGTCTGCCGCGGGGGCATTTTAGCAGATCACGCCCAGCAGCTCTCTGTGCCGTTGCAGGCATGCACCCCCGGGTCTTAAGGCACCTTCCGGGATGTCCGCCCACACGGCTAGCCGCCTGTGTGCGGCTCGCGTGGGGCGCGCCGCTCGGAAGGCCCGCTTCCCGGGAAACGGCGTCGTTCGCGCATCCCTAGATCGATGGCGTGACGTCGCGTCCTCCGTAGACACGTTCATGGCGCGTCTGACATTGCGTGCAGCGCTCCGCGGTAGGATAGGCCGCGAGACGGGCGGTGGGTATGTTGCATCCGCACTCGGCGCAGTACCCGTAGCTGCCATCCCGTACGCGTTCCAGAGCGCGGTCGACAGCGCGTAGCTCCCGCACCTCTCCTTCCATCTCGGCCAGGTTCAGGTCCGTCTGCTGAAGCGCCGATGATTCGTCGCCCGGATCACCGACCTCGCCGCTCATGCGCCGAAGATTGTCATGTCCAGCATCGGCGGCTCCGGCGCGGATCATGGCCACGAGCTCACCGCGACGCTGAGTTAGTTTGTCAGTCAAATTGCCAAGCTCAGAGGGAGTCAGATCAGTCATGAATCACCATCCTCCGGGTTCTCTCAGAAAGGGTAAGGACTTGTGTAAAGACGCCACAAGCCGCCTGAACCCGCGTATAGGGCGCAAGAAGCCGGCCATCATGCCAGACTCGCCGCCTCCTTGTGCCGGACTCTCGTCCGATTCCCCGCATGGAGGCGCGGGACGACGGTTTTGCGTGCAAGGCAGCGCGAACCGTGCCATGCACCCGCGGCGAATATCGAAAAAACCGAACCGCCAGGCCGCGACCCGTCTTTCTTGGGATTCGTCCGCGCCCGTGTATCGCAGGGCTCATTCGGTGAACGCGGCCGGGTGGCGGAGCCTTGTCCCGGGTTTAAAAAGAGTTTGGTTCCCCCGGCTCGTCGGGCTTCGGGTTCGAACCGCATCGCGTATTCGGACCCGCCACCACGTCTTTTGACGAGAATGCCGACCAAATTGTTTGCAAATGTTGATATCGCTGTTACAGTTAGCCTTGACGACGACGCGATCTCGTGATGTACGCAACTGCGACGTCCGTCACGACGGGAAACGGGCGCGCGTCGAGATCTCGCGCTCGCAGGCATGCGACCGAGATACCTGTCTCGATCGTGGATGGCCGGTTGGCTCCTTGCCCCGACGCCCGAACTCAGGGAGGCGGAGAGTTGGCGGGGTGCGACTCTTAACATGAACGAAGGAGTGAGCGTATGGCAATAAAGAAGAAGGCGGCGGCGCCCAAGAAGGCGGCACGAAAGAGCGCGCCAGCCAAGGCGTCGGCCAAAAAGTCGGCCCTCAAGAAGTCAGCGGCCAAGAAGTCTGTGACCAAGAAAATGCCCATCAAGAAGGCGGCGCTGAAAAAGGCATCGACCCCGAAGTCGGCGGTGAAGTCGCGCACCAAGGCGGCGGTCAAGAAGTCGGCGGTGAAGTCGCGCGCCAAGGGAGCGGTCAAGAAGTCGACCGCGCCTCGGGCCACGGCTGCAAAGAAGAAGGCGCGTACCAAGAAGTAGATTGCAGGAGCGCAGTAGGCCGTGTCTCCGACACGGCCTTCTTTCCTCAGGGCTCATCCTCTTCCTGTAAAGCCCCCCTATTCAAGGCCTGGAGGGTCTCCGCCCAGGCGTTTTCGTGTCCCTGCAAGTCGCCTGTAATGAGCTTGTGGAGCGCCACGAAGGCCTGTGAGAGTCTTTCGACGTCCCGTCCGGCCGTTACGCCCTGCGCGGCGCGCTCGGCCTGCAAGAGCGCGTCGCGCGCGCTCAGGCACGATCCCAGGAGGTTCTTTATCCGTTCGCGCCGCCTGGGGATCCATGTGCGGTCGCCATCGAGCGACTTCAGTCGTTCGCCGAGATCCAGGATGCGCTTGCGCAGCTTGCCGAGAAGTCCGAGCTGCTCGCTTTTGAGTTCGCCCCAGACGGCCACGTCGATTAAAGCCATCCACTGTGCCCGCGCGTCCGCCAAAAGCTCCGCGGGCAGCGCCACCCCTTCCTCGGGCGCATCCATTCAGTCGCCCTCGTTGAGCGCGGCGAGCCTTTCCGGGGTGCCGACGTCGGTCCATAGCCCGCCATGGCGTTCGCCCGTGACGAGTCCGCGATCCGCCGCTTCACGCAAGAGCGGCCCCAGAGGGAAACGCTCGTCGGTCCTGTCCGAGAACAAGGCGGCATCGTAGACGCCTATGCCCGCGAACGTGAGCCGCGGCGCCGTGTTCACGACCCGTCCCTCGCGCAGGCCGAAGTCTCCGTCCGGATGGTGCTCGGGGTTGTCGACCAGAACCAGGTGGGCACGCCCTGCAAGGGTCCTTGGCAGGCGCCCGAAGGGGAAATCCGTGTAGATGTCGCCGTTCACGACCAAAAAGGGGCCGCGGCCGAGCAACGGCAGCGCGCGCCGTATGCCCCCGCCGGTCTCGAGGCTCGTCGGACCCTCTTCCGAGTAGGCGATGTTGGCATGAAAGCGCGCGCCCGATCCCAGGTGCTCGCGGATGCGGTGGCCCAGATGGGCGACGTTTATGACGATGTCGCCGAATCCGGCGCCGACGAGTTGCGCGATGAGCCGATCCAGGAGCGGCGTTCCGCGCACCGCTAGCAGGGGTTTTGGTGTGACATCGGTCAGGGGACGCATGCGCTCACCGCGTCCGGCCGCCAGAATCATGGCCTTCACGGCGACTCCGGCAGCGTGCCGAGGAAGGCGTGGAGCTCGCCGAGATCCGGATAGAGGGCGGTCGCTTCCTTGAGATAGCGCATGGTAAGCGGCAGATCGTTCAGGTACCCGGACTTACCGTCGCGCAGATGCAGCCGGGCGAATATGCCCGCGACCTTCAGGTGGCGCTGGATGCCCATGCGATCGAACCATTCGAGGAACAAAACGTCGTCCTCGCATTGATGCAGCCCCGATTCGCGCGAAAGATGGCAATAACCCTTCACCCAGTCGACCACACGCGCGCGCGGCCAGGCGATATAGCAGTCCTTCAGCAGCGAGACGAGGTCGTAGGTGATGGGACCGCATACGGCATCCTGGAAGTCGAGGATGCCCGGGTTGTGGATGTCGTTCACGAGCAGGTTGCGCGAGTGGTAGTCGCGGTGGACCCAGACCTGGGGCTGGCCGAGCGCCGAGGCGATGAGACCGTCAAACGCGGCCTCCAGCATCGCTCTCTGCGCATCCGTCGGCCGGCGACCCAGGTAGCGGTGAAGGTACCACTCCGGAAACAACGCCATTTCCCGACGCAGCATGACGTCATCATAGGCGGGCAGGAAGCCCGGGTCCGCGAAGGTGCCGGTCTGCAGCACGACCAGGGCTCCGAGGGCGTCCCCGTAGAGGCGATCGGCCGTCTCGTCATTCAGGCGCTGAAGGTAGGGGACGTGACCGAGGTCGCCAAGCAGGGCGAGGCCCGCGTCGAGATCGCTTGCGAGCACCTCGGGGACGTGCAGACCGAGCGCCTGGAATCGTCGCGCGATCTTTATGAAGAGCGCGAGGTCCTCTTTATCAGGGGGGGCGTCCATGACGATCCACGACCTCGTCCCCGCCGTTAACCGAAAGTAGCGTCGAAAGCTCGCATCGGACGATGCGGGGGCGATAGTGAACGCCGTGATGCCGAGCGCCCCTCCCGCAAATCGCGCCACGGCGCCTAACCGTTCGTCGTCGACCACAACAATTTTCTCCTTCGCGGAAGCGAACCCTTGCCTAAGCGGCCGATTGTATGCGATTTTAGCCCCCGGCTGACACTTGACCATACCCCGATGCCCCGCACCGCTGCCGCGCGCTCTTCGACGGGGCTCCTGCTGTCGCTCTTGTGTTCCTTCAGCGCGAGCGCCGCATGCCCCCCGCCCGCCGCCCGCCCGGCCCCGTTCATCGCCGGCCACGGCGGTCATAAAATCGCCCATGTCCTGGCGGACAAGGCGCGCGCCTTTCGCGACGGCGTCACGGTCTTCAGCGGCCACGTGGTCCTGACCTACGGGTCGGAAACCGTACGCGCCCGCCGCATCCGCTACAATCGCCGGACCAACGCCTTCACGGCACTCGGCGATGTGCACGTGACCAACGCCCAGGGTGGCGAGATGCGGGCGCATTATCTGCACATGAACCGCGCGACCCACCGCGGCGTCGCCCGCGGTGTCCGCTTCATCCTTCCGCACAGCAATGCCCGCGGGCGGGCGGCCATGGTCATTTTACGCAGCCGGCACAAGTCCGACATCAAGGATACCCGCTACACCATGTGCCCGAAGGGCACGAAGGTCTGGTACATCAACGCCGACCGTCTGCACCTGAATTATGCGAAGGATGTGGGCATCGCCACCAACGCGCGGGTGGTTTTCAAGGGCGTCCCGATCTTCTACTGGCCCTACTTGAGCTTCCCGATATCGTCCAAGCGCAAATCGGGTTTTCTTCCCCCGCGCTACGGCACCTCGAGCACCTCGGGGGTCACGTTGTCGGTACCCTACTACTGGAATCTCGCGCCCAATTACGACCTCACCACCACGCCCGAGATTCTCGCGCGCCGCGGCATCCTGCTGCGCAACCATTTCCGTTACCTGGGGCGCGGCTACAGCGGCTCCGATCATATCGACTATATCCCCGTGGACCGCGCCACCGGCCGGCGCCGCTACGCCCTGGACCTCAGCCACAGCCAGGTCTTCAACCCCTATTGGTGGGCGAGCGTCGATTACAACCGGGTCTCCGACCCGGCGTTCTACACGGATTTCAGCGCCAATTTCGCCCTCCAAAGCCAGGTCGACCTGCCGCAACTGGGGGAGGTCGGCTACTCGGGGCGCCACCTGCGGCTGCGGCTCAAGGGATCCTCCTACCAGCTTCTCGACACGAGCGTCGGAGGCGCCTACTCGCCCTACGAAGAGCTTCCCGCGCTTTCCTTGCGCGCGCGCGCGACCAACAAGCCCGACAGGCTGCACTATGGCCTGGCGGCGAGCGCGGTGCGGTTCGTGGGCGGCGGAGCGGTGGCCTCCAAGCGCGTCGACCTGGTCCCGACGCTAAGCTATCCGTGGCGCTGGCCGGCCGGCTTCATCGACCCCAGGCTTGCCGTTCGCCAGACCGACTACCGGATCGCGGGGCAGCCGACGATCCACCGGACCACGCCGATCGCGCAGCTGACCGAGGGCTTGACGTTCGAGCGGTCGCTTTCGGGCGGCGGCCATCAGACCCTTGAGCCCGAGATCTCGTATCTTTACGTGCCCTATCGGAACCAGCAGAACATTCCCTTCTTCGACACGGCGCCCGCCCCCTTTACCTATACGGATCTGTTCCGGACGAACAGTTTTTTCGGCCCCGACCGACAGGTCGACGCGAATCAGCTGACCGCGGCCCTGAGCACGCGCCTCTACTCCTCGACGGGTCGCGAGCGTCTGCGCGCGAGCGTCGGCGAGATTTATTACTTCCATAAGCCTTCGATTTACGCGAACTATCAGACGCAGGTCCTCGGCCGCACATCGGATTTGGCAGCCGAGGCCGATGCCCGTCTGAGCTCGCAATGGTATCTGCGCGGATCGCTCGTCTGGAATCCCAGGAACGGTCATACCGACGAAGGGAATGCCTACGTCGAATACAGTCCCAGGCCCAAAGCCATCGTGACGCTCGGCCACAGGTATATTCGCGGGGTGCAGGAGCAGGTGGATTTGTCGATCCAGTGGCCCCTGTTCCGGCGCTGGGCGACCTTGGCGGAGACCAGCTATTCGCTCATGCAGTCGTCAAGTTTGGAGTCCTATCTCGGTATCCAATACAATAGCTGCTGCTGGGGGTTGGGGTTTTACGTGGGTAAGACCCTGGGTCTGAACAACGCCCAACTCACGACCGCCATGTTCGAGTTTACGTTGAACGGCCTGGGGGCGCTCGGGTCCGCGCCGGTCGTGCCGCTTAGCCAACATGGCTTCATGCTTGGCCCTTGAAAGTCAGGAGATAATCGTATGTCCGTCGCACTCCCGCAGGCCTCGGCCGCGATCCATCCGGTAACGATCGACAAGATCGTCGCCGTCGTGAATAACGAGGTCATCACCCAAAACGAGCTGGACAAGCGCGTCTCGATGTTGCTCAAGCGACTGGCGGCGCGCGGGGTGGCCGTGCCCCCGCGGCATCTCCTTGCGAGAAAGGTCCTGAGCCAGATGGTCGTGCAGCGCCTCGAACTCCAGTATGCGCACAACATAGGCATCCGCATCAGCGCGGCCCAGCTGAAGCGCGCCGAGGCGCAGCTTGCCGCCCACAACCACATGACCGTGCCGGAATTCGAGCGCGCGGTGGCGTCCCAGGGCTTTACGACGGCGGGCTTCAAGCGCCGGCTGCGCACCGAACTCACGATCCGCGAGCTCGTCATGCGACGGATAAGCCGGTCGGTCGTCGTCACGCGCCACGCGGTCGACCGCTTCCTCGCCGAGACGCGCGCCGCCAACGGGGCGCGTTATCGTGTGGCCGAGATCACGCTGCAGCTTCCCGCCGCCGCCGACGCCGCGCAACGCCACGCTGTGCAGGCGCGGGCCCGGCACATTCTCGCGAAGGTGCGCTCGGGCGAGCCCTTCAGTCAGGCCGCCATCGCCTACTCCCAGGATCCGCATGCCCTGGAGGGTGGCGAGATGGGGTGGCGGACGGCGTCGCGTCTGCCCCGGAGCTTCGTGGAGGCCCTGCGCACCATGAAGAAGGGCGACGTGCGCCTGGTGTCGGGACAGGGCGCCTTTTATCTCGTCAAGCTAAAGGGCAGGCGCGCCGGAGTGAAAGGGCCGGTGCAGGAGCAGGCGCGGGTGCGTGAGATCGTCCTGCGCCCGTCCCGGCGGACATCGGCGGCCATGGTGCGCGAAAAACTGAAGGCCCTGAAGGCGCGCCTCGGGCAGGGCGCCGATTTCGCCACCCTGGCGCGCGCCTATTCGCAGGGCAGCGCGGCGGTGCGCGGCGGGTCGCTCGGCTGGGTGAGCCTCGCCGCCCTGCCGCCGGACCTCGCCGCGGCCGTCAAGCAGCTGCCCCTGCATACGGTCGGCGGCCCGTTCGCCACCGCGCAGGGTCAGGCCCTGATCGAGGTGACGGCGCGGCGGGAGCGCGCCGGCCTGACGCGCAGCGAGGCGCGGCGGCTGTTGCGCATGCGCAAGGGCAACGCCCTCTATGTGCGCTGGCTGCAGACTTTGCGTGATGACGCCTATGTCCGCTATCCGAGCCGAGCCTAAACGTCCGGTCATCGCCATCACGCCTGGGGAGCCCGCGGGAATCGGACCGGACCTCATGGCCCTCCTCGACTTCGATGAAGCCGTGGATTGGGTGTGCGTGGCGGACCCGGATCTCCTCGATGAACGGGCGCGCCTGCGGGGGGTTGCCCGGCATTGGCCGCGTTACGCCCCCGGGGTGCGCGGGCTTTCCGTCCTGCCGGTGGCGCTCGCCCGCCGCGCAAGGCCCGGGACCCCGGACCCGGCCAACGTCGACTACGTCTTGTCCTGCCTCGAGCGCGCGACCCGTGGCTGTCTCGAGGGCGAGTTCGCGGCGCTCGTCACGGGGCCCGTGCATAAAGGCGTCATCAACGACGCGGGCCACGTCTTTACCGGTCACACGGAATTCCTGGCGCGCCAGGCGGGGGTGGCCGAGGTGGTCATGATGCTGGTCGCGGGCTCCCTGCGGGTCGCCCTGCTCACGACCCATCTGCCGCTTGCCGAGGTGCCGGCGGCCGTCACCCCCGAGCGCCTCGACACGGCCCTCGATATCCTGGACGCGGCCCTGAAGCGCGATTTCGGGTTCGCGAGCCCCCGTATCGCGGTATTGGGTTTGAACCCGCACGCGGGCGAGGGCGGCCATTTGGGGCGCGAAGAGATCGACGTCATAGCGCCGGCCGTGGCGCGGGCGCGTTCGCGCGGGATCCAGGCGCTAGGCCCGCTGCCCGCCGATACCGCGTTCGTGCCCGAGCGCCTGGCGGATCTCCACGTCGTGCTCGCCCTGTACCACGATCAGGGGCTGCCGGTACTGAAGGCGCAAGGGTTCGGGGAAGGGGTGAACGTGACCCTTGGTCTGCCTTTCCCCCGGACCTCGGTCGACCATGGGACCGCGCTCGACCGGGCCGGGACCGGGGCCGTGGATCCTGGCAGCATGGTCTCCGCCATGGCGCTTGCCAAGGCCTTGGCAAGCGCCCGTGCCCGCTCTTAAAAAGCGTTTCGGCCAACACTTCCTGCGCGACCCGTTCGTGCTTGCGCGCATAGCCCAGGCCTGCGCACAGGCGCCAGGCGAGCATACGATCGAGATCGGCCCGGGCGACGGCGCCTTGACGGCCCATCTGCTCGAGCGCCTCGACACGCTGCATGTAGTGGAGATCGACCGCGACCTGATCGCGGCCTTGAAGCAGCGCTTCGCCGGGAATCGGGTGGTCGTGCACGAGGCCGATGCCCTGCGCCTGGACCTCTGCGGCCTCGTGTCGGGACGATTGCGCGTGGTGGGCAATCTCCCCTACAACATATCGAGCCCCCTCATCTTCCGTTTCCTGGACGAGCCCTGTATCGCGGGCATGGTGTTCCTGCTGCAAAAGGAGGTCGTCGACCGCCTTGCCGCGCCGCCGGGCGGGCGGGACTATGGAAGATTGTCCGTGATGGTGCAGGCGCGTTGCGAGGTGACGCCCCTTTTCACGGTCGCATCCGGGGCCTTCGTGCCGCCGCCCGCGGTCGAGTCGCGCCTCGTGGCCTTGCAGCCGCGGCCCTCGCAGATACCCTCGACGGACACAGCCCTCTTCGGCGCGATCGTCGCTCGCGCCTTCTCGCAACGGCGCAAGATGCTCCGCCAGTCGCTGCGCGGCTATTTCCAGGACGAGGACTGGCGCGCGCTTGCCATAGACCCCACGCGACGCCCCGAAACCTTGACGGTCACCGAGTTTGCGGCGCTCGCCGCGCACGCGCGCGGGCAAGCCTAGCCGCGATCATCTCCGTAGAAACGCTCGCCGAAGCGGATCTTGGCGCACCCGCGCTCGCGGCGCGCGCGATTCGTGTCAC
The DNA here is from genome assembly GCA_021816425.1 of Pseudomonadota bacterium. Taxonomy (GTDB): domain Bacteria; phylum Pseudomonadota; class Gammaproteobacteria; order Acidiferrobacterales; family Acidiferrobacteraceae; genus Acidiferrobacter. Next base: position 9,764 of record JAKAXT010000034.1, on the reverse strand, counting down.
GCAAGGAATAGACGCAGCCGCAGTATTCCTGCTGGTAAAAGTGCTGCTCCTTGGAGATCTGGATCATGCGCTGGCTCCCGCCGCCCTTGCGCCAGTTGAAGGTCCAGTAGCTCAAGTCCGGGTAGCGCCCGGCCGCGCGCTCGCCGGACGCGTTGATCTGATCCATGTCCTTCCAGCGCGATATGCCAAGCGAGCTCGTAAAGACCTTGAAGCCATGCTCCACGGCATAAAGGGCGGAGCGCTCGAAGCGCATGTCGAAGCAGGCCGTGCAGCGCGCCCCGCGCTCGGGCTCGTTTTCGAGGCCCGTCACGCGCGCAAACCAGTCGTCCTTGTCGTAGTCGAGGTCCACGAACGGCACGCCCAGCTTGTCGGCGTAGCGCTTGTTCTCGGTCTTGCGCAGCTCGTACTCCTTCAAGGGATGGATGTTGGGGTTGTAAAACAGCACCTCGAAGGCGATTTGTGACCGCTGCATCTCTTGCATGACGTCGGCGGCGCACGGCGCGCAGCAGGAGTGCAGGAGGATATGCCGGTCGCCGGCGGGTGGTGTGAGGAGGGGGCGCTCGTCATTCATGGCGGGATTCTAGCGCACGCGTTTTGCCAAGGCAGGCGCCGCCGCCCTTTCGAGGGTCTCCGTGGTCGCCGTGATCCAGTCCTCGATCTGGGCGGTGAGGGTCGCCGCATCCAGGCCCTCGGGCGCCACGGGCTTGCCGATCACGACCTTGACCACGCCCGGTTCCTTGAGGAAGGTGCGTCGGCCCCAGAAACAGCCGGCATTGTGCGCCACGGGGAGTATCGGGCAGCCGGCCGCGATCGCGAGCCGCGCGCCGCCGAGCTTGAATCGTCCGTGGCTCCCGGCCGGCACCCGCGTCCCCTCCGGAAAGATGATGATGTGGCGCCCCTGGGCGAGACGCGTGCGCCCCCCCTGTATGACCTGATCGATGGCCTTGCGCCGCTTCTCGCGGGCGATGGCGATGGGTTCGCTCAAGGCCATCCCCCAGCCGAGCAGGGGGATCCAGAGGAGCTCTCTCTTCAGCACCCACACATGCGGCGGGAAGATCCACTGGAACGCCAAAGTCTCCCACGTCGACTGGTGCTTGGCGAGGATGACGCAGGGCGCCGTCGGAATGTTTTCGCGTCCCTCAACCTCGTAGGAAAGCCCACAGGTAAGCCTGAGCCACCACACGTTGAATCGGCCCCATTGGCTTATGACGCGGTAGCGCGGTATGGGGCGCAGCCAAAAGAGCGCGAGCACGACCGGCGCCCATACGGCGATCGACAGCACGAAACCGACCTGGAAGGCCGCCGCGCGCAGGTGTTTCAGCACGCGCCGGGGCCCGTCGCGCAGGAGAGCAGCGCGTCACAGAACGCGGCGAGGTCGTCATAGACCGGCACCCCTTCCAGCTCCCTGCCGCCCTGGGCGATCGCGCGCGCCCCCTTTCCGCTGCGCACGAGGACCGGGAGGGCCTGCACCGCGCGCGCCGCGGCGATGTCGCGCAGGCTGTCGCCGACCGCGTAGGTGCCGTTTAGGCTCGTCTTGAAGCGCGCCGCGATGTCGTGAAAGAGGCCGGGCAAGGGTTTGCGGCAGCTGCAGCCGTCCTGGGGTCCGTGGGGGCAAAAGAAGATCGCCTCGATCTCGCCGCCCCTGTGGTGGACCTCGTCCAGCATGCGGTTGTGGATACGGCCCAGCATGTCGACGTTGAAAAGGCCGCGCGCGATGCCGGACTGGTTGGTGGCCACCACGACCTGGATGCCCGCGTGCGTGAGGCGCGCGATGGCCTCGAGGCTCCCGGGTATCGGACGCCACTCGTCCGGCGTCTTGATATAGTCGTCCGAATCTTCGTTGATCACGCCGTCACGGTCGAGGATGACAAGGCGCATCTCAGCAGTCCCGGAATTCTGATACGCGTATGCGCCCGCCGACCATCCGCGCCGATCGCTTCATGAGCGTGTCCATCTTGTCCCAGAAGGCGCGTTCCAGCGGGAAGTCGGCGGAGATCGCCGTACCGATCAGGAGGATGAGCAGGTCGGCGCATTCCTCGGCCAAAGCCTCCCGGGATTTGCCCTTGGTCACGCAAGCCGAGATCTCGCCCAGCTCCTCGGCCATCAGCGCCACGCGATACGTGAGCTCCTCGCCTCCGCGGTTCTTGAAGTCGTGTTTGTCGTGGAAGCGCTGGACGGCGTCGCGCATGGCGGCGTAGGAGTCCTGATCGGCATCGTTCGTCATCACGGCCCTCCGGCAATTTTCAAAGACGACAGGTCGCCCACGGCCTCGAGCAAGGCGGCCAGGCGCGCGAGCAGGCACAACCGGCCTCGACGTGTCGCGACATCATCGCTCATGACGAGCACGTCCTCGAAGAAGGCATCGACCGCGGGCCGCAGGTCGCGCAGCGACTCGAGGGCGCCCTGGTAGTCGCCGGCCTGGACGCGGGCGCGAGCCTCGGTCTCGCAGCGCTCGACCTCCCGGGCCAGGCGCTTGTCCGCGGCCTCGACGCCGCCCCACGGGGTTTGAACGTCCAGGGGCTCGCGGTTTTGCTTCAGGATGTTCCGGATGCGCTTGTGGGCGCCGGCAAGCGAAGGGGCGTAGGCGCTTTGCGCGAAGGCGGCCAGGGCTTGCGCGCGCCGCACCGTGTCGAACACGCGGACCAGACCAAAACCCGAGGCCGCCGCCACGACGTCCTGGGAAAACGTGGTCTCCAGGAGGTTGCGCAGCCGTTCGGCCAGGAAATGGCGCACCTCGTCCGTCGTGGTCGCGGCGAGCAGGCCCTCGGGGTATTGTGCGCGCGCCGCGTCGAGAAGCGGCGCGATCTCGAGGTCGCGCCCATGACGTTGGCCCAAGGCCTCCAGAAGGCGCAGGATGCCGATCGCGGCGCGCCGCAGCGCAAAGGGGTCTTTGTCCCCGGTGGGGCTAAGCCCGATCCCGAAGATGCCCACGAGGGTATCGAGCTTGTCGGTCAGGGCGAGCGCGAGGCCGAGCTCGCTTTCGGGCAGGGCATCGCCCGAAAAGCGCGGCCGGTAATGTTCGGCGATGGCCTGGGCGATCGCCGCAGCCTCCCCGTGGCCTTGTGCGTAGTGTCCGCCCATGACGCCCTGGAGTTCGGGAAACTCGCCGACCATGCCGGTGAGCAGGTCGGCCTTGCAGAGCGCGGCGGCGCGCCCCGCTTGTTCGGCATCGAGACCAAGCAGCGAGGCGATCGCGCGCGCCAGCCTCTCGAGCCGCGCCGCCTTGTCCGCCAGGCTGCCGAGACGTTTTTCAAACGCCACCTGCGAGAGCTCCCGCGCGTAGGCCTCGAGGGGCTTTTTGCGGTCGCTGTCCCAGAAGAAACGGGCATCGGCGAAACGCGCGGCGAGCACCCGCTCGTTGCCCTTGCGTATCGCCTGGTCGTCCCCTGGCGCGATGTTGGCGATGGTGATAAAGCGCGGCAAGAGTCGTCCGTCCCGCTCGAGCGGGAAATATTTCTGGTGGCCCTGCATGGCGGCGATCAGGGCCTCGCGCGGCACGTCGAGAAACTCTTCGTCAAAGGCCCCGAGGACCGCGTGCGGCCACTCGACCAGTGCCGTGACGAGGTCCAGAAGCTCGGGATCGATGATCGCCCGGGCGTCCGCGGTCATCGCCAGGCGCTCGACCTGGTCGCGTATCCGGTCCCGCCGCTTGCCGAAATCCGCGATCACCCACCCCTCATCTTCCAGGACCCTTTCGTAGACGTCGGCCGAGGGGATGTTCAGGGGGCGCGGCGCGTGGAATCTGTGACCCCGCGAGCGCCGGCCGCTCACAAGCCCGAGCACCGGCATGCGCAGGACGCGCGCGCCATGCAGGGCGACAATCCAGTGAACCGGGCGCACGAATTCGCTTTCACCCGCGCCCCAGCGCATGCGCCGTCCGGTGGGAAGCCCCTGCAGGACGTTCGGCAGGATCTCGCTCAAAACGTCTCTGAGGGCGCGGCCCGCTTGCCGCTCGCGGTAGCCCAGAAACGCCCCGCGCTCGGTGTTCAGGGTTTCCAGGGAGGCCACGTCGACGCCCAGGGAGCGCGCGAAGCCGAGCGCCGCCTTGGTCGGCGATCCGTCTTTTTCGAACGCCGCGGCGAGCGCCGGACCCTTGCGGACGATGGTCTCCGCCCGTTGCCGGGCGGCGACGGCCGTCACGCGCGCCGCGATGCGGCGGGGCGCGGCGAAGGTCTGCACGACGGTGTCATCGGCCGCCAGGCGCTTGTCGATAAGCGCCGTGGACAGGCCCGCGCCCAGGGCTTGGCCCAGCGCGACGAGTTCCCGCGGGGGAAGCTCCTCGGTGCCGATCTCGAGCAGGAGATCCTCTTTCTTAGCCATCGGTCCGTCGCATCCTGGGGAACCCCAGCGCCTCGCGTTTTCGGTAGTAGTTTTCGGCCACGCCCCGGGCCAGGGCCCGCACCCGGCCTATCGTGCGCGCGCGCTCGGTGACGCTCAGCGCATGGCGCGCGTCGAGCAGGTTGAAGGTGTGCGAGGCGTGCAGCACATGGTCATAGGCCGCCAGCGGAAGATCGGCGGCGATGAGCCGCCGACACTCGTCTTCGAAGGCCTGAAAGCGCGCGGAGAGCGCTTCGACCGAGGCCTCCTCGAAATTGAAGCGCGACTGCTCGATCTCGTTCTGCCGGTAGAGGTCGCCGTAGCGGACCTCCTCATTCCAGGCGAGGTCATAGACGTTGTCGCAGCCCTGGAGGTACATGGCGAGCCTTTCGAGGCCGTAGGTGATTTCGCCGGTCACGGGGCGACATTCGAGCCCGCCGGCCTGCTGGAAGTAGGTGAACTGGCTGACCTCCATGCCATTTAGCCATACCTCCCAGCCGAGCCCCCAGGCCCCCAAGGTCGGCGACTCCCAGTTGTCTTCGACGAAGCGGACGTCGTTGGTCGCCAGATCGATGCCGAGCGCCTGCAGGGATTTCAGGTACAGCTCCTGGATGTCCAGGGGCGAGGGCTTCAGCACGACCTGAAACTGGAAATAGCGCTGAAGGCGGTTCGGGTTTTCTCCGTAACGACCGTCCGTGGGGCGCCGCGACGGTTGCACATAGGCGGCCCGCAAGGGTTCGGGCCCGAGGCTCCCGAGAAAGGTCGCGGGGTGGAAGGTCCCGGCACCCACCTCGACATCGTAGGCCTGCTCGATAACACAGCCCTGTCTCGCCCAGTAGCGCTGCAGGGCAAAAATGAGTTCCTGGAATGTCACGTCGTGGTCCTTAAGAGAGGGATGCGCGGGCAACCCCCGGTCGCTGCCGGTTCTCGCGCCACTATAAAGGGTAAGCGGCGGTTTCGGCAAACGCCCGCCCAGGGTCGCGAGCGCGCCGACCGGGTCTTTGAGGCCGGTTTCGGCACGCACCCTGGTCGCCGCAAGACCGCGTCCCGAAGAAGGGCGCGTCCGCGCGGGTTTTTGGAAAAAGCGCCCGCCAGTCTTCCTGAGAGGAGGCGCCCCCGGGTCCTCGCCGAGGCCGCCAAGACCGGCGTCCGCGTCTTCTCTCCAGGGTGCGGGACGGCTCGTTCGCGCGATATACTAGCGACCCGCCGGACAGGCGCGGCGGGCGCAACCGCATAAAGGGCCGAGGAGTCCCGCACGAGTCTATGGAAGATCGCAAGCGCAAGGCTGTGGTACTGCTGTCGGGCGGCCTCGACTCCATGCTCGCGGCCCGGCTGATGATCGACCAGGGCATCCACGTCGAGGGGATCAACTTTTTCACGGGCTTTTGTGTCGAGGGGCATACGCATGCCGTGCGCCGCGATCGCAGGAGCCGTCCGGTGCGCAACAACGCGCTTCACAGCGCCGAGCAGCTCGGCATCCGGCTGCATATCGTCGAGGTGATCGAGGAGTACAAGGACGTGGTCTTGAACCCTCGCCATGGTTACGGGGCGCACCTGAACCCCTGTCTCGACTGCAAGGCCTTCATGGTCGGCCGTGCCCGGCAGTGGATGGAGGAGCACGGCTTCGATTTCATCGTGACAGGCGAGGTCCTGGGCCAGCGACCGATGTCGCAGAGGCGCGATACCTTTCCCGTGGTGGCGCGCGAATCCGGGGCCGCCGACCGGCTTTTGCGGCCGCTATGCGCCAAGCTGCTGCCGCCCACCCTCCCGGAGCGCGCGGGCTGGGTTGATCGCGAGCGCCTGCTGGGTTTGAGCGGGCGTAACCGCAAGCCTCAGATCGCGATGGCCGGCGCCTATGGCTATGAGTACGCGCAGCCCGCCGGGGGCTGCTGCTTTCTGACCGATCCGAACTATACGAAGAAGCTGCGCGATCTCTGGGGGAGCCGTGGCGAACGCCGCTACGACTTCGATGACATCATGCTTCTGAAGATCGGCCGCCATCTGCGCCCGCGCCCGTCCTTCAAGCTGATCAGCGGCCGCGATGAGGGGTAGAACCGATTTCTGGAGGGGTACCGCAACCGCTTCGTGCACTTGTGGACGCCCGACCATAACGGTCCTCTCGCCCTGCTCCAGGGTGAGGCGGATGACGCCGATCTCGACCTGGCCTGCGCCATTGCCGCCCGCTTCGGCCAGGGGCGCACCGCACAGTCCGTGCGCGTGGCGGTGGGAGGGCCCGGCGGGTCGCGGCATGACCGGCAGGTCGCGCCGCTTCCGCCCCACGGCCTGGCGGCGGACTGGTACTTGTAGGCCATGGACCTCGATGCCCGCTTCCTTCTCTGTCCCATGCCCGTCATACGTCTGAGCGCGGCCATAGGCCAAATCCCGGCCGGCGAGCTCCTCACGGTGCGGTGCACCGATCCGGGCGCCCTCTACGACATACCGGCGTGGTGCCGGCTCGAGGGGCACGCAATCGTCGAGACGCGGACCGAGCCTGACGGAGAGATCGTGATCGTCGTCAGGGCGGGGAGGTAACGATGGAGCGAACCGCCGCCCAAGTGGATGGTGAATCCGGGCCCGAGCGCCAGAAGGTCGTTCTGAAGGGCCTTTTTGTCAATGTCGCGCTGGCCGCGGGCCAGCTTAGCATCGGGGTGCTCGGAAGGTCCGCGGCGCTCGTCGCCGACGGCTTCCATACCCTGTCGGATCTCCTGAGCGACGCGCTCGTGCTCGCCGCGGCCCACTTCGGGGCGCAGGGCGCGGACGAGGACCACCCTTACGGGCACGCGCGCATCGAAACGGCTGGCACATTCGGCCTGAGCCTGGTGTTGGTGGGCGCGGGGGTGGGCATCGCGCTGCACGCGGCCGCGGCGCTTGGCACGCCGGCGCGGCTCGCGCGCCCCGACCTCTTTGCGCTCGTCATGGCGCTCGGCGCCATCGCCGTCAAGGAAGGCCTCTTTCGCTATATGCGGCGCGCCGGCACGCGGTTGCGCTCCGAGCTTTTGCACGCGAACGCTTGGCACTACCGGACCGACGTCTTCTCGTCGACGGTCGTGGCGGTCGGCGTGGCCGGCAGCATGCTCGGCATAAGCGATCTGGATGGCGTGGCGGCCATCGGTGTCGCGATCCTCATCGTGCGCATGGGCGCCATGCTCGGCTGGCAGGCCTTGCGCGAATTGGTCGATACGGGCCTCGAGGCCGAAAAGCTCGAACGGATCCGGCGTGTCATCCTGTCGATCGACGGTGTCCACACCTTGCACCTATTGCGTACGCGCCGGGCCGGCGGGCTCGCCTTCGTCGATGTCCATATCCTCGTCGACGGCTCCATCAGCGTGTCGGAGGGCCACCAGATCAGCGAGATGGTGCGCGTGGCCCTCATGCGTCACGTGGCGAATATCGCCGATGTGGTCGTCCATATCGACTCGGAGGACGACGAGCACGCCGCGACCAATGCGCGCCTGCCATTGCGGGCCGAGGTGACGAAGCGCCTCGAGCACTACTTCGCCGACATCGAGCCCGCCTGCGCCATCCAGGCGATCGTGTTGCATTACCTGGGGGGCAAGATCGCGGTGGAGCTGCATCTGTCGCTCGATCTCGCCCCGACTTCGAGCGCGGGCCGGCTCCTTCAGGCGCGTTTCGCCGAGGCGGCCGCCCGGGACCCGCAGATCGGCTCGGTGCGGGTGTGTTTCCACTAGTCGCCCCACAAGGGGGCGTTTTTCCTCATGATGCCCCTCTTTGGTGCATCCAGGGGCATGGCGCGGGTTTGCAAACACCCATTCCGCCTCGTTTTCTTGGTGGCATATTTCGTGCAAAATGGCCGCCTCAGGCGTAACAGCCGCCCCGGCGCCCCAAAATAATCCAGAGTCAGGAGATATGCATGTCTGCGAACGTCTTGAAGATGATCAAGGATAACGACGTCAAGTTCGTCGATTTCCGGTTTACCGACACCAAAGGGAAGGAGCAACACGTCTCGGTGCCATCCCACACCGTGGACGAGAAATTGTTCGAGGAGGGGAAGATGTTCGACGGCTCCTCCATCGCCGGGTGGAAGGCCATCAACGAGTCCGACATGGTGCTCATGCCGGATGCCGCCACCGCGGTGCTCGACCCCTTCACCGAAGAACCGACCCTGCTCTTGCGCTGCGACGTGCTGGAGCCCTCGACCATGAAGGGCTACGATCGCGACCCGCGCTCCATCGCCAAGCGGGCCGAGGCCTATTTGAAGAGCACCGGCATCGCCGATACCGCCTATTTCGGCCCCGAGCCCGAATTCTTCATCTTCGACGACGTGCGCTGGAGCGTGGACATGTCCGGCTCGTCCTGCCGCATCGACTCGGAAGAGGCGGCCTGGAATACCGGCAAGGACTACGATGGCGGCAACCTCGGTCATAGGCCGGGCGTGAAGGGTGGCTACTTCCCGGTCCCGCCCGTCGACTCCTCGCAGGACATCCGCAGCGCCATGTCGCTTGCGATGAGCGAGATGGGTCTCGTCGTCGAGGCCCATCATCACGAAGTCGCCACCGCCAACCAGAACGAGATCGCGACCCAGTTCGCCTCGCTCGTGCGCAAGGCCGACGAGCTCCAGATCCTGAAATACTGCGTGCACAATGTGGCGCGCAATCACGGCAAGACCGCAACGTTCATGCCCAAGCCCATTGTCGGTGACAACGGTTCGGGCATGCACTGCCACCAGTCCCTGGCCAAGGGCGGCAAGAATCTCTTCACGGGCGACAGCTACGCGGGCTTGAGCGAACTCGCGCTCTTTTACATCGGCGGCATCATCAAGCACGCCCGCGCGCTGAACGCGATCACGAACCCGCTCACCAACAGCTACAAGCGGCTCGTCCCCGGCTTCGAGGCCCCCGTCATGCTCGCGTACTCGGCGCGCAACCGCTCGGCCTCCATCCGCATCCCGCACGTGGCGAACCCCAAGGCCCGGCGCATAGAGGTCCGGTTCCCGGACCCGGGCGCCAATCCCTATCTCGCGTTCGCCGCCATGATGATGGCCGGTCTCGACGGCATCGTGAACAAGATCAGCCCGGGCGAGGCGACCGATCACGACCTCTATGAGCTCACCCCCAAGGAGGCGAAGAAGATCCCGACCGTCTGCCACTCCCTGGATATGGCGCTCGAGGCCCTAGAGAAGGATCACAAGTTCCTGACCGCGGGCGGCGTCTTCTCCGAGGACTTCCTGAGCGCCTATGTCGCGCTCAAGATGCACGAGGTCACGCGGCTGCGCATGACCACGCACCCGGTCGAGTTCGACATGTACTACAGCATCTAGGCGGACGTTGCTTGACCGAGACCCGGGACCCTCCCGGGTCTTTTTTTTGGTGCGCCCGGCGGGGCGCATTCACGGAAGGGTGGAAGCCCTTCGCCCGACACGGGGACCGGGGGCCGAAGGCGCGGGCGTCGCGGGCGGCCGGGAATCCGGAGGAAGCCGGCTGGCACGA
>JAKAXT010000033.1 GCA_021816425.1 Pseudomonadota bacterium | reverse complement strand
AAGACAAACGCAAAGCGGGGCTTCTCGGCAAGGCACCCAGGACCGAGACCGCAGAGCCAGAGACAACGGGCGAATAAGGGGACATTTTTATCCGCCGAAAAGGGGACACATTTAGCTGCCGTTGACAGAGCGGTTGGATTGCAGCATTGGCTACCCGGAGGGAACACGAGCACTCCCCGCGAGTCATCGCACTTGCAGTTTGTCAGAACTTCGCATATATTTTCGTACATGAGCACGACGACCAAGACTGCCGAGCTGATTCGCCAGCGCATTGAGGCGATGCCAATCGGGGAGCCTTTCACCCCGACAGCATTCCTGGAGTGCGGCACGCGTGCGTCGGTCGATCAGACCCTCTCCCGCCTCGTCAAGGCAGGATCGATCGACCGCGTGGCGCGCGGCGTCTTTGTGCATCCCGAGGTCAGCCGTTTCGTCGGCAAGGTTAGCCCCTCGCCACTGAAGGTGGCCGAGACCGTTGCAAAGACCATGGGTGCAGTCATCCAGGTTCACGGTGCCGAAGCGGCGCGGCGGCTTGAACTGACCACGCAGGTTCCGACCCAGTCGGTATTCGTGACATCCGGTCCGTCGAAGCGCATCCGCGTGGGCAAGATGGAAATTCGGTTGCAGCACGTCTGTCAGCGCAAGTTGGCCCTGGCAGGCCGGCCCGCTGGGCTCGCGCTTGCGGCGATGTGGTACCTTGGCAAGAAGGAAGTCACGCCGGCTCTCGTCGAGAGAATTCGGCGCAAGCTGGGATCAAGCGAGTTCGAGGTTCTGAAGTCAGCGACCTCCTCAATGCCCGCGTGGATGAGCGACGCCATCTTCCGCAACGAGCGGATGGCCGTACATGCCTGAGTCCTTCCTGCACCTGAAAGCTCAAGAGCAGTCCCAAATCTATCGGGCGCTGGCTCCGCAACTTGCTCGCTCGCCCGTCGTGCTGGAGAAGGATGTCTGGGTCTGCTGGGTGTTGCAGATCCTGTTCACCATGCCCGACCGACTGCCGATGGCTTTCAAGGGCGGCACCTCGCTCTCCAAGGTGTTCGGAGCCATTGCGCGTTTCTCCGAGGACGTGGACATCACGCTCGACTATCGTGGCTTGGATGGCTCCTTCGATCCGTTCGCCGAAAGCGTCTCGCGCAATCGGCTGAAGAAATTCAGCGAGGATCTCAAGTCCTTCGTGCGCGACCATGCCCACGGTGTCGTGGTGCCGCACTTCCAGAGGACGCTGGCCGCCGAGTTTGATGCCGACGCGTTCCAGCTTGAAGTCAGCGATGACGGCGAGCAGTTGCGGGTGCACTACGCGACGGTTCTCGAATCCCCGAGGGACTATGTGGGCAACAGCGTCCTGATCGAGTTTGGCGGCCGAAACATCACCGAGCCGAGCGAGGGTCACGAGGTGCGGCCCGACATCGCGGAACACGTTGCCGAACTCGATTTCCCTCGTTCGACGGTCAGTGTGCTGTCCCCGGCACGTACCTTCTGGGAAAAGGCGACGTTGATGCACGTCGAGTGTCAGCGCGACGAGTTCCGCACAGGCGCCGAACGTCTGTCACGCCACTGGTACGACCTGGCGATGCTGGCCGATCAAGCCCATGGGCAGGCCGCTGTGGCCAATCGCGCTCTGCTCGCGGATGTCATCAAGCACAAGAAGGTCTTCTACAACGCGAGTTACGCCCACTACGATGCCTGCCTAGCCGGGCAGCTCAGACTCGTTCCGGAAGATGCCGCGCTGGCCGTGCTGCGCGATGACTTCCAGCGCATGATTGGCGCGGGCATGTTCATTGGCGAGCCTCCCGCTTTCGATGCCATCATCGATCGCCTGCGCGCGCTCGAAACAACGATCAATCAGTGACTCACGCAGTTATGTGCCGGCAATCCTCGCCCGCTGCTCATCCCACAGCGCCGGCGGATCGACCGCCAGGTCAAACAGCGTGACGTGGTTCGGCATGGCATCGTCGAGGATGGCGGCCACGATGTCCGGCGCCAGCGTGGTCAGGTTGACCATCCGGCTGACGTAGCTGTTGTCGACCCCCTCCAGGGCCGGACGGGAAGCTGACTCTCCCACCTGCGAAAAATTAGCCGAAGATGCGGCGCAGACGACGCTGATGGTCGTGGAGCTTCAGCAGTGGTATCGGGAGCAGGCCAGGGGTTTCAATCAAACTGGTCAATGAGCAACCACGCCGCATACTGCCAGGTGCTGGCCACCGAGTCCGAGGGGCGGCTGGCGGCGATCGTCGACTTCACGTTCAACCTCGGCGCCGGGCGGCTGCAGACATCGACGCTGCGGCGGCGGATCAATTATCGGGATTGGCCGGCAGCGGCCACTGAATTGCGTCGATGGGTCTATGGCGGCGGAACGGTGCTTCCCTGACTCGTCACGATACGAGAGGCCGAAGTCGCCTTGCTGCTTCGCAACGCTTGATTCGAAATCGCGCGGAAGAGCTTGGCTTTAAAGCCGAACAGCGCGTTCATGTGATTCCCGCAACGGAGAAATGCCGATGACTGGCAGACCAAAGGAATGCTGTCACCGGGACTGCGCGACAACTGCTCGAGCAAGGCTCGAAACCGCCTGCCAAGCCGTTCATCCGCGAACACCGTGCCGCCGGGCTCTTGATCCACCCACTCAGCTGGCCCGTAGCCTTCTTCGCCACCTGACGAACGTTCTTGAACAGGTTTTTTGCGCATACAGACCCCCTGAAAGTCGTACACGGAAGATCCCTATCTCACACCTCAGAATAAAAGCCAATGTTGCGCTAACTCTATAATAATGCATAACGCATTGTGGGTAATTAAAAGGTTTATGGAGCGGTTACGCTCGATCAAGGCGGCATCAACGGGCACGAGCCTCTCAGGATGCTCCGTGATCTCGTGACCCAGTGCGTCGAGCATCACCTGCTCATGTGGCACCGTTAGCAATGCTGTCCTCCCTGATGTTCCTGCAACTCGTTCAGGCTTTAGCGCTGCTCAGGCGCAGCATAAAGGTCATAGGATCGGCGGGCGAAATCTCGAAGCCGTAGTGCTCATTGAACGACTTGGCGCGGCCATGGAGGGAATGAACCAGCAGTGCCCGCACTCCCGTGTTCTGCGATACGACCAGCGCCCGGTTGACGGCGTCTTGCAGCAATGCGCCCCCGAGCTCGATCCCTTGCGCGCGATGTGCGCGCGATGATCGACCGCCACGCGCCAACACCATGACCGGTATCGGCTCAGGCATGTTTCGCTGCGCGCCTCCCGTGGCCATCTGGTGCGAAACCGCGCCTGCCGTCATCGCATAGTAGCCGTAAACACGGCCATCCTGATCTGCGACAACGGACGTGCGGCGGGCGCCTCTCGCCTGGTTGGCTATCGCCCGGCGCCTCAGCCAATCCTCCAGCACTTGCTCGCCGCGGGAAAATTCATCAAGGCGATGAGCCGTGGTCAGCGGCTGCGGAGCCGTAAGCGTAAGGCTCATTCCTTGTCCCACGGCGCTTTCAAGGCGAACAACCGCTCAAGGCCAGGGTTGGGCTTGGGTGGTGCGTCCAGAAGATCGCGAAACTGCTGGAACGTGTCAGCGTCGAGGGCGAAGTGGATCTGATCTAGCGCCACCGCCTGCGCACGTTCACAGGCAGCTTCAAGCATGAAGTCCGAACGGCTCATGCCCAGCGGACTGGCAGCGTGATCAATCGGATCACGCTGCTCGGGAAGAGCCCGCAGGTTGATGGCGGCATCACGCATCTCCATATCCTATCCACGCATACACAATAGATATACGAATAGTCGGCGGATGTTTAGCCGTCGCGAACCCTCGGAGGCCGCCGAGCAATGCGAGCCGGAATACCGACTGGGGGCATATAGCGGTACCGAAATGCGCTTTCTGACGATGTTCCAGTCCGGACGAATGTCCACGAATTCGGCCGAATGATCCAAAATCGGGACTGTCGACCTGCGGACGGACTCCTGTTCAGATGACGGACGCGGGTTCGGTCCCGAATGCACCGATAGGCAGACAAGGCCCCACCGCCGCGAGGGGCCGCCCGCGCGGGTAGGGAGATGCTCGTCCGAGCGGGCCGCCGCCGGCATCTTGATCAGCATCCCCTCCGGCGGGCCCCGTTCAGTGCTCTCCCACCCGCAAGGACAGGGGCCAGGTTATTTCCCGTACGCGGTCGGGATCCCCCCACAGGGGCGATAAAGTATCGCCAAGCGCGGACACCGGGTCGTCGCCGTGTGCGGCAACATAGCGGCTGGTGGCCGACCAGCTACGGAAATAACCCAGCAACTGCGGCAAGGACCAAAGCGCCTCCATCCGGAAGGGCGGAGGCCGCCGTTCGCGGAACGGAAAAGGCAAGGTCCGGTATCCCTTTTCCACCAGCTCCCGCTCGGGCGGCCAATACGGGCCCAGCGTAACTCGATAAAAACGGGTGACGAGGGCGTCGATTTCCCTGTCCTCCACGTGCAAGACGCCGTAGGTCCATACCGCCAGGAGCCCTCCCGGCACCAGCACCCGCCGGGCTTCGGCATAAAACCGGTCGACGTCGAACCAATGCAGTGCCTGGGCGACCGTGACGAGGTCCACCGACCCGGAGGGCAGACCGCTTTCCTCGGCCGGCGCGACGCGATAATCAATGCGGGGATGGGATGGCGCCGCAGCGATCTGGGACCGGCTGGCATCCGTGGCGACCACCGAGATGAAACGGTCAGCCAGCGCCTGCGTCGCCTGTCCGCTGCCGCACGCGCAATCCCACGCTAATTCCCTGCGCCGAGGCGCCCCCGCCAAATAATCGAAGAGTGCGTCGGGATAGCGTGGCCGAAACGCAACATAACGGTCCGCGATCCCGGAAAAGTGGTCTTTAAAGGATGGTGTCATCGCGAGGCAACATACTTGAAATCCATGGAATAAACGCCCACTTCCCGATACAGAGCCAAAGTATAAATTCTTCCCCCGAAGTAGCAACAGAACCTTCTTGAACGCCGTATCTCGAAGCATGACGACCGAAGAATCCGATCCATCGTGACCGCCCCCTTCTGATCGAATAGGACCGCGATTTCGTGGCGTTACTTCTCGGGGGTCTTTTCCCCCCTCGCGCAAACCGGCAACCGGCCTCCGCCCTGGAATCGCGAGATTTCGCCCCGAGCGGGGTCCCGTCGAATCCAAGAACGCGGTTTTCCGAAACCAGCCACCGTAGCGGAAGCGACAGGCAATCATGATAATCCGGGCGTCGGTGGCGCGGCAGGCAAAACGGTTCGGTCATCGACGCGCCCCGGATCGGTATCCCGACGAATCCCGGCACAAGGGTTCGGGTTCCCCGATCCCGTCGAATGGGTCTGTTGCCGCAGCGGTGGCGTGCAGCTTGATACATTCGAGGGTTTTTCGTTCCCGGCCATGCCTGCAGAGGTGGTCCTCCCAGGCGTTCGGCACGAAGCAGGTCGCCCGCGCAGTCGGTCCGCGGGAAGCGGCGCACGTTCCCGCGCAAGACCCTGTCTGTCCTGGGCGATGGCTCGGGGGCGCGCCGGCACGGTACGGGCCGCGCCCCTCCGAGCTTGCCCGGCGGCGGTTGCACCCGACGCGGATGCGAACCCCCAGCATTCGCCCCGAAACGAAGCCGGTCGGGCGAGCAAGGCTCGAGCGGCCAGGCCCCGATGGCGGGCCCGGACATCGCGCGGGCACCGGCACGAGCGCGTTGGCGAAAGCCTCACCGTATCCCGAGCCGTGAAGCGAGGACCGCGCGAACGAAGTCGCTGCGGGGCGATGCCCCCACAATCAGGTGAACGAGCCGCTCGGTCATGTCGCGCTCCTCCCCTCCCGCATGGGTCGCGGCTTGCATCAACGCGTCGTATGCGCCCAGAACATCCATCCCGGTCAACTCGTAACCGTAACCGAGCGCCATCCAGCGCAAGGCGGCAAACCCCGCGGCCACGGCGAACTTGGGCTGCTTCTCGGCAAAATCCCTCGCCGCCCGGGTCAGGGTGCGCGGGTCGGTGGGGCTCGTGCTCGCGAGATCTATGGCCATATCGAACAGGCCGGCGTCCTTGGCGGCAGAAAACCACTTGCCTTCCGCGCCGGGCGTGCTCGCAACCAGATCGCGCAGGATTTTCTCCGGCGGCTGGCCCGGATATTTCTTGACGATGGCCCGGAAGATCGCGATGTTCGTCGAACCCGGGTTCGCTTCGATGGCATAGCGGCGATAGGCTTCATCGGCGAGGCCCGAAGACAACAAGATCCCCTCGCACGCCTGCGCAATCTGCCAGCCCGGATCATTCAGCCCGCGGGATTCCTCGGCATAGCGGATCGCCTCCGCCTTCTTTCCTTGCGCCGCGAGCGCCATGACGCCCCAGCGGCGGTTGTGCCACCACTGGAACGGCGCGCGCTCGAGCAAGGAGAGCAATTGCTCATAACGGCCGGCATAAAGCAGCGAGGCCAAGCAGGCGCTCGTCCCTTTGGAATAGCCGTGCCCGGGTGCTTTCGAACCCCAGACCCGCTCGACCATCGGGAGGAACGTGTCGGCCCAGGCGCTCGCCAACGCCGGTGTTGCGCAAAGCTCACCCCAGTAGTCGCCTAGGCTTTCGATATAGGGGATGTTGTCGTCCTGCAATGCCTCCCACAAACGCTCCAGCCACCGCTGGCGGCGTTCCGCGCTGACCTCGGCCCCGGCAATGACCGACACCAGCGACGCTATGGCCTTATTGACGGCCGATCCAAGCGCCCCGGAGGAGCTGTCGACCCGTTCCAGGGCGGGCGACAACTTCTCCAAGAAGGCCACCGCGCCCTCGGCGGCGAGAACCGGCTCCTTGCGAGCAACCTGCCTGATTTCCGACAAGGCCTCCTTGATCCGCTGAATCGGCGGCCCTGAACGCCACCCGAAGGCCTGGCGCCGGAAGCGCGAAGCAAACTGCCATTTGTGCCCGTTCGCCATTCAGACGCCCCCCCTTTAAGTCCGGTCACCTCGCGCCGCGCATCCAAGTCCTCGACCGTCGCCCCGGCGCGCCCGGCTGAAGCGGCCGCCCACCGCGCGCCGAGGGTGGCGCGGCCCCGGTGACTGGCCGAAGTCGCCATCCCGTCCCCGACCGCGCCCGAGAACACCCTTCAGCGGTCCAAGGCCCCCGCGGGCCGGAGGGACCTGACCGAGGACGGCCTGCAACAAACCCCCGCCAAGCGCGCGAGCCGGGCCGTCGGGCGTCCAACCGCCGTCTCAAGCATAGCGCAACGCCATGCCGGGGAGGATGTCGCCCCCCTGGCCGCCCGTCGTGCCCTACGCCCGCGGGGCCGGCGAGCCTCGTCGCTCACCGCGCGAGCGGTCGCCATGGCGGCGCCCGCCTTGAACGCGAAGCGCGGGGCGGCGGCGGTTTGCGTACTCTGGCGATCACGGTCGTCCGGCCTGGGCGTGATCCGCTCCTTGTGACGCTTGAAGCGACCTCATCGCGAGCCGTCGATGGGGTGCGGGTCTTGCGCGCCGACTCCGCCTTCAGCTCGACCCTCCGGGCGCCGTGGACGATACGATCGAGGATGGCGTCGGCAAGCCGCGATCCCCCGGGCGCTCAGGCCGGCGGGCCACGGGCGTCCGGCTTGTGTGGATCGTGGCGCGCATGCCGCCGCGGTCATCCGGGACCTCGCTGCGATCAGGGGCGCCGCGTGGTTCGAGTCGTTGGGCGCAGCGCGGTTGCGCTCGACATCATGGCCGGCTCCTCGCGGGCGAGCCGGCGTCGGGCTGCGCCTCGCGCGCGGGCTTCATCCCGACCAATTCAGAGACTCTTCACTTCGGTGGCGGGCGACAGGCGCCTCAAGATCTGCGCGACGCGGGTCCTCACGGCGCTGTCCTTGAACCCGGCATCACGGAATGCCACGCGCAAGGGCTTGCGCTCCGCGAGTTCCTTCACAAGGCGCTCGTCGACACCGCCGTCGGCGTCGAAGCACGCCGCCAGCGCGGCGCCTTCGACAAAGAACACCTCTCGACCACACAATGTCTCCCTGGCGATGGGCAAGGCGGGGTCGACACCCCAATCCAGCATCACTTGGAACAGGAGGTCTTCCGACGCGCGGTCGGGCTTCGTGTTGTCCACAGGGGGGCGGGGATGCGTCTGGTCCGGCGCATGGGGCCTGGAATAGACGTCGGCCATACTGGATGTGTCGACCTTCAATACCCGAAATCCGCAATCCACGGGCGTCCTGCGGGGGACCGGGGAGTCCGCGCCCGCCTCCAGGATCTTGGCCGCCGCGCGGCGCAGCCGCTCCTTGCCGATTTCGGCAATGTTCTCGTAGCCCGCATGGAAGGCGGCGGAGTTCTTGCCGCAGGGCTCCGGCCATTGCGCCATGATGAAGCGCCGATCCGCGCCATCGTCGGCATTCAGTTGCAGCACCGCGTGCGCGGTCGTGGATGCCCCCGCGAAGTAGTCCAGAACGATGTCCCCGCTTCCGCATACCGCCTGGATCAGTCGCTTGGCCACGGCCACGGGCTTGGGGTTGTCGAATGGGACGCCGAGATCCGCGAGAAGCGCGTCGTCGCTTCCCCCGAAATACAAGAGCGAGGGCACATTCTCCAGGAGATTATCCTTCAACAGATATTTCCGGGTCGGCTGGACCTTCTCGTCGGCGCCGAACAGTATTTGCCCGGTCTTCAGCAGCTTTTGCATGGTGGATGGCGGGTTGCGCCAGCCCCGTTCCGGTACGGGACAGGGCTTTCCCGTAACGGGGTGGATGAGGGGCTGGAAATAATCGTCCGGAGCCCTCTTCTTGTTGGGCCAGGCCATCGATACGCGGCGAAAGACATCGCCGTTTTCGTCGATCTCGTTATAGGCCTTCTCGCCCCCCGCCAGGTCCTGCTGCTTGACCCAATCCCGGTATTCCTTTCTTGCGCGGTCGGTAACGCCGCCCGCCCGCGCCACGATCTGCCTGGCGCGCGCCAGCATCCTGTCGGCGTTTTCCTTGGGGCGCTTGAATGCGCACACCCGCTTGAACGCTTCCCGGTCCTTACAGTAAAGGCATATGAGCTCGTGTTGCTGCGCCACCCCGGTGGCGTCGCCCTTGGGGTTCCGCTTGTCCCAGACGATCGTACCCAGGTTGTTGGCTTCGCCGAACGTCTCCGCGAGGAGCTTTTCCAGGTTCGGATATTCGTTCTCGTCGATATGCACGACGATGACGCCATCGGCTCGCAGGAGATGGCGCGACAACGTGAGCCTCGAGAACATCATCGACAGCCAATGGGAGTGAAGCCGCCCGCCCGCCCCGGATTCCGCGGCGGTCCGGTCGCCCCGTTCGCCCCCCCGATGGGGGCGCGAAAGAAAGGCATCCGCGCGCCCGCCGAAGTCGTCGGCGTAGACGAAGCGGCTCCCGGTGTTGTAGGGGGGGTCGATGTAGATCATCTTGATCCGGCCCAGGTATGGCTCCTGGAGGAGCTTCAGCGCATCGAGGTTGTCGCCTTCGATGAAGAGGTTCTTCGTGGTGTCGAAATCGACGCTCTCCTCCCGGCATGGCCGCAGCGTCTTGGCGATCGGCGCGTTGGCGGCATGCAGCGCCTCGCGCTTGCCGGGCCAATTCAGTTGGTAGCGCTCCTGCGGCCCCTCGACGATCGACTCGGAAAGCTCCTGGCGCAGCCGGTCGAAGTCCACCGCAAGGCGCAGGACGCCATCATCGCCACGACCTTCCGTCACGCAACCGGGGAAGAGTTTTCCTAGGCGCGCGATGGCGTCCTGGGCGAGGTCACGGGAATGCCTTTTGAGTTTTTCCACGGTGGTCCCTCATGCGAACTCGAATTGCGCCCAGGCGGCGCCGGTCTCTTTTCTCCGGATCCGGGGCCCCCTCGCCCCTCCGAACCCGGAAGATCCTGCGACGTTTCGATAGCAGAGAGCAAGGCCTTCTCGCAGGCCGCTGCCCGCGCCCGTCCCCGCCCGTGGCGTGCCTCTGCCAGGAGGTTTTCGTCCGGACCCGATCGGGCCGCGACGCTCCCCCGGAACATGCGACCCGGGCGTACGGCGGACCATGCCACGCCCGGGACCAGACCGGCGCCTCCGCCACCCCCGCTCGCCGGCGGAGGTCGCGCCCCGCGGGACCGGCAGGACACGGTCGCGGTCACGGACCGACGATCTAGCGCGCCTCATAGCTCGGCTGGCACGCCGCGGCCCTTGCGGGGCAAGCCTTGAGGGGTGGGCAGGAACGCGGACGCGTCGAGGGGCTGATCGAGATTGATGGGCCTGCGGTTGGCGTGGCAAGACCCGCGGCCCGGCCTCCGGCGACGGAGGCGGATCCCTTGCCGGAAACACGAGAGACCCGAGCACACTCAACGCCGGGTCCCCCGCCTCCTGGCGGGCGATGAGGGGGGTCGCATGCGCGCGGACGGCATGGGCCAGGCAAATTCGCCGATTCCGACGAGTTAGGGGGGTCGCATGCGCGCGGACGGCATGCCGCCCTGCCCCGCGTCCGGCGCATGTCCTTGCGGGAGGGGTTACCTGCGGGCGCTTCTCTAGAAGCGCGGCTTGTGGCGCGACACCTGATAGCGCTCGATACCGTTCGTGATCTCGGCACCCACGGGCTCGCCGTCCACCCAGCCCTCGACCTTCACCCACTTGCCGGCCTCGAGGTCCTTGTAGTGCGCGAAGAAATGACTGATCTGATCGAGCAGATGGGTCGGTATGTCCTTCAGGGACTGGTAGTGGCGATAGGACACGCAGAGCTTGTCGGCCGGGACCGCGAGGATCTTCATGTCGAGACCCTTCTCGTCGGTCATCTTCAGCATGGCAATGGGCCTGCAGCTTATGACCGACCCGCTTATGAGCGGCGCGGGCGTCACGACCAGGACGTCCACCGGGTCGCCGTCGTCCGACAAGGTGTGGGGCACGTAGCCGTAGTTGCAGGGGTAATACATGGCGGTGTTCATGAACCGGTCCACGAACATCGCCCCCGTATCTTTATCCATCTCGTACTTCACGGGCGGGCCGTTGGCCGGGATCTCAATGATGACATTGACGATCGCCGGGGCCTTGTCACCCGGGCCCACTCGATCCAAATTCATGGCAGGACTCCTTGGGAAAATGCTTTTCGGTTGCGTGTCACACCCAAGCCCCGGACACCGCCGGCGGAGGCTTCAGGTGGATTTGGCAGGATACACGATCGGCAGGATGTCCGTGAAGAAGTCCGCCTTGGCCCGATCACCCAGGCGTTGCGGAACGGAGGCCCGCACCTCGATGCTCATGGCGGCAAGGGAAATGTCCGCGATCAAAACGAGCGGCGGGTCCCAGCCGAACGGCGGTACGGCCTCGTCGCCTTGCGGGGGATCGGGGGACGGGACCATCGGCTCCTCGGGACGCGGCCGGAAATGGCGCCGCGCCACCTCCTCGAGCTTGCGCATCGTCTCCACCGGGTTGCCGGAGATCGCCACGTCGAAGCGAAACACGATGCGCGCCCAGTCATCCGGCAGCGAGCGTATGAGTCCGCCGGTTATCACCACGCCGTTGGGAACCCGGAACAGCTGCCCGTCGTCCAGGCGCAGCTCGGAGTAGAAGAGGTTGATGTCGCGCACGACGCCGCGATACCCCTGGGCCCGCAATTGATGCGGGTAGGTCTCTGGCATCATGGGGAACTGCCAGGCCACGATCTGGACGTGGTCGCCGACGTCGAAGGGCTTGAAAAGCGCCACCGCAAGACCGCCGAAAAAATTCCCGAAGAACGATTGGCCCGCGACGCCGAGCACCACCGAGAGCATGGTGCCGCCGACCAGGACGCCGCTGAAGGCCCCCCCGACGACCATGATGATGATGAGGACGAGACCGGCGTAGAGCAAAAGCCGGATGAGATAGATACCGGTGACGGAGTCCTGCCAGGCCAGTTCCTGGCCGTGACCGGAGCGCGCCATCTGCTCGAGCCGGGCGGCCCTATGATGCGCCAGCGCGCCCTCGATGCCGCGGATGACGCGCAGCCCGGCAAGCCCGACCACCAGGATGCGGAGGAAGCTCACCTCCTCGGCCGGCAGCTTGTAGTGCTGGGCGGCGAATCCGATGCCGAATACGAGCCCCACCGCGAGCGTGATCCATACCGCGGTCGTCCACGGTAGCGCGCGCAACAGTCGGCGTAACTGCCATTTGTCCGGGATGTGTCCGTTGGCCATCGGCTTCAGTATACCGCACCGATGATCTCGATAAACTCCGCCCTGAGCCGGCCCCCGCGGAATTGACGGCTTCTGGTCGTTGCAGTAGGGTGACACACCACGGATGAGGATGACCTGTGATTGAGAACGTACCCCTTCCCAATTTCGAGGCCGCGTTGGCCGAGCTTGAGCAGATCGTGCACCAGATGGAAAACGGCCAACAATCGCTGGAGGAGGCCCTCTCCACATTCCAGCGCGGAATGGAACTCTCGCGGCTTTGCGAGGCCGGCCTGAAGAACGCCGAACAGCGCGTGGAACGGCTCGTCTCCGAAAACGGAAGCTATCGCGTGGAGCCCTTCAAGGCCGGCGAACAGGGCGAGTGAGCGCTGTGTCCCAAGATGATCTGAAACGCTATCGGAAGCGGGCGGAAGACGTGCTGGCGCGCGTCCTTCCGTCCGCCCAGACCTTGCCCGCGGACCTCCACGAGGCCATGCGCTACGCCACCCTGGGTGGCGGCAAGAGGCTGCGCGCCTGCCTCGTCTATGCCACGGGCGAGGCCCTGGGCGCGAGCCTCGAGGCGCTCGATGCGCCGGCCAGCGCCGTCGAACTGATACACGCCTACTCCCTCGTCCACGACGACCTGCCGTGCATGGATGACGATGACATGCGTCGCGGACGCCCGAGCTGCCACAAGGCCTTCGGGGAGGCCACGGCCCTGCTCGCCGGCGACGCCTTGCAGACCCAGGCCTTCACTGCCATCGCCAGCGCACGCACCGTGTCGCCGCAGGCCCGCATCCGCATGATCGAGGAACTGGCGCTGGCATCCGGCTCTCTTGGCATGGTCGGCGGCCAGGCGCTCGACCTGAAGGCCGGGCCCGAGGCCACAGTCGAGATCCTGGAAGAACGGCATAGCCGCAAGACCGGGGCCCTGATCCACGCCGCCGTGCGACTCGGGGCGCTGGCTGCCAATCCCGAGATCCCCGCGCCCCTGGATGAATACGGCCGCGCCCTGGGTCTTGCCTTCCAGATCGCAGACGACCTGCTCGACGTGGAAGGCGTGGCGCTCGTGGTCGGCAAGACCGTGGGTGCCGACGCGGCCGCCGGCAAGGCCACCTTCGCCTCGGTCCTCGGTGTCGAGGAGGCGCGCCGGCGCGCCCGCGCGCTCCATGACAATGCCCTCGCCAGTCTCCGCTTTTTGGGAGATAATGGCGGGCTCCTTGCGACTATCGCGCAATATGCCGTCGAGCGAGATCACTGAGGTATGATGAAAACCGGGCAATCGCTGCTGCGTTCTATCGATTCCCCCGCAGACCTCAGACGGCTGCCCGAGGGCGTGCTCCCGCAACTTGCCGATGAGCTGCGCGAATTTCTCATTACGAGCGTAAGCCGGACCGGCGGCCATCTGGCGGCCGGCCTTGGGACCGTCGAACTTACGATCGCCCTGCACTATGTGTTCGATACGCCGGAAGACCGCCTCGTGTGGGATGTCGGCCATCAGACCTATCCGCACAAGATCCTGACCGGGCGTCGCGATCGGATGGGGACCCTGCGCAAGGCCGGCGGCCTCGCCGGATTCCCGAAGCGCGCGGAGAGCCCCTATGACACCTTCGGCGTCGGGCATTCCAGCACATCGATCAGCGCCGCACTCGGCATGGCCGTGGCCGCCCGAGAGGCGCAGAAGGCGCGCCAGGTCGTCGCGGTCATCGGCGATGGCGCGCTCACGGCCGGCATGGCCTTCGAGGCGCTGAACAACGCCGGGAGCATGGACGCCGACCTGCTCGTGGTCCTGAACGACAACGACATGTCCATATCGCCCAACGTGGGCGCCTTGTCGAGCTACCTCGCCCGCATCCTCTCGGGGCGCGCCTACACGAGCGTGCGCAGCGGCAGCAAGACGGTCCTGAGCACGGTCCGACCGGTGTTCCAGTTCGCGAAGCGGATCGAGGAGCACATGAAGGGCATCATCATGCCCGGCACCTTGTTCGAGGAGCTCGGCTTCAACTACATAGGCCCGATCGACGGGCACGACCTCTCGACCCTGATCCCGACACTCAGGAACATGCGCGACCTGAAGGGTCCGCGCTTCCTGCACGTCGTCACCCGCAAGGGCAAGGGCTACACGCCCGCCGAAGGCGACCCCTGCGTCTATCATGGGGTGACCCCCTTCGATCCGCACACCGGCAAGATGGAGGTCAAGGCCTCCGGCAAGACCTACACGCAGATCTTCGGCGAATGGCTCTGCGACATGGCGGCCGAGGACCCTAAGCTGATCGGCATCACGCCGGCCATGCGCGAAGGCTCGGGGCTGGTCGAGTTCTCCGAACGCTTCCCGAGCCGCTACTTCGACGTGGGCATAGCCGAGCAGCATGCCCTCACATTCGCGGCGGGAATGGCCTGCGAGGGCCTGAAGCCCGTGGTCGCGATCTACTCGACCTTCCTGCAGCGCGGCTACGACCAGGTGATCCACGACATCAGCCTGCAAGACCTCCCCGTGATGCTGGCCATAGACCGCGGGGGCCTGGTCGGGGCCGACGGGCCGACCCATGCCGGCAGCTTCGATCTGAGCTTCATGCGCTGCCTGCCGCACTTCGTCATCATGACCCCGAGCGACGAGAATGAGTGCCGGCAGATGCTCTACACGGCCTACCGGCACGAAGGGCCGACTGCGGTCCGCTATCCGCGCGGGACCGGACCCGGCGCGGCCATCGAGCGCACCATGACGGCGCTTCCCATCGGCAAGGCCGAAGTCCGCCGACAAGGCGCGCGGGTCGCGCTGCTTGCCTTCGGTTCGCTCCTTACCGCGGCCTTGGCCGCCGGCGAGACCCTGAACGCCACGGTCGTCAACATGCGTTTCGTAAAGCCCCTGGACGAGGCGCTTCTCATGCGGCTCGCCCGCTCCCATGAGCTCTTCGTCACGGTCGAAGAAAACGCGGTGGCGGGGGGTGCGGGCAGCGGCGTCGGCGAGCTCGTGGGGCAGCTCCAGCTGCCCGTGCGGGTCCTGAACCTGGGCCTCCCGGACTCTTATCTGGAGCACGGGGCGCCCGCGCAGATGCTGGCAGACGTCGGCCTCGACGCAGCCGGCATCGCCCGCCAGGTCCGCGACGCGCTTCCCGAGCTTGCTCGTACGTCCGAATCGGCCTAGAATACGCGATCGTTGACTAAATCACTCAGGATTAACGCCCCGCTATGATCGCTGCGCCTCCCGGTGCGCGAGCCGACTGTATCGCCGATGTGCAAAACAGTGCCGACTCGCGTCAGATCGCCATAGACAAAGTCGGTATCAAGGACATCCGCCACCCCGTGCGCGTCAAGGACCGCAGCCAGGGTGAGCAGCACACGATCGCGCTTTTCAACATGTATGTGGAGTTGCCCCACAACTTCAAGGGCACGCACATGTCGCGGTTCGTCGAGATCCTGAACCGCTACGAGACCGAGATATCGGTCGAGTCCTTCCAGGACATGCTCGCCGAGATGGCCCTGCGGCTCGAGGCCGATGCAGGGCATATCGAGATGAGCTTCCCGTATTTCGTGACCAAGACCGCGCCGGTATCGGGCGTGCGCAGCCTCATGGATTACGAGGTGAGTTTCCTGGGCGAGATCCGCAATGGGCATAGCGTCACCACCATACGCGTGGTCGTGCCGGTGACGAGTCTGTGCCCCTGCTCCAAGGAGATCTCGGAGCGCGGGGCGCACAACCAGCGCTCGCACGTGACCGTGACGGTCAGGACCAACCAGTTCGTCTGGGTCGAGGACCTGATCGATATCGTGGAGAAGCAGGCGAGCTGCGAGTTGTACGGGCTTTTGAAGCGCCCGGACGAGAAATTCGTGACGGAACGCGCCTACGACAATCCGCGGTTCGTGGAGGACATGGTCCGCGAGGTGGCGAGCGTCCTGAACGCGGATCCCCGGATCGACGCCTACATGGTCGAGTCCGAGAACTTCGAGTCGATACACAACCACTCGGCCTACGCCCTCATCAAGAAAGACAAGACCGCCCCCGCCTAGTCATTCGGGCCTTGCGCGGTATCGCGTCTATCTGTTAGCCTCCTAATAGTTAGGCTGAAAAGGGGCGAGCGATGGGGCTTCCTCAAGAATCCTTTGGAGGGATACTCCACGAGACCGCGCGGCTGTGGCGGACCGAGCTGGATCGCCGCCTGCGACCACTCGGCCTCAGCCAGGCCAAGTGGCGCATGCTGTTGCACATCGCCTGCAGCGAGGAGTGCACACAGGCCGAACTCGCGGCGCGACTCGGCGTCGAGGCACCGACCGTAGTGGGCTTGCTGGACCGCCTGACCGCTGACGGCCTGGTGGAGCGCCGGGAATCGCCGCACGACCGGCGCAGCAAGACCGTCCACCTCTGCGAGGGGGGGCGCAAGCTCATGCGGCCCATAACGGAGATGGCCGAGAGCCTGAGTCACGAGCTCCTCGCGAGCCTCACCGAGGAGGAAGTGGCAGTCAGCACGGCGGCCCTAAAAAAAATCCGCGACCGGCTCCTTAGCCTATAGTCTTTACACAGGTCCAACCACGAACATGTCCCGACTGTTGCCGCTGGTCCGTTCCCTGCCCCGCCAAAAGGCCTTGCTGGCCTTCATCGCCATCCGTCTCCTCGACGGAGCCTATGTGTATTGGCGCAGCCTCCAGGACTACGTCAGCACGGATGACGCCTATGTGGGGGCGCACGTAGTCTCGATGGCCGCCCAGGTCGCAGGACCGGTCGACCGACTGTTCGTTCATGACAATGAAGCGGTGCACGCGGGGGAGCGCCTCTTCGAGATCGACCCGCACCCCTACAAGATCGCCGTCCGCGCGGCAGAGGCCTCGGTCGAGCAACGCCAGGCCCTGCTCACGAACGCCGAGGCCATCAGCGGCCGCACGCGGCGCATGGCCGCACACAGGTTCCTCTCATCGCAGGCCTCCGAGACGGCGCAGGCAACCGTCAAGGCCGACCAGGCCGCGCTCGCCGCCGCCCAGGCCGCGGCCGCCCGCGCGAAGCTCAACCTCGCGCACTGTCTGGTGCGTGCCCCGACCGACGGCTACCTGAGCAACATGAGACTGCGTCCCGGCGCCTACATCCAGGCGGGCACGCCCCTCTTCGCCCTCATCGCGAGCCACACCTATTGGGTGACGGCCAACTTCAAGGAGACCGACCTGAGCCATATCGCCGTGGGGGATCGCGCGCACGTCCACATCGACATGTACTCAAACCATCTTTTTCACGGTAAAGTGATCGGCATAAGCGGAGGGAGCGGCACGGCCTTCTCCCTGCTGCCGCCTGAAAACGCAACAGGCAACTGGGTCAAGGTCACGCAGCGCGTCCCGGTACGCATCCTGATCCTGGACCCGAGCCCTCGGTGGCCGCTGCGTATCGGCACGAGCGCGGACGCAACGGTCTTTTTCCACAAGGCGCACCGACGCTGAGGGGTACGCCCATGGTCTTCCGCACCATGCTCCTTTGTTACGATGGAACGCGCGAAGGTCGAACGGCCTTGAACCAGGGGGCCGAACTGGCCGCCGCCTGCGGCGCCTTCGTGCACCTCCTGGCCGTCGTCCGCACGAGCGCAACGGTGATCGTAGGCGAGTCCCTCTCGAGCGACGCGCCCTTCGCGCAGCAGACCCGCCACATCGAAGAGATCCTGAACGAGGGCGTGGCGAAGCTCACCGAACGCGGCGTCAAGGCGCGGGGTCATGTGGCCCTGGGCGAGCCCACGGATGAGATCGCACGCGCCGCAAAGAGCCTTCATGTCGACCTGATCGTCCTGGGTCACCGCACGCAGTCGGCGTTCGCCCGGTGGTGGCACGGCTCGGTCGGGGTGACGCTTCTCGACCTGTCCCCATGCAGCATCCTCATTTCTATCGAAAACCCGATCCCTGAAACCGGGCCGTGAGTCCGAGGCAGCGACTTCTCATCACCATCGCGGTCATGGCGACGACCGTGATGCAGGTGCTCGACACCACCATCGTGAACGTGGCCCTGCCGCACATGGAGGGCCAGCTCGAGGCGAGCCCCGACCAGATCACCTGGGTGCTCACGAGCTACCTCGTGGCCTCCGCCATCTTCATGCCGCTCACCGGGTTCTTCATGGACCGGCTGGGGCGGCGGCGCTACCTGCTCATCAGCATTTTCGGCTTCGTGCTGTTCTCCGCGCTCTGCGGCCTTGCGGTATCGCTCCGCCAGATCGTGATCTTCCGCCTCCTGCAGGGCGCCTTCGGCGCCTCCCTGGTCCCGCTCTCGCAGGCCATCCTGGTCAGCGTCTACCCGATCGAGGAGCGCGGCCGCGCGATGGCGATCTGGGGCATCGGGGTGATGATAGGCCCCATTCTCGGGCCCACGCTCGGGGGTTACCTGACGGAGGTCCTGAGCTGGCGCTGGACCTTCTTCATCAATCTGCCGGTCGGCATCCTCTCCTACGTGCTCGCGCTCACGTCGGTGCCGGACACCCCGCGCGAGGCCCGCGACATGGACTGGGAGGGCCTCATCTATCTGGGCGTATCCTTGAGCGCCCTCCAGTTCCTCCTAGACCGCGGGAACGAGTACGGGTGGTTTGACTCCACGCGCATCCAGATCGCGGGCACGATCATGGTCGCGAGTCTCGCGGGCTTCATCGTCCATAGCCTCTCGCGCGGCGGCCGGCGGCTCTTCGATCTGCGCATCCTCGCCGACCGCAACTTCACGGTGGCAAGCCTGCTGCTCGCGATCTTCGGACTCGGGATGTACGGCTCCATGGTCATGCAGCCGCTCTTTCTGGAAGAACTTCTCCACTACCCGACCCTCACGACCGGGCTTGTCATGGCGCCGCGCGGTATCGTGAGCGCCATAAGCATGCTCATCGTGGGCCGCCTCATCACGCGCATGAGCCCGCGCATCCTGATCACGGCCGGCATCATCCTGAGCGGGGTCGGGACCTGGGGCATGACGCGCTATGACCTGCACATCAACGAATGGGATGTCATCTGGCCCGTGCTCATCCAGGGGCTGGGGCTCGGGATGATCTATGTGCCGCTCTCCACGGTCGCCTTTGCGAGCCTTCCGCGCAAATCGGCGTCCGAGGCGGCCGGGCTCTTCAGTCTCATGCGCACCGTGGGCTCATCGGTCGGCATCTCGCTCGTCACCGCCGAGTTCATTCGCCGCGGCCAGATCGCCTGGAACGCGATCGGCGGCCACATCACCGCGTTCGGCACGGCGACGGCGGCCTACCTGGCGCCGCTCCACCTCCTCCCCCAGACGCCCCGGGGCGTGGCGGTGCTCGCCAACACCCTGAACCGGCAATCGCAGATGGTCGCCTTCGATGCCGCCTTCTTGTTCATCACCATGAGTTTCGTGACGATGCTGCCCCTCGTCCTGCTCGTCAGCGGACACCGCCTGGGCGGCGAGGCGGCGCCCGCCGTCGTCGCCGACTAGGGGACCGCCCCCGATCCCGCTATACTGAGGGCCCTGAGCGCGGCGTGCTTTCTCGAGACACGGCGGCGCGGACGGCGGCACGGCCCGTGCGCCTTCGAATCAACGGCCGGGATCTCTTTCACACATGAAACCTCTTGCGATTTTCCGACATGCGCCCGGCGAGGGTCCGGGTTATCTGGCCGAGGTCCTGGACCGCCGGGGCCTGCCTTACACCATCATACGGGTCGATCAGGGCGATACGATGCCGGAGACCGCGGGCGCCTATGCGGGCCTCGTCTTCATGGGCGGGCCCATGAGCGTGAACGATCCGCTCCCCTGGATCCCCCAGGCCCTGACGCTCATCCGTGAGGCCCGGGAGGCGGACCTGCCCGTCCTGGGGCACTGCCTGGGGGGCCAGCTGATCAGCAAGGCGCTGGGCGGGACCGTCGGGCCCAACCCGGTGATGGAGATCGGCTGGGGCGTGGTCGACGCGGTCCCCGGAGAGGCCTCCGCGCATTGGCTGGAGGGGCTCCCCGACCGTTTCGAGGTCTTCCACTGGCACGGCGAGACCTTCACCCTCCCCCGCGGCGCCTCCCCGCTCCTGACCGGCCCCTTCTGCCGCCATCAGGGCTTCGTCATCGGGCGGACGCTCGCGCTGCAATGTCACATCGAGATGACCGCCACCATGATCGACCGGTGGGCGGGCAGTCCGGCGGGACGCGCCCTGGTCGCCTCGCCGTCCGTTCAGACACCCGACACCATGCGCGATGGCGCGATACGCAAGCTGGCGGCCCTGCACAAGGTGGCGGACGTCCTCTACGCCCGCTGGCTCGCCGCGGTATGCGCATAGGGATCGATCTCGGCGGCACGAAGATCGAAGGCATCGTCCTGGATGTGGCCGGGCGGGAGCTCGCCCGCAAGCGCATCCCCACCCCGGCGGCGGCCGGCTACGAGGCCATTCTGGAGGCCATCGCGGGCCTGGTCGCCACGCTCGAGGCCGCCCTCTCCGAACCCTGCACGGTGGGCCTGGGGAGCCCCGGAGCGATCTCCCACAAGACGGGCTTCCTCAAGAACTCCAACACCGTCTGCCTGAATGGACGGCCGCTGCGCGAAGACCTTGCGGCGCGTCTCGATCGCCCGATCCGCCTCGAGAACGACGCCAACTG
>JAKAXT010000032.1 GCA_021816425.1 Pseudomonadota bacterium | reverse complement strand
CAGCATGAGGATCAAGGCCGGCTTGGGCCTCGGGGCTTCCGGGGGCGGGGACGATTCTTGGGACGGACGCGCGGGCCCGGCCGATGGAGCAGGCGCTCCACCGCCGGGCCCTCCGCGCGCAGACGGCCTACATGAGGTCGATCGGCTCGCCGTGCTCGACCGGGGTCTGGTGCGCCTGGTCTTTCTTGGCCGCAGACAGGAGACCCGCCACGATATTGATCGCGAGCAGGGTGATCATGACCGGGGCAAAGCCGTGCAGGAAGGCCTCCTTGCGCAGCGCGATCGGCAGATCCTTGAAGACCGTTACCTTATATCCGTGTTCAAGGATGTAGCTGTGCTCGAGGGAGGTGAAGATCACGCCCGAGATATCGACCCCGAAGATGAGCCCGAGGGCCCGCATCATGTTCAGGATGCCCCCTGCGACACCCAGACGCTCCCGCGGAACGGAGCCCATGATCGCCGAGTTGTTGGGCGGGGTGAAGAGGCCCATGCCGATGCCGAGCACGACGAGCTCGCCTATCAAGACCGCCATGATGGGGGAGCGGCCCGTGAAGATCAAAAGCAGGGCCGAGAGCGCGCATACGGCCATGCCCCACATGGTCATGACGCGGGAACCGTACTTGTCGGAGATATGGCCGGCAAACGGGGCCACGATCGCCATGGCAAGCGGGATAGGTGTGAGGATCGAGCCCGTCACCGCCGGGTTGTAGCCGGCGATCTTCTCGAGATAGAAGGGCATCAAGAAGAGCACGGTGAACAGAACATAATAGGACAAGAGTCCGGTCAGGTTGCCGGCCCAGAAGGCATAGCGCTTGAAGAGCGTGAGATCGATCATCGGGTGCTCGACGCGGGTCTCCGTGATCAGGAAGGCCGCGAGCAGCACCGCCGCCAGCACGAAATAGGTGAGAATGAGGGGCGCCGCCCAGCCGACCCGCTCGCCCTCGTTGACCGCGAGCACCAGGAAGGCAAGTCCGGTCGCGAAGAGGGTGGTGCCGAGGTAGTCGATCTTCTCGCGCTTCTCCGAACGCTCAGCCGCCGGCAGGCAGTAGAGGGCGGCGAACGTGCCCAGGATGCCGATGGGTACGTTGACATAGAAGATCGCTCGCCAGCTGACCACCGAGATCAGGATGCCGCCGACGAAGGGGCCGATCGACATGGCGACGGCCTGCACGGCCCCCTGGATGCCGATCGCGCGTCCCCGTTCCTTGGCCGGGAAGGCCGCGGTGATGAGCGCTACGGAGTTCGCCTGCAAAAGGCCGGCGCCGATCGCTTGTAGGATGCGGGCGCCGATCAGGAAGCCGGCCGAGGAGGCAAGCCCGCAGAAAGCGGAGCCGATCGTGAAGACCACGAAGCCCGTGTTGTACATCTTGGTGCGCCCGAAGATGTCGGCGAGGCGCCCAAAGAGCGGAAGAAAGATCGTGAGGGTAAGCATATAGGCCATCGCCACCCACTCGATGACCGCCATATTGACCTTGAAGTCCCCTTGCAGGGTCGGCAGGGCGACATTGACGATGCTCACGTCCAGGGCCGACATCGAGGCCCCGATCAGAACCGTGATGAGAATGAACCAACGCCATTGCGGATGCGAACTGATGTAGGGATGGGGAAACCGAGATTCCACGTAATGGTCCTCTCAAAGTCAGGGCCGCAGGCCACCTTGGGCACGCCTAGCAGCGAACCACAGCTTACGCCCGTGCCCACCCAACGGAGTTGCGTCCGCCTATCCGCTGAGTTGACGCCCAGGCCACTCGTCGTCCCTTATCGGATGGTGTCTCGAACGAAGGGTTCGAAGGGATCGCAAAAAGGCGGCGATTGGGTCCGGTAGTATACGCGCGGCCCGGGGGCGGCGCTACTGATTTTCAGTATAAACTGATATACCAAAAGGAAGGGGTCGGCCGCGATTGCCAAGGCGTCCGTCGCAAGTTTCGCGCGCCCGCCCTTGGTGTCGGGGCCGGGCGCGCCGGGGGGAGGGAGGCCCGGACGCACCTCGATTTTCGGCCCGCGGGCCGCCCACCCAAATCCTTGGTTCACCGGGAGAGCGGGGGATTGCATCGCCTGCGCGCTTTGTGGGGAGGGCGTGTGCGGGGCCGTTCCCGGGCCAGGCCACCGGGGCCTGCCGATTCGCCCCGGCGGGGCGTAATCGGGGATCATCGGGTGTTCGAGGGCGCGCGCATCGCGCCTGGGCCCGTCCTCTGCGTTCTGCTCCGATGGACCCATGGATCGCCCCGCCCCCCGGGGTCCGCCATTCCCGAGACCCCGCAGGCGAACGGCCCCGCCTTCCTGAATGGCGCCCCTTGTGATCATGATCCCGTCGGGGCCCATGCGCTGTTCGTGGAGCTGGCCGCCGGGACCTCGAGTGATTCCGACTCCACCTCCTGGGTGCGCTCGATCCTCCGGTGAGGGGACGGAAAGCGGGTGGCGTGAACCGGGAGCAAAAGATCGAACAGGGGACGGTTCGCGAGGGCGTTATGCGCTAACCGATCGTTATTGACTGGTGCCGGGAGAGGGGGTCGAACCCACACGGTATCTCTACCACCGGATTTTGAGTCCGGCGCGTCTGCCAGTTCCGCCATCCCGGCGCACGCGCAGTATAGCGGGTTTTGTCCACGAGACAACAGCGCGCGCTCTTCCCGTATAATGCGCGCCGCCATGACCTTCGATGCCTTCGATTACGATCTCCCGCCCGAGCTCATCGCTCAGACCCCCGTCTCGCCCCGCAGCGCAAGTCGTCTCATGGTGCTCGACCCGCGGGATGGCGGGGCGACGGACCGTCGATTCGGCGAACTTTGCGATCAGCTGCGGCCCGGGGACCTCCTGGTCTTCAACGACACCCGCGTGGTGCCGGCGCGTTTCTTCGGACGACGGGCGACGGGCGGCCGGGTGGAGCTTCTGCTCGAGCGCTTTCTGGACGATGCCGGGCGCGCCCATGTGGCCTTGCGCGCGAGCAAGTCGCCGCGCGTGGGCGAGGTGCTTGCGCTCGAGGGAGGGCTCCAGGCCACCGTGCTGGGCCGCGTTGATGAGCTGACCGAGGTCGTCTTCAGTGGGCCTGGCGACCTCATGGATCTGATCGAGCAAGTCGGCCACGTCCCCTTGCCGCCCTATATCACGCGGGCCGACAACGAGGAAGACAGGGTCCGCTACCAAACCGTGTACGCGCGCGCGCCCGGCGCGGTCGCCGCCCCCACGGCCGGCCTTCATTTCGACGAGCCCTTGCTCGAGCGCCTGGCCCGATTGGGCGTTCAGAGCGCCTATGTGACGCTCCATGTCGGGGCCGGCACCTTCCGTCCGCTGCGCCCCGAGACTCTCGCGCAGGGACGGCTCCACTCCGAACGGATCGTCGTCTCCGAGGCGTGCGTGGCGGCGGTGGAGGCGGCGCGGGCGCGCGGTGGCAGGGTGGTCGCGGTGGGCACGACGACGGCCCGCGCCCTGGAGGCTGCGGCCGCTCCGGGTAAGCTCGAGCCCTACGTCGGGGACACGGACCTCTTTATTCGACCGGGTTACGTGTTTCGGGTGGCCGAAGGCTTGATAACCAACTTTCATTTGCCGCGCTCCACCCTTTTAATGCTCGTGTGCGCGTTTGCGGGCCACGACCACGTCATGGGCGCCTATCGGAGGGCGGTGGCGGCGCGCTACCGCTTCTTCAGTTACGGCGACGCCATGCTCCTGTGGCGCGCGACGCCTTCGGAGAGAGGCGAATGAGGCGGGGGACGACTAAAGGCCGACGGACCTTCGGTCGATGGCGTTGGAGCCGAGTCCGGTTGATCCTGGAGTCCCGTCAGGAAAACACAATTGCCGCAAACTATTCTTGTAGTCGATCCGGCCAGGGGGGGCGGTTTCGATCGGATCACTAAGGTCCTCGGGCGTCTGGGTCTGGCATCGTACCGGGCTTGCACGGTCGAAGACGCCTTGCAGTACCTCGCCGTGCGCGCCCAAGCCGACCCCGCCGTGGTCGTGATCGCAAACGAGACACCCGACCCCTTCGCGATCGCCGAAGAGATCCAGGGCGCCGCGCCTTACGCCCACGTGGTGTTCCTGGCGGACGAGGCGCGCGCGCACGAATTGGCCGCAGGTCTCGACCATGGGTCCGTACTGAAGGGTGCGCGCTGGGCCGTGAGTCTTTCCGATGAAGAACGGATCGCAGAGGTGCTGGCGTGCGCCCTGGGCGTGGCCCGCCCCGATCGCAACGGGGCGCGGGACGATGGGGCGGTAAGCGACCACGGGGGCGAAGCCTTTGCGTTCGCGGACAAGCTGCCCCTCATGGCGTGGTCGGCCACGGCCCGCGGGGCGATCGATTATTTCAACGAGGAATGGGAGTCGGCCCTCGGGATCTCCCGCGAAGACCTCGTGCGCCACGGCTGGATCGGCTTCACGCACGACGCCGATCGCCCCCGCGTCCAGGCCGCCTGGGAGCGGGCCTTGACCAAAAGGGGGCGCTTCAAAGTGGAAGCGCGCCTGCGGGCGGACGACGGCCGATGGCCGTGGTGCCAGCTGGAGGCGCGCCAGGGAGAGACCGCGGGGGGCGGTGGACGCTGGTATGGAAGCTGCGTCGTGCGGCACGGGTGGCACAGCGTTGAAGATGCCTGGCGATTTCTGAACGAAGTCACGCGCCAGATTACGGAGAGTCTCGATTATGAGGCGGCGCTCGCGCGCCTGGCGCAGGCGGTCGTGCCGACCTTCGCCGATTTGTGTGCCGTGGACGTCATCAACGACAAAGGTGTCCTCGAATGCGCGAGCCTGGCCCACGAAAAGCCGTATCTCGTGCGCGAGATCATGAACAGAAGGCCGAGCAGGGCGATTGGCCGATTGACGGCGGCGGATGTGGCGCGCACAGGCGAGCCGCAGCTCGTGACGCATCTCGAGCCGTCCGTGGTCGATGCGCTCGTGCCCGATGCGCAATCACGGGCCTTTTTCAGGTCGCTCGGGCTGCGCTCGCTCCTGCGTCTGCCGCTCAGGGCGCGCGCCCGCACCGTGGGCGTGATCACCTTCGTGTTGTCGGGCTTTGGGACCCGCCACTACACCGAGGATGATCTCGTGCTGGCCACCCACATCGCCCAGCAAGGCGCGATCGCCGTGGAAAACGCAAGGCTCTATCGCCTTGCGTGCGACGAGGTGGAGGAGCGCAGGCGTGCCGAGGCGGCGCTTGCCACGAGCGAGGGGCGCTATCGGTCGCTCGTGGAGGCCTCCGCGCAGATCGTGTGGGGCCTCGATGTCTCGGGTCGCGCCCGGGACGATATGCCGGGGTGGCGCGCCTTCACCGGCCAATCCCGGCGGGAGGTCGCGGGCCATGGCTGGATGAGGGTCCTGGGTTCGCGGGATCGCGCGGTCTTGCGCAGGCGCTTTGCGCGTCCCGGCAACGATCATGCCCCTATCGTGCGCGAGGCGGATCTGGCGGTGGCGGACGGCAGCCATCGACGCGTGACGTTGCGCATCGTGCCGTTTTTTGACGACGAGGGGCATTTGCGCGAGTGGATCGCGGCGGCCGCCGACGTCACCCGCGAGAAGACCGCGACCGAGCTCCTCGCCCACGAGAAGGAGCGGTTGGCGGTGACCCTGAATAGCCTCGGGGAGGCGGTCGTCACGATCGATACCGAAGGCCGCATCGTGCTCTTCAACCGGGTGGCGCAGGCCCTGACCGGTTGGCCGCAGGCCGAGGCGCTGGGGCAGCCGGTCGACGCGGTCTTGCATCTGCTCGAGATGCGCACGCGCGCGCGCCGCGAGGACGTCGCCCGATGCCTGTTCGAGTTACACGATCGCGCGGGGTCCTATGAACGCCTGATCCTTCGGGCGCGCGATGGGGGTGAGCGGTTTGTCGTGTGCACGGGGGCGCTCGTTCCGGACCCGGACGGCCGGATCGTGGGGGCGGTGGCCGTGTTCCGTGACATCACGACCCAGCAAAAACTCGAGGAAGACTGTCTGAAGGCGCGGAAGCTCGAATCCGTGGGCGTGCTGGCCGGAGGAATCGCGCACGATTTCAACAATATTCTGACGGCTGTGATCGGCAACGTGGCGCTGGCGAAGATGCTGGTGCCGGCCGGGGATCGCGCGGGGCACGCCCTGGATGAGGCCGAAAAGGCGGCGTGGCGGGCGCGCGGACTCACCCAGCAGCTTTTGACCTTCGCGCGCGGCGGGGCGCCCGTGAAGCGCGCGGCCTCGCTCGGGGACCTGCTGCGCGACGTCGTGCCCTTCGCTCTTGCGGGCTCGAAGGCAAAGTGCAGCGTGTCGGTCGCAGACGACCTCTGGGGGCTCGCCTTCGATCCGGGGCAATTGAGTCAGGCGGTCAGCAATCTCGTGTTGAACGCCGCCCAGGCCATGCCTTCGGGCGGTCTGGTCTCGATCGAGGCGGGCAACGTCAGGGTCTCGTCCGAGGATCTGCTGCCCGTGCGTCCGGGACGCTATGTGCGCATCACCATCGCCGATGCCGGCGCCGGCATCCCCCCGCCGCATCTCGACAAGATCTTCGATCCCTACTTCACGACCAAGGAGGGCCATAGCGGCCTTGGGCTCGCGACGACCTATTCGATCGTACGGCGCCATGAGGGCGCCATAAAGGTGGAGTCCGAGGAGGGGCGCGGCACGCGGTTCGAGATCTATCTGCCGGCCGAGGAGGCCGCGAAGCCTCCGGCACCGCCCTTGCCTGCGAAGGCGCATAGGCGGCGGGTGCTCGTGATGGATGAGGACGACGCCCTTTTGCGCCTGCTCTCGACGCTCCTTGACCATTTGGGCTGCGAGGCCCAGGTGGTGCGCGGCGGGGGGCGGGCCGTGGACGTCTATGCCCAGGCGATGCGCGAGGGCGAGCCCTTCGCGGCCGTGATCCTGGACCCCACGGTCCCGGCCGGCGGCGAGGAGGGAGAGTGTCTGCGGCGACTGCGGGCACTGGACCCGGATGTGCGGGTGATTGCCTGGAGCCGGCATGCCGATGCCCCCGTCATGCGGGACTTCGGGCGGTTCGGCTTTTGCGGTGCCATCGCCAAACCCTGCGAGCTGCGTGATCTGGAGGGGGTGATCGGGCGCATGCTTGTGGAAAACGACGAGCGTTTGCGCTAGCGTAAGCGCATGTCTCTAGTCCCTTTCGTCGAGTTGGGCCGCGACGGGCGCGCCCGCGCGTGTCGTTTGTCGCTTGCCCATGGCGCCGTCGCGACCCCTTCTTTCATGCCGGTCGGAACCTACGGGGCGGTGAAGGGCATGAGTCCTGCCGAGGTGGCCGCGAGCGGCGCCTCGGTCGTCCTCGGCAACACCTTCCACCTCATGGAGAGGCCGGGCCTTTCGGTGATCGAGGCGCATGGCGGCCTGCACGGTTTCATGAACTGGCACGGACCCATCCTGACCGATTCCGGCGGCTTCCAGGTCTTCAGTCTAGCGGCCTTGCGGCGCGTGAGCGAGCAAGGGGTCGCCTTCCGCTCGCCGCGCGATGGCCGGCCCCTGACGCTCACCCCCGAGCTTGCCATGCAGGCGCAGGCCACCTTGCGCTCGGACGTGGCCATGGTGTTCGACGAGTGCACGCCCCACCCGGCGACTTTCAGCGAGGCGCGCTCGAGCATGGAGTTGTCCCTGCGATGGGCCGAGCGCAGCCGCGCCGCCTATGCGGGCCCGGGCGCGGTCTTTGGCATCGTGCAGGGCGGGCTCTACGAGGACCTGCGGGGGATGTCGGCCGAGGGTCTCGCGGGCATCGGGTTCGATGGTTACGCCCTGGGCGGGCTCTCGGTGGGCGAGTCCAAGGCCGATATGTACAGGCTCGTCACGCACTGCGCGCCGCTTTTGCCGGCCGACAGGCCCCGCTACCTGATGGGCGTGGGGACGCCCGAAGACATCGTGACGGCGGTAAGCGCGGGCATCGACCTCTTTGACTGCGTGTTGCCGACGCGCAACGCCCGCAACGGCTGGCTCTTCACGCGCAGCGGGGTCGTGAAGATCCGCAACAGCGGGTATGCGCGCGATCTGGGTCCGGTCGACCCCGAATGTCGCTGCTACACCTGTACCCAGACGACGCGCAGCTATCTCCATCACCTCCAGCGTTGCGGCGAAATGCTCGGCGCGCGCCTTGCGACGCTCCATAATTTGACCTATTACGGGGACCTGATGGCCGGCCTGCGCACGGCCATTTTGGCCGGAACGCTGGAGGAATTCGTCGATTCGTTCTATCGTACGCGCCATAAGCGCCCGCCGCGCGCCCTCGGGGAGCTCCCGGAGGATGGCGTGGCGGACCCCATAACCGTCCTTTAAAGGGAAGTCATGATACACATCATAAGCAATGCCTGGGCCGCGGCGCCGGCCGCCGCCGCGCCCCCCCAGGCGGGGATCCTGGTCCAAATCCTGCCCTTCCTGGTGATCGGGGTCTTGATGTATGTCCTGATCCTGCGTCCGCAGAGCAAGCGGGCCCGCGAACAGCGCGCCATGCTCGCGGCGCTCGCCGCCGGCGACGAGGTCGTGGCGGCCGGCGGTCTGCTCGGGCGCCTGACCGAGGTCGGTCCCCAATATTCGATGGTCGAGATCGCCTCCGGGGTCGTGGTGCAGATCCAGACCTCGAGCGTGCAACTCGTGCTGCCCAAGGGTACGGTCGGGAAGGCGCGCTAGGCCGATGAATCAGTACCCTTGGTGGAAGAACGCCCTCATCGGGCTTGTCGTCGTATTGGGTCTCATCTACGCCCTGCCGAATCTCTACGGCGACAACCCGGCGGTTCAGATCAGGGCCGCGCATGGCGCCGTCGTGGATCACGCGGCCTTGGCCCGCATCCGGGGGATATTGGCGGGCGCCAAGCTGCCCTATAAGCGCATAAGTCGCGTCGGCAAAGGGGTCCAGGTGCGCTTCGCGCGCGCCGGCGTGCAGCTGCGCGCCCGCGACCTGATCGGCCAGAAGCTCGGGCCGGGGTACCGCACCGCGCTCGCGCTCGCGCCGGCGGACCCGTCGTGGCTGCGCGCCCTCGGTGCCCGCCCGATGTATCTCGGCCTCGACCTGCGCGGCGGGGTCCATTTTCTTCTGAAAGTCGACATGCACGCGGCCTTGCGCAAGGCGCTCGTGGAGGACACGCGGGCCTTGCGCAAGGCGCTGCGCCGCCATCACATCCGCTACCGGGAGGCGCGACTCGACAAGGCCGGGGTGTTGCACCTGCGGTTTCGCGACCGCGCCCAGGCGGGACAGGCGCGCGACCTCATAGCGCGCCGCTTCACCGATCTTGCCGTCACATCCGCCGCGCATGACGGGCTGCATGCGGTCATGACGCGCGCGGCGATCACGGGCAAGAGGCATTACGCGCTCGAGCAGAACCTGACGGCGTTGCGCCGACGGGTGAACGAGCTGGGCGTGGCGGCCCCGGTCATCCAGCAGGAAGGCCACTCGCGTATCGTCGTGGAGTTGCCGGGCGTCGAGGATATCGCGCGGGCGAAGGAGATCCTGGGGCGCACGGCCACGCTCGAGATTCATATGGTCGATGGCAAGGATAGCGTCGAGCGCGCCGTGTCGAGCGGCCCGCCGCCCGGCACGCGTATCTACCATGACCGGCACGGTCAGCCGATTTTGCTCTACCGCCGCGTCCTGTATTCGGGCGACGACATCACAAACGCCTCCACCGGCGTCGATCCGCAGAGCGGGCAGCCGGTGGTGAACATCACCCTGAACGGGCGGGGCGCGGCCGTCAACGCCCGCGTCACCCGCCGCAGCGTGGGCCAGCGCATGGCGGTCGTCTACGTCGAAGTGCAGTCGCACCTGAAGCGTAATGACCAGGGCGTGCCGGTGCGCGGCCCCGATGGACGGCGGGTGCGCGTGACGCGCAAGATCGAGCGGGTGATCACAGCACCCGTGATCCGCGAGGCCCTGGGGGGCAGTTTCCAGATCACAGGCATAGGAAGCGTCCGGCAGGCCCGCAACCTGGCGCTGCTCCTGCGGGCGGGCGCGCTCGCGGCCCCGGTCAGCATCATCGCCGAACGCACCGTGGGGCCGAGCCTCGGGGCCGCCAACATCGCGCGGGGCTTCTATGCGACCTTGATCGGCTTCCTTGCCATCGCGGTGTTCATGGCGGTCTACTACCGCACCTTCGGGGTGCTGGCCGCCGCCGCGCTCGCCAGCAACGTCGTGCTGCTGGTCGCCGTGCTCTCGATTCTGCAGGCGACGCTCACCTTGCCCGGTATCGCCGGCATCGCGCTCACCGTGGGCATGGCGATCGACGCCAATGTCCTTATCTTCGAGCGCATACGCGAGGAGCTGCGCAACAAGAACACGCCGCAGGCGGCGATTGCGACCGGATTCGAGCGCGCCATGGGGACCATCGTGGACTCGAACATGACCACGCTCATCGCGGGTCTCGCGCTGTTCTGGTTGGGGTCGGGCTCGGTGCGCGGTTTCGCGATCACCTTGTGCCTCGGCATCCTGACCTCGCTCTTTAGCGCCATCCTGGTGACGAGGGCGCTTGTCAACGCAGTCTACGGACGTCGCCGTCGTTTGGCGCACTTAGGGATCTAATGGAATTCTTTCGCATAAGCCGCGACCTGCCCTTCATGCGCTATGCGCGCACGACGGTCTTTGTGTCGCTCGTCCTTTTCGCCATCGCGGTGGCAGCGCTCGTGGTGCGCGGACTGAACCTGAACGTCGACTTCACGGGCGGCACGGTGATCGAGGTGCAGTTTCCGAAACCCACCTCGCCCTCGGCCATCCGTCGGCTGCTCGTCGCGGGCCACTACAGGCACGCCCGTGTGGAGAATTACGGGACCGCGAGCAAGGTGCTGATCCATCTGCCCACGGAGGCGACCAAGGGCAAGGCGCTCGCGGTCTCCGTGCTGCGCCTCGTGGCGGCGCATGACCCCGGGGCGAGCCTGCGCAGCGTCGAATATGTGGGGCCGGAGGTGGGTTCGGAACTCGCCGACCAGGGCGCCCTGGCGCTGCTTTTCGTCGCCATCGGCATCACCGCCTATCTCACCTTGCGGTTCGAGTGGCGCTTCGCGGTCGGCGCCATCATCGCGACGATCCACGACGTCGTGATCGTGCTCGGCGTGTTCGCGCTTTTTCATGTCAGTTTCTCGTTGACGGTGTTGGCCGCGGTGCTGGCGGTCCTCGGATACTCGGTGAACGATACCGTGGTGGTGTTCGATAGGATCCGCGAAAACTTCCGGCGCATGCGCGGTGGCACCACGGCCGAGATCATCGACAGCGCCATCACGCGCACGCTCTCGCGGACGATCATGACGCACCTTCTGACGCAGATGATGGTGTTGTCGATGCTGTTCCTGGGGGGGCCCGTGCTGTTCGGGTTCGCCTTGGCCATGACCGTGGGCATCGTCGTCGGCACGTACGGCTCGGTGCTCGTCGCGAGTCCCATCGTCATGTGGCTCGGTCTTACGCGCGAGGATCTCGTGCCGCGCAAGAATCCGGCCGCCGAGCGCCCTTAGGCCCGCTGGTCCAAGTCCGCCGCCGGCCCATCGGGCTTGCATTGGCGCGGCGGTCTCGTCTGTGGTATTCAGTCCCTACCCCTTGAGGTGAGGAGGTAGGGCACATGGACCTTTCCTATTGGACACAGACCGGACCCGCGGCATCCGCCGTGGTGGCGGCATGGCTCGTCCTTTATCTGGGCCGGGCGGGTTTCCATAAAGGGGTACGGGCGCTGGGACGTTTCATGCGCCATCCTTTGAGACTGGCCGCGCGCTTCCTGCGCGCCGTGGCCGGCGACGTCCGCAGGCGCAACGGGGCCTTGATGCAGGCGCAGGCGCGCGCCGAGGCGGCCCTCGAGATCGAGCGCGAATGGGCGCGTCTGGACGAAGTGGTGCGGCGCGATGTCCAGGGCTTCCCGGCCCTGCAGGAGGCCTTGCTGCGCCAGATCGAGCAATGGGAGGCGGAGTTCACCCGTTCCGGGGAGATTCCCCAGGCCTCGCCGGAATGGACCAAGGCGCTGTCCGCGGTGGCCCGGCTCAAGGTCGGCGACGATGGCGTGGGCGAACGCATCCAGGCGGGATTCCAGGCCTTCGTGCAGAAGGCGCAGGGCGAGGCCTTGAGCGAGCGGCGCAAGGTCGTGGCCGAGCGCCACCGGCAGCTCGCTCGCGCCCAGCGGATGTGGCAGGTGGTCGCCCGCAATCTCGAGCGCATCGACAACCGGCTCTCGCGCGTGGCCGAGTCGGCGTTCTCCATCCACGGGGCCGTGGAGCGCTACCAGGGTCTCTGCGATCGGACGCCCGTCTTCGACCGCGCGCTCGTCACGTCGGCGGCCTCGCGTCTTTTGGTGGCGGGTTTCGTGCTGGTCGTGGCCGCCGGCGGCGCCTTCATGAACGTCCACCTCATGGAGGCCCCCTTGCGGTGGCTCGGGGTCGGGGGCGGCCTGGCGCTGGCCGGCCATTCCGCCTCCGAGATCGCCGCCGCCGTATTGATCGCCGTCGAGGTGGTGACCGGCATCGTGCTGTTCGACGCCCTCGATGTGACCCATCTCTTCGGCGTGGTGGCGATTCTGCCCAACCGCACGCGCCGCCGGGCGGCGGGCGGGGCGCTTGGTCTGCTCATGACGCTTGCCGCCTTACAGGCGGTGCTCGCCTTCGTGCGCGAGAACGCCGTGCAGGTCATCCCCATGGTCAAGGGTGTCGCCGTGCCCGATCTCCCCTTATGGCAGACGGTGGCCGAGGTGCTGCTCGCGTTCGTGCTCCCGAGCCTCATGGCCTTGGTGGCGATACCGCTGGAGGCGTTCATTTATTCCCTGCGCGCGGTAACGGGCGTCATCGTCGAGGCGCTGGTGCGTGCGCTCGCCTTCACTCTGCGGCTCGTCGAGCGCATGCTCGCGGCCGCGGTCGATACCCTGGCCGCCTTGTATGACCTCCTCATCCTCCCGCCCTTGCTGCTGGAGCGCGCCTTCCAGTACGGGGCGCATCTGTCCTCCGAACGCAGGCGCGGCGCATCCCAGAACCACTGAGCCGCCGCGTCGAGGGGCCGCGTCGCGGCGCGCCTCGGGAGGCGGAAGCGCGGATCAGGGCGCATCCCTTTCGTCGTTGATGTGGATCAAAAAGAGGTAGCTCTAAAGAGATACACTCGGGCCTGGTTTCCAAAACTTATAACCCTGCACGGTGTACTTTCTATGGAACAATTGCTGGCGTGGACCGATGAGCTCAGTGTCGGTATCGAGGAGATCGACAGGCAGCACATGGAGCTTGTCGCCTTATTGAACGAGCTGCACGTGGCGATAACGGAGCATCGGGCCTCGGGCGCCTGTCTCGATATCCTCGATAAATTGATCGAATACACGCGGGTGCACTTCACGGTGGAGGAGAGCCTGTTCCGTATCCTCGGCTACCCGGGGTATGGCCCGCACAAGCAGGAACACGAGAAGTTGATCGAGCAGATCATGGGCTTGCAGCGGAAGCTGAAAAACGAGAGCGGCAACGTGACGTTCGAGCTTTTGCATTTCCTGCGGGGCTGGCTTACGCACCATATCCTCGGGACCGACAAGGCCTATGTCCCGTTTCTGCTCTCCAAGGGCGCGGAGCGCAAGCTGTCTTCAAAGGCCTTCTGGAAGTTCTGGTAGGGCCGCCGGCCCTTCCCCGGGGATGCCGCGGCCAGGCCGCGGCTGGTCCCACGGCCGCGTTTGCCCCGCCCCGCGCGTCTCGCTAGAGTAGGGGC
The DNA here is from genome assembly GCA_021816425.1 of Pseudomonadota bacterium. Lineage (GTDB taxonomy): Bacteria > Pseudomonadota > Gammaproteobacteria > Acidiferrobacterales > Acidiferrobacteraceae > Acidiferrobacter. Next base: position 7,410 of record JAKAXT010000032.1, on the reverse strand, counting down.
GGCGTGACACAGGGACGGGCCGGAGCGAGCATGGAACGACGGTGGCTACAGATCCAGGGCGATCCATCGGTGCGACGCTTCGTGTTCGAACAGCAACGCGTCGAGAACGCCTTCGATCGGGAGCTCGACCGGGTCCTGGCCCGCGTGCGGGTGTTGCTTGCGTCCCGCGGGGCGTTTCACGCGAAGATCCACTTCTCGACGGGACAGGTCACGCTCTGGTTCCTGCGTGAGCCCTTCGCCTATCGCGTGCATCTGATGGACGAGTTTCTGTCGCCGGCGATCTGCCGCCTCTACCCCGCGGTCCCCTACCCGTGCCTGTCGGCGGCCGTGCCGAAGACTTCGATCGACACCCTCCTGGCGCAGTTCAAGCGGCTGCGGTTTCAGGACCCTCAGGTCTATCTGCGGGCCGCATCCCTCAACATCATGAGCGGACTGGTGGGCCTGCGCTTCTCGTGCGATGGCTCGCACTATCTCGACTTTACGGAGTTCCTGGCGCGCGCCGGCGATATCTGAGGGCCGCCGGTCCGGCCGGGTATTTGGGCCGGGCGGGCGCGAGGTCATGCACGGCGCCCACAGATCGGGTATCCTTAAGGGCTTCTCATACCGATTGCCGCCAGAAAGAGGAGCCGGATGTTTAGCGAAAAGACGTTGAAGGACATCGACCGCCCCTTGTGGGACGCGATGGCCAGGGAGCGGACCCGCCAGGAGGACCATCTCGAGCTGATCGCCTCCGAGAACTACACGAGCCCCCAGGTCATGGCGGCCCAGGGGTCGTGTCTCACGAACAAGTACGCGGAGGGCTACCCCGGGAAGCGTTATTACGGCGGGTGCGAGTACGTGGACCAGGTGGAGACCCTGGCCATGGAGCGCGCGCGCCAACTCTTCGGGGCCCATTACGTCAACGTGCAGCCGCATTCGGGCTCGCAGGCCAATGCCGCGACCTACCTCGCGCTCATCAATCCGGGGGAGACGATCCTCGGCATGAGCCTTGCGCACGGCGGTCATCTGACCCACGGCGCCAAGGTGAACTTTTCGGGGCGCCTCTTCAATGCCGTGAGCTACGGCGTCGATCCCGCGACCGGGCTCATCGATTACGACGAGATCGCGCGACTCGCCCGCGAGCATAAGCCGCGCGTCATCGTGGGCGGCTTCTCGGCCTATTCCCGCGTCATCGACTGGACGCGGTTCCGCGAGATCGCAGACGAGGTGGGGGCCTATCTCTTCGTCGACATGGCGCACGTCGCGGGTCTCGTGGCCACCGGCCTCTACCCAAGTCCCGTGGGCATCGCCGACGTCACCACGACGACCACCCACAAGACCCTGCGCGGACCGCGCGGGGGCCTGATCCTGGCGCGTCCGAACGCGGAGATCGAGAAGCGGCTGAACAGCATGATCTTTCCCGGCACCCAGGGCGGCCCGCTCATGCATGTGATCGCCGCCAAGGCGGTGGCCTTCGCGGAGGCCTTGACGCCCGAGTTCCAGACCTATCAGCAGCAGGTCGTGAAGAACGCCCAGGCGATGGCCGACACCCTGATGAGCCGCGGATTCAAGGTCGTCTCCGGCGGCACCGACAACCACTTGATGCTGGTGGATCTCATAGAGCGTCCGGTGACCGGGAAGGAGGCCGAGGAGGCCTTGGGTCGCGCCCACATAACCGTCAACAAGAACGCCGTGCCGAACGATCCCCGCTCGCCTTTCGTGACGAGCGGCATCCGTCTCGGCACCCCGGCGATCACCACCCGTGGTCTGGGCGAGCGCGAGACGCGCGCGCTCGCGGGCTTCGTGTGCGACATCCTCGAGCGGCCGAGCGACGAGGGCCTGGCCGAGCGGGTGCGCCGCGAGGTCTCGAACCTCTGCGCGCGCTTCCCGGTGTACGGCGAAGGCGTACTGATCTAGGCCATGCGCTGCCCCTTCTGTTTCGCCGAAGACACACGGGTGATCGACTCGCGTCTCGCCGACGAGGGGGATGCCGTGCGCCGGCGCCGCGAGTGCCTGGCCTGCCGCGAGCGCTTTACGACCTTCGAGCACGCCGAGCTCAGGCTGCCGCAGATCATCAAGAGCGATGGCCGCCGCGAGCCCTTTGCGGAGGCCAAGTTGCGCGCCGGCCTGCAGCGGGCCCTCCAGAAGCGGCCGGTCGACGCGGCCCAGGTGGACGCGCTGGTCGCCTTCGTGCGGCGTTCGCTCATGGCAAGCGGCGAGCGCGAGATCTCGAGCCGCCAGATCGGGGAGTGGGTGATGCAGCAGCTGCGCGCGCTCGACAAGGTCGCCTACGTGCGTTTCGCCTCGGTCTATCACAGCTTCCAGGATCTCAAGGCCTTCCGCGAGGAGATGGAGCGGCTGGAGGGCCAGGAGATCACGAATCTCACCACGAAGTCGTGAGCCTAGCCCAGGATAGCGTCCATATGGCGCGCGCCCTGGAGCTGGCGCGAGGCGGGATGGCGACCACCGCCCCCAATCCGCGCGTGGGCTGCGTCATCGTCCGCGATGGTCAGGTGGTGGGGGAGGGCTTCCATGTGCGCCCGGGCGAGCCCCACGCCGAGCGTCTGGCCCTGCAACAGGCGGGCCCAGCCGCGCGCGGGGCGACCGCCTACGTCACGCTCGAGCCCTGCTGCCATACCGGTCGGACCCCACCTTGCACGGAGGCCCTGCTCGCCTCCGGCGTCGCGCGCGTGGTTGCGGCCATGGAGGACCCGGACCCGCGCGTGGCGGGCGGGGGCCTGGCCCGGCTGCGCGCACGCGGGGTGGCGGTCGAGGCGGGGCTCATGGCCTCCGAGGCCGCCAGGCTGAACCGCGGCTTCGTGTCGCGCGTCACGCGCGGCCGGCCCTTCACGACCGCCAAGGTCGGGGTCTCGCTCGACGGGCGCACGGCCCTGGCAAGCGGCGAGAGCCAGTGGATAACAGGACCCGAGGCGCGCGCCGACGTCCAGCGGCTGCGGGCCGTGTCGGGCGCCGTGATGACGGGCGCCGGGACCGTGCGCGCCGATGACCCGAGACTCACGGTGCATGCGGGCGTCACGCGCCAACCCCTGCGGGTCGTCGTGGCCTCCGATCTGGCGATGTCGCCTGCCGCTCGCATCTTTGCGGGGGGCGCGGGCGTCATGGTGCTCACCGTGGCCGATGGCCCCCACGGCGATGCGCTGCGCCAGGCGGGGGTCTCGGTCGTGCCGGTGGGCGGGAAGGCCGGTCGCGTCGATCTCCCCGCGGCGCTTGCGTTGCTTGGCGCGCACGGCGTGAACGATCTCCTGGTCGAGGCCGGGCCCAGGCTGCTCGCGGGCCTGCTCGACGCGCGGCTCATAGATGAGCTCGTGGTCTATATGGCCCCCAGGCTCCTCGGGCACGGCCGGCCGCTCGCCGATATCACGCTCGCTGCGCTTTCGGAGGCCCCTGGGTGGCGCTATGATGAGGTGCGCCGCGTGGGGGGCGATCTGCGCCTTACATTGACGCCGGGGACGGAATCGGACGCGACCTGAACCAGGGCCGCCCTGGCGGAAGGGGTTTTTCATGTTCACAGGACTTATCCAGAGCCTGGGCGAGGTGGCCCGCCGCAGCGCGCGCGGCACCGGCGCGCGGCTTACGATCACAGCCCCCGGGCTTGCGCGCGCCCCCTGGGTGCTCGGGGAGAGCATTGCGGTAAACGGCGTGTGTCTCACGCTCATCGAGGGCGCGGGGGCGGAGTTTTCCGCGGACCTCTCGGCCGAGACCCTCGCGCGCACCGCCCTGGGCGCCCTGCGGCCCGGACATCCCGTCAATCTCGAACGCGCCCTGAAGATGGGCGACCCCCTCGGCGGACACCTGGTGTCGGGCCATGTCGACGGCGTGGCCACCGTCGTGCGTCTGGAACGCGACGGGGAAGGTCGCAGGCTCACGATCGAGATCCCGCGCGACCTCACCCGCTACGTGGCGCGCAAGGGGTCCCTGTGCGTGGATGGGGTAAGTCTCACGGTCAACGGCATAGAGGGCGCGCAGGCCCACTTCGCGATCGTGCCGCACACCCTGTCGGCGACCACCCTGGGCGGGCTTGGCGCGGGCGATGTGGTGAACATCGAGGTGGACCTCATCGCCCGTTACCTCGAACGCCTCGCGCATCCCGCCTAGCGGGCCACCCGGAATCGCGTCTGGGCCCGCGCGATCAGCGTGGGTGCGCCTTTGCCCCAACGCGCGTAGAGCAGACTCACGATCTCGTAACGCCCCAACGGCGCCTGCGCCGGAATCGGCAGGGTCACGCGCGCCTTGTAGACCCCGCTGCCCGTGAGTTCGTGGCCTATGAAGGCGCGGTGATCGGCGACCAGCCGGCCGTGGGCATAGAAGTCCCGGATCTCGACGATCCGCAAGGGCCCCGGGCCGCGCCTCAGGATGAGCTTCTTCTCCAAAGTGAGCGACCCGCAGGGCCGCCCGAGCGCGGGTTCTGCCCGCACCTGATAGCGCAGGACCTGCACCTCCCCGGGGGCGAGCCCGCCCAGGCGGCGCACGCGTGCGTAGGCCGTCGACCACGCGGTCCCCACGCGGCAGGCGGCGCTCTGCGGGTGGTTCGAAGGCGGGGGGAGGCGTACACAGCCGGCCAGCGCCAGGGCGAGGCTAACCGCCCCAAGCGTGCGCCAGCGCGGCATAAGCTCCCGGTCTTACGGAGGTTTCTGAGGTCTCGGAGGTTTGGGGGCGGCCCGCGGGCGTGCCGGCGGCGGCCGTCGGCGCGGACTTGCCCGCCGGGCGCGTCGGATGCTTGCCGGGGCCACCGGGGTCCCCCATGACGCCGTGGGCCACGTGGGCGACCTCGTGGGCGATGTGGGTGACCGGCTTCAGGGCCTCGCGCCGATGCGGCCATCCGAGTTTCAGGCCGAGCAGGATGAGCGCCACGACCAGCACGAGCACGATGCCAGCGCGCTGGCGTCCGCTTATCGGCCGCCCCCAACCCGGGCGTTCATTGAACGCCGGCAACATCGGGTTGATGGATGGCTCCTCGAAGAGGTCGGACAGTTCGGCGGCGGCGGGCGACAGGTCCTCGGCCATCGAGGACTCGGGTGTGACGTGGTCCGCGGGTGCCTCGACCGAAAGCGCGGTCGGCCGTACCAGGCTCGCCTGCGCGAGCGCCACATCCTGGGCCTCGGAGGTCGCCACCGGTACGGCCACCGGCGCGAGGGCGGCGGCCACCGCCATGCGCAGGGCGCGGGCCGTGGCATAGCGGCCGAGCAGGGCCCCCCGCGCGACATCCGCGAGCGCCCCGGTCTCGATCCCCAGGAGTTCCAGCATGAGGCGTCCGACCGCGCGTACGTCATCGGCCGGCATGGGCGGCGACTCCCCGAGGCTCGTCTGGCGGAAGTCCAGGAGCTTGATGCGCTGATCGGTGGTGAGCAGGATGTTGTCGGCGCGGATCGCCCCATGGGCGAGCCCCTGTCCGTGCACCGCCTCCAGGGCGCTCAAGACCTCCTGCATCCATTTCTGCACAGGGGGTTCGGGGAGCAGGCCCACGCGTTCGCGCCGCGCCTTCAGCGTCTCGCCGACCAGGTATTCCAGGACCAGGACCGGGGGCTCCGACCAAAGGCCGTGCAGGGTCACGATGTTCGGGTGGCCGAAACGGGCCAGCACCCGCCCCTCGGCGATGACCGAGATGGCCCCGCGCGGCGCGGTCTTCAGCGCCACGGGCCGATCGAGGCTCAGGTCCTGGGCCATGTAGACTGTGCTGCGCGAGCCGGACGACAGGGTGCTCAAGACCAGGTACGGGCCCAGGGTCCGTCCCGGTTCGATCAGCGACGCATGCGGTTCGTTGCGGCCGGTTCTATGCGGTTCCATCGACTTCCATCCCATGGTCAGTCATAATTCGGGCCCGGCAAGCTCGCCGGTTGCCAGTGTCACGTTCATGCCCATAAGTCCCATTCCGGAAATCATAGACGAACTCAAGGCGGGTCGGATGGTCGTCATTATGGACGATGCCGACCGGGAAAATGAAGGCGACCTTCTGATGGCCGCCCAGGCGGTCACTCCGGAGGCGATCAACTTCATGGTACGCCACGGGCGCGGTCTCGTCTGTCTGACCTTGACCCCCGAGCGTTGCCAGAGGCTCGGGCTCGAGCCCATGGTCAAGGAGAACGGCTCGCGCTACGCCACGCACTTCACGGCCTCCATAGAGGCCGCCGAGGGGGTGACGACCGGAATCTCCGCCGCCGACCGGGCCGCCACCATACGCGCGGCCATAGCGCCAGAGGCCCGCGCATCCGACCTCGTGAGCCCGGGCCACATCTTTCCGATCATGGCCAGGCGGGGCGGGGTGCTCGCGCGGGCCGGCCACACCGAGGCCGGGGTCGATCTCGCGCGCTTCGCGGGCTTCGAGCCGTCGGCGGTCATCTGCGAGATCCTGAAAGACGACGGCGAGATGGCCCGTCAGCCCGATCTCGAGCGGTTCGCGGCCGAGCACCACCTGAAGATCGGCACCATCGCCGACCTGATTCATTATCGCCTACAACATCACTCCAGCGTACACCGTCTGGACGAGCGGTTGATCGAGACGGTCCACGGGTCGTTTCGGCAGGTGGCCTACCATGATGACATCGAGGACCGGGTTCATCTCGCGCTCGTATGCGGCGAGATCGACGAGCGCCCGGTGCCGGTGCGGGTGCATGTGCAGGAAAGCCTGCTGGATCTCCTGAGCGATGTCCATGCGTCCTCATGGACGCTCGCGGGCGCCCTGCACTACATCGCCTCCGCCGGGCGCGGGGTGGTGGTGGTCCTCGATCAGCCGGCCAAGACGGCCATGACGATCGCGCGCCTGAAGAGCCCCGCGCCCGAGTCCGCGGTGCCGGCCTCGCGCGAGGTCATGCGCACAGTCGGGCTCGGCAGCCAGATCCTGCTCGATCTGGGCGTGCGCAAGATGCAGGTCCTGGGTCACCCGCGCAAGGCGCCGGGTCTCGCCGGGTTCAATTTGGAAGTCGTGGAGTATGTGACGCCGACGGCGGGAGGGGGGACATGAGTACAGAGGCGGTGATCGACGGTTCGCTCATGGCGGGCGAGGGGCGCTTCGGGATCGTGCTGGCGCGCTTCAACGCCTTCGTGGGCGAGCGCCTCCTGGAGGGCGCGCTCGATACCCTGCGCCGTCATGGCGCCGCGCCCGAGCGGATCACGGTGGTCCGCGTGCCCGGGGCCTTCGAGCTGCCGCTCACGGCACAGGTCATGGCCGAGGCCGGTCTCTATGAGGGCATCGTGGCCCTGGGTGCGGTGATCCGGGGTGCCACGCCGCACTTCGATTTCGTGGCCGGAGAGTGCGTGAAGGGGCTCGCCCAGGTAAGTCTCAAGACCGGCGTGCCGGTGGCCCTGGGGGTGCTGACCGTCGATACGGTGGCGCAGGCCATCGACCGGTCGGGGGCGAAGGCCGGCAACAAGGGCGCCGAGGCGGCCTTGTCGATCCTGGAGATGGAGATCGGA
>JAKAXT010000031.1 GCA_021816425.1 Pseudomonadota bacterium | reverse complement strand
TTCCGATCTGGATCAAGCGGACCGTGACGCTGGATCTGGATCACGTCCATGCCCGCGCCTTAAGCAAAGGCCATTTGAGCTCCGTGCTCGGGATTTACGGTTGGCAGCCCAGGCTCGTACCGCGCATCACGGAGGTGATGGCGAAGGATCCCGCGGGCAAGGCGGGCCTCAAGGTCGGCGATGTCGTGACGCGCATCAACGGGCAGGTGATGAAGGATTGGGCGGAGGTGGCGCACGTCATCCGCCATCATCCCGGAGTGCCCCTGCGCTTTTCCGTCCGCAGGCACGGACAAAAACGGCAATTGATCATCACGCCAAAAGCCGTTAAGGTGGGAACCCGAAATATAGGGCAGATCGGCGCCGGCATTCGTGTTCCCACTCTACCACCGGGCATGCGCGTCCTGGTCCGATTCGGGCCCGTGACGGCGTTCCGGGCGGCCTTGAGCGATACATGGCTCATGAGCCGTTTGACAGTCGAGATGCTGGGGAAGATGCTGCTGCTCCAGGTCTCGCCCAAGAGCATCAGCGGTCCTATCACGATCGCGCGGTATGCCGGTTATTCGGTGCAGGTGGGTTTCTCGAGCTTTTTGATGTTTCTCGGGGTGGTCAGCATCAGCCTCGGGGTTCTGAACTTGATGCCCGTGCCTGTCCTCGACGGGGGCCACGTCTTCTTCTATCTGCTCGAGTGGGTCAAGGGAGGGCCGATCTCGGAGCAGGCGATCGGATGGGGACAGCGTGTCGGCGTGACCTTACTGTTGGGTCTCATGATGCTTGCCTTCTACAACGACATTACGCGCATTCTCGGATAAGCAACGAGGCGGGCTTCAAGCAATGAAAAAATGGTTGACGGCGCTCTGTTTGGCGGGCGCGCTCACGGGAACGGTGCAGGCCGCTTCCTTCGTGATTGCTCATATCAAAGTCACGGGCCTGAAGCGGATTTCGCAGGCCACGGTCATGACCTATCTCCCGTTGCGGGTGGGCGAGAGGTTGACCTCGATACGCGCCGAGCGGGCCATCCAGGCACTCTTCAAGACCGGCTTCTTCCGCGACGTCAAGCTCGAGGAGGCGGGTCATACCCTGATCGTGGCGGTGCGCGAGCGGCCGGCGATTGCGCGCATCACGATCAAGGGCACGCACGTCATAAAGCCGAAGAAGCTTCTGAAGTCGCTCGCGGACATGGGATTTGCCAAGGGGCGCGTGTTCAATCAGGCGCTCTTGCACGAGACCAAGCAGGCCTTGCGGCGCCAATACTTCAACCGCGGGTATTACGCGGCGCGCGTCGTCACCACCGTGAAGCCGCTGGCACGCGACCGGGTCGCGGTGGGCATCAACGTGACCGAGGGCAAGATCGCCCGCATAAAGCAGATCACGATCGTCGGCAACCACCGCTACAAGGAGGGGCGGCTGCTCGGGCGCTTCAAGCTCGGTGCCCCCAACCTTTTCAGCTTCTTTACCGGTAACGACCGCTATTCACGTCAGAAGCTCGAGGCCGATCTCGAGAACCTGCAGAACTTCTATCTGAATCGCGGCTATCTGCGGTTTCGCCTGGTCTCGACGGTGGTCGCGATCACCCCCAGCAAGGACTGGATCTATGTCACGGAGAACGTGCACGAAGGGCACGTCTACCGGATCTCGCATTACCAGTTCGCCGGCCGGAAGGTGCTGCGGGCCTCGACGCTCGCCTCCCTCATGCGCATAAAGCCCGGGCAGGTGTTCTCCCGCGAGCGCATCACCGAGGGTACGCGCCGGATCATAGGCAAGCTTGGCAACCGCGGCTACGCATTCGCCAACGTGCGGGTGGTGCCGATCGTGAATCGCAAGGATCATACGATCGCGCTTACGATGTACGTCGAGCCGGGTCAGCGCGTCTACGTGCGGCGGATACGCTTCTTCGGGAACACCGTGACGCAGGATGCGGTGCTGCGGCGGACCATGCGCCAGTACGAGGGCGCGTGGTTTTCGGCCAAACGCATCAAGCAGTCGGTGACATTGCTTCGACGGCTCGGCTTCTTTACGAACGTGCGCGTGACCACGCCGCCGGTGCCGGGGCATCCGAATGAGGTCGATGTCGACGTGCACGTCAAGGAGCGCCCGACGGGCAGTATCGTCGCCGGCCTTGGCTACTCGGACCTCTACGGGATCTTCGTGAACGGCTCCGTGACGTATCAAGACGTCCTGGGGACCGGCAAGGAGATTTCGGTGACCGCCGATACCTCGGTGGCCTACAAGGACATCAACCTCACCTACGTAAATCCGTACTACACGAGCTCAGGGATCAGTCGCGGCTTCAACATCTACGACAGCTCGTTCAACGCAGCGGCCGCCTACACCGCCGCCTACAACGAGAGCACGGTCGGGGCCGGGGTGTTCTACGGCATCCCGATCGGGGTCAATCGCACCATCAATATCGGCTTGGCCGCCGAGCGCGTGGGGATCACGGTCAATTCGACGAGCGCCCAGGTCGCCCAGAACTTCGTGGCCCGCCATGGCTCCACGAACGACATCATCAAGGCCACCTTCGGCTGGTCGCGCAACACCCTGAACAACGCGATCTTCCCCACGAGCGGAACGTATCAGCAGTTGAGCGGGGAGGTGGGCCTGCCGGGGGGCAGCCTCGAGTACTACCGGGCCTCCTATCTGGCCAGCGTTTTCTTCCCGTTCGGGCGCCAGTACAGCCTGAAGCTGAGCAACGAGTGGAGCTACGGAAACGGGTACGGAAACACGCATAGCCTGCCGTTTTTCAAGAACTTTTACGCCGGCGGCGCGAACTCCGTGCGTGGCTACCAGAATGAGTCGCTGGGCCCGCGGGATAGCCTTCCGCCCTACGACCCGATCGGCGGTAACAAGCGCGTGCTCGCGAGCGCGGAGTTCTTCTTCCCCGTGCCGGGCACCTCGGCGCACAATCGCTCCATGCGGCTTTCGGCCTTCATCGACGCGGGCCAGGTCTATGGACCCGGCCAGCGGATGGCGTTTAACCAGATTCGCACGTCGTTTGGCGTCGCCTTCGACTGGTTCTCGCCGATCGCGCCTTTGAGCATCAGTATCGCCCGGCCCTTGAATGCCCAGCCGGGGGATCAGACGCGCGCCGTCCAGTTTACCTTGGGCACGCTCTTTATGTACTAGCGGGAAACGGCGCCAGTGGCTAGGCTTCGAGACTAGAAGGCGGGCGGAGGCGGGCGCGACCCGGACGGACATGGCGTATACATTGCGAGAATTGGCGGACGCGGCTGCGGCCACGTTGCGCGGGCAAGGGGAGATCGAGATCGATGCCGTGGCGCCGCTTAATCGCGCGGGGCCGAGGCAGGTGGCGTATTGCGCCTCGCCCCGCTATCGGGCGCTGATCGCGACCAGTCAGGCGGGGGCGCTCATTCTGCGCCGGGACGACGGCGACGTGTTCCCGGGGAATGCGCTTTTGTGCGATGATCCGCGGGTCGCGTTTGCGCGTATCGCGCGCCTACTCCACCCCGCGGGCCCCGTGCAGGCGGGCCGCCATCCGAGCGCTGTCATTCATGAAAGCGCGGTCGTGGCCGAAAGCGCAAGCATCGGGCCGCAGGCTGTGATCGAGGCGGAGGCGCACATAGGGGAGCATGTCACAGTCGGCGCGGGGGCGGTCGTGGGGGAGCGGTGCGTGGTGGGCGCGCTCACGCGCATCGAGATGCGGGCCGTGATCATGCACGACTGCGTGATAGGCGAGCGCTGCGTGATATCGCCGGGTGCCGTGATAGGCGGCGAGGGATTCGGTTATGTGCGGGAGGCCGACGGGCGCTGGGCGAAGGTGCCGCAGCTAGGTCGGGTGGTGATCGGCAACGAGGTGGATGTCGGGGCCAATACCACCATCGATCGCGGGGCGCTCGGGGATACCGTCATAGCCGATGGCGTGAAGCTCGATAACCTGATCCAGATCGCCCACAACGTGAAGGTGGGCGAGGACACGGCCATGGCCGGGTGCGTCGGCGTGGCGGGCAGCGCGGTCATAGGAAAGCGCTGCATGATCGCGGGCGGATCGGGGATCATGGGCCACATCACGGTGGGCGATGACGTCGAGGTGACCGCCATGTCGTTTCTCAAGGGGTCGGTGACGGGCCCCGGTCGTTATTCGTCGAGCCTACCGGCGGTCGACGCCGATGTCTGGGCGCGCAATCTCGGGCGTTTCCGGCATCTGGATGAATTGGCGCGGCGGCTGCGTCGCGTCGAGCAAACAATAAAGCAGATCCTGTCAGGGGGAAACCATTGAATACGCTGGACATTCAAGAGGTGCTGAAGCACCTCCCTCACCGCTACCCCTTTCTTTTGATCGATCGGGTATTGGACTACGTCCCGAACGAGTCGCTCGTGGCGATCAAGAACGTCACGATCAATGAGCCCTTTTTCCAGGGGCACTTTCCCGAGTATCCGGTGATGCCGGGCGTCCTGGTCATCGAGGCCATGGCCCAGGCCTGCGCGATCCTGTCGTTCAAGACCCTGGGCAAGCTGCCTGCCGACGGTGGAATCTATCTGTTCGTCGGCATCGACAAGGCCCGCTTCAAGCGCCAGGTGGGTCCCGGAGACCAGCTGCGGTTGAGCGTGAAGCTCACCCGGAAGATGCAGAGCATATGGCGCTTCGAGGCGACGGCCTCGGTCGATGAAGCGCTGTGTTCGAGTGCTGAACTCATGTGCACGTACAAGGAGCTCGCATGATTCATCCTCACGCTCTCGTCGATCCGCGGGCTGAGATCGACGCGAATGTCGAGATCGGGGCGTTTACGATCATCGGGCCTGAGGTGGTGATTGGGGCGGGGACCTGGATCGGATCGCACGCGGTCATCAAGGGACCCACGCGTATCGGTCGCGACAACAAGATCTTTCAGTTCACCTCGATCGGCGAGGTGCCCCAGGACCTGAAGTACCATGGCGAGCGCACGACGCTCTCGATCGGCGACCGGAACGTCTTTCGCGAGTTTTGCACCGTCAACCGCGGCACGGGCGGGGGTGGCGGGACGACGAGCATAGGCGACGACAACCTGTTCATGGCCTACGTCCATATCGCCCATGATTGCCGCATCGGGAACCACACGGTCTTCGCCAACTGCGCAAGCCTGGCGGGACATGTGCAGGTGGGTAACTACGCGGTGCTGGGGGGCTTTACGGGGATCCACCAGTTCTGTCGGGTCGGTGACCATTGCATGACGGGCGCGGCCACGGTGGCGGTCCAGGACATCCCGCCCTACGTGCTCGCCGCCGGCAATTCGGCGCGCCCCTACGGCATCAATGTGACGGGCCTCAAGAGAAGAGGCTTCACGGCGGAGGGTATCAATATGCTGAAGAGGGCCTACAAGACCATTTACAAGTCGGGCCTGCGGCTGGATGAGGCGATCGGCAAGATCGATGAGATGGTGCCCGAATACGGGGAACTCGACGTCTTGGCGCGCTTCCTCAAGGTCGAGGGCCGGGGCATCATCCGGTAATGGCCTTGCGCGTGGGCATCGTGGCCGGCGAGGCGTCGGGCGACGCCCTCGGCGCGGGCCTCATGAAGGCCATGCAGGCGATCACGCCCTGCACCTTCGAGGGCGTCTGCGGGCCAGCCATGGTCGCCGAAGGGGGGTCGAGCCGCATCCCCATGGAGGCCCTTTCGGTCATGGGCATAGCGGAGGTGGCCGGAAGGCTGCCGGAGCTTTTGCGGATCCGCCGGGAGCTCATCGCCTATTTCCGCAAAATCCGTCCGGATGTCGTGATCGGCATCGATTCGCCCGACTTCACGCTCGGGCTCGAGCGCGCGTTGAAGGCCGAAGGCATCCCCACCGTGCATTACGTAAGCCCCACCGTGTGGGCGTGGCGGCGGTACCGGGTGCGGACCGTCGCGGCGAGCGCCGATCGCCTGCTGGCGCTGTTTCCCTTCGAGCCCCGTTATTACGAGGGACGCATGGACGCGGTGTGCGTGGGCCATCCCCTGGCCGATGCCATACCCCCGGGCGCCTCCGTGGCGCAGGCGCGCGCCGAGCTGCGTATTGAGGGCGAGGGGCCGGTCGTGGCCCTCTTGCCCGGGAGCCGCGTGACCGAGCTGCGGGCGCATGCGGAGCTTTTCGTGAAGGCCGCCCAAAGGCTCGCGGTGCGTTATCCCGGATGCCGGTTCGTGGTGCCTTTCGTCAACCGCGAGACGCGGGCGATTTTCGACCGGGTGCTCACGCAGCAGAAGGCCTTCGAACTGCCGATCATGCGCCTCCATGGTCACGCGCGCATCGCGATGGCGGCCGCCGACCTCGTTCTCGTGGCCTCGGGGACCGCGGCCTTGGAGACCGCGCTCGTCGGGCGCCCGATGGTGGTGGTCTACAGGCTCTCGCCCTTCACCTACCGCCTGGTGCGCAGCCTCTCGCGGCTTCCCTACGTCTCTTTGCCGAACCTTCTCCTCGAGCGAGGCGTGGTCCCCGAACTCCTTCAGGGCGAGGCCAACCCGGATCGCCTGGTGCGGGCCGCCGAGGCCTTCCTGGAAAGCCCCGAGCGGCGCCGGGAGACCGTGGCGGCGCTCGGCGAGGTCCGCCAACGCTTGGGGCAGGGCGCCAACGTGCGGGCGGCGGAAGCGGTGCTGGACCTCGTGGGGGCGCGCGGCACGGCACGCAAGGCCTCATGCGGATCGTAGCCGGCATCGACGAGGTGGGCGTAGGACCGCTCGCGGGCCCGGTGGTGGCCGCCGCCGTGGTGCTGGCGCCGCGCCACGGGCTCATGGGGCTTGCCGATTCGAAGCGCTTGACGGCACGGCGGCGGACGCTCTTGGCCGAAGAGATCAAGGCCTGCGCGCAGGCGTGGGCGCTCGGGCGCGCCGAGGTGGAGGAGGTGGATCGCCTGAACGTCTTGCATGCGGCGTGGCTCGCCATGCGGCGCGCGGTGGAGAACCTCGCCATGGTGCCCGAGCTCGCGCTCGTCGACGGCGTGCATACCCCCGTCCTGCCATGCCCGGCACGGGCCATCGTGCGCGGCGACGCGCGGGTGCCCGTCATATCGGCGGCCTCCATCGTCGCCAAGGTCGCGCGTGACGCCGAGATGTGCGAATGGGACGCCGTCTACCCGCAATACGGGTTCGCCGGCCACAAGGGCTATGGCACGGCGCGCCACCTGGAGGCGCTCGCGCGGTACGGCGCGTGCCCCTTGCATCGCACGAGCTTCGCGCCGGTACGCGATGCCGGCGGTCTGCGGGGGGTGGCATCATGAAGCCTTTCGTCCATCTGCGCGTCCACTCCGAATATTCGCTCGCCGACGGCCTGCTGCGCCTGGACGAACTCGTCGTTGCCTGCCATGAGAAGGGCATGCCGGCCGTAGCCCTCACCGACCTCACCAACCTGTTTGGCATGGTCAAGTTCTACAACAAGGCCGTTGCCGCCGGCATCAAGCCCATCATCGGCGCCGATGTCCTGATCCGCAGCGACGACCCGCAGCGGCCCTATCGCGCCGCGCTGCTTTGTCAGAACCTGCAGGGGTACCGGTCACTGAGCCGCTTGCTCACGCGCGCCTACGGCGAGGGCCAGGAGAGCGGGCGTGCCTGTATCGAGAAGGCGTGGCTCGTGGGCCAGAGCGACGGCCTCATTGCGCTCTCGGGGGGGCAGGACGGCGACGTCGGTCAGTTTCTCGTCGGCGGGCACATGGACCGGGCGCGGGACGCGGCGCGCCAGTGGGCAACGCTCTTCCCGGACCGGTTCTATCTCGAGCTGCAGCGCAACGGCCGGCCCTGGCAGGAGGAGTACAATGCCCGCGCGGTGGGTCTTGCGCGCTCGCTGCGGATCCCCCTGGTGGCGACCCATGATGTGCGCTTTCTCGCTGCAGAGGACTTCGAGGCCCACGAGATCCGGGTGTGCATCCATGAAGGCCGCACGCTCGCCGATCCGAGGCGGCCGCGCCACTATACCGAGCGCCAGTATCTGACCGATCCCGCCGAGATGGCGGCGCTCTTTGCCGACATCCCCGAGGCCCTGGACAACACCGTAGAGATCGCCCGTCGCTGCACGGTCTCCTTGCGGTTCGGGGACAACTACCTGCCGCAGTTTCCGGTTCCCGAGGGCGCGTCGGTGGACGATATGGTGCGCGCCGACGCGCGCGCGGGGCTTGCTCGGCGCATGGCGCGCTTTAGCCCCGAGGAGCGCGCCGCGAGGGACGGCCCGTATCACGAGCGTTTGGACCACGAGCTCTCGGTCATCATCAAGATGGGCTTCTCCGGGTACTTCCTGATCGTCGCCGACTTCATAGACTGGGCGCGACACAATGACGTGCCCGTCGGTCCGGGGCGCGGGTCGGGGGCCGGGTCGCTCGTCGCCTACGCGCTTGGCATCACCGAGCTCGACCCGATCGAATACGACCTGCTCTTCGAGCGCTTTCTGAATCCGGAGCGCGTGTCGCTGCCGGATTTCGACGTCGACTTCTGCATGGACGGCCGTGATCGCGTCATAGAGTACGTCACGGAGCGCTACGGTTCCGACAAGGTCTCGCAGATCATCACGTTCGGCACCATGGCGGCGAAGGCGGTGGTGCGCGACGTGGGACGTGTCCTCGACCACCCCTACGGCTTCGTCGACAAGCTCGCGAAGCTGATCCCGCACGATCTTGGCATCACGCTCGACGAGGCGATCGCCCAGGAGGCGGCGCTCAAGGAGCGCTACGAGCAGGAGGAGGACGTGCGCGCCCTGCTCGATGCGGCGCGCAAGCTCGAGGGCTTGTCCCGCAACGCCGGCAAGCACGCCGGAGGCGTGGTGATCGCGCCGAGCGCCCTGACCGACTTCATGCCGCTTTACTGCGAAGCGGGGAGCGGACAATTCGTGACCCAGTTCGACAAGGACGATGTCGAGGCCCTGGGGCTCGTCAAGTTCGATTTCCTGGGCCTGCGGACGCTCACGATCATTGCCAAGGCGGTGACCATGATCGATCGTCGCCGGGCCCGCGAGGGGCTGGAGCCGCTGTCGGTCGGCGACCTCCCGATCGATAACGCCAAGGCCTTCGACCTTCTGAAGCAATGCCGGACCACCGCGCTTTTCCAGCTCGAGTCGCGCGGCATGAAGGATCTGATCCAGCGCCTGCAGCCGGACCGCTTCGAGGACATCGTGGCCTTGGTGGCGCTGTTTAGGCCGGGCCCCCTGCAATCCGGCATGGTCGACGACTTCATCAACCGCAAGCATGGGCGCGCGCGCATCGAGTATCCGCATGAGGCCCTGGCGCCGATCCTGAAGCCCACTTATGGCGTCATCCTCTATCAGGAGCAGGTGATGCAGATCGCGCAGGTGCTCGCGGGCTACAGCCTCGGCAAGGCGGATCTGTTACGGCGCGCCATGGGCAAGAAGAAGCCCGAGGAAATGGCCAAGCAGCGCGAGGGATTCGTCGAGGGGGCGCGCGAGCGCGGCTGCGACCCCAGGCTTGCCACCTCGATCTTCAACCTGATCGAGAAATTTGCGGGCTATGGATTCAACCGCTCGCACTCGGCGGCCTACGCCCTTCTGTCCTATCAGACCGCCTGGCTCAAGGCCCATCACCCCGCCGAGTTCATGGCCGGCGTGCTGTCCGCGGATATGGACAAGACCGACAAGGTGGTCACGATGATCGCCGAGTGCCGGGAGATGGGAATCACGGTCTCGCCGCCCGACATCAATCGTTGCGACTACGAATTCGCGCCCGTGGACGATCAAACCATCCTCTATGGCCTGGGCGCCATCAAGGGGCTGGGCGAAGGCGCGGTCGAGGCCATCCTGAAGGCGCGCGGGTCGACGCCATTTGCGGATTTGTTCGATCTATGCCGAAGGCTCGATGACAAGCGCGTGAACCGCCGCGCCTACGAGTGTCTGATCGCCGCCGGGGCCTGCGACGCCCTGGGGCCCCATCGGGCGGCCATGATGGCGTCCCTGGATACGGCCTTGAGCGCCGCCCTCCAGCGCGGGCGCGACGCGGCGGTAGGACAGGACGATCTCTTCGGCGACGCGGTCGCCTTCAAGCCGGAATTCGCGGCGGTCGAGCCCTGGCCCATGGAGAGGCAGCTCGAGGCCGAAAAGGACACCCTGGGGCTCTACCTCACGGGACATCCGATCGATCGCCATGCCGCGGAGCTGAAGAGGATCACAAAGACCACCATATCCGACCTGAAGCCCACAGAAAACGGCTCGGTGATGGTCGGGGGGCTGGTCGTGGCGCTGCGCGTCATCAACACGCGCCGCGGTGATCGCATGGCCTTCGTGACCCTGGATGACCGCACCGGGCGCATCGATCTCGCCATGTTCGGCGAGCTCTACCAGCGTTATCGCGAACGGGTCGTGAAGGACGCGCTTATCATCGTGAAGGGGAGCGTAAGTACCGACGAATACTCCGGCGGCTTCAAAATGACGGCCGAGGCCATCTATAATATCGACGAGGCGCGGGCGGCCTTCGCGACCCGGCTCGTGATGGACATAGAATCGGACCGCTGCGACGAGGGTTTCGTGGACGGACTGCGCGAGATTCTGGGCCCGGTGCGCGCCGGCAGGTGCCCCATCGTCGTGCGTTACCACAGGCCCGAGGCCGTGGCGGATCTGGTATTCGGCGAGGAATGGCGCGTGACGCCCAATGAGGCGGTCATGCGGCAGCTGGACGCGCTTGCGCCGGACGGCCATGCGCACTTGATCTACCAGGATGGATAGCGGATGAATCAGAACTACCTCGATTTCGAACAATCGATTGCCGATCTCGAGGCCAAGATCGATGCCCTGCGATTTCTGGACTCGAGCTCCGGCGTCAATATCAATGAGGAGATCGCGCGGCTGCGGGCCAAGAGCCACAGGCTGACACAGTCGATCTTCGCATCGCTCACCGCCTGGCAGGTCTCGCAGCTCGCACGCCACCCGCAGCGACCCTACACCCTGGATTACATAGGGCGGACCTTCGAGGACTTCGAGGAGCTGCACGGCGACAGGCTCTATTCGGACGATCCGGCCATCGTCACAGGGCTTGCGCGGCTCGATGGCGTGCCGGTCGCGGTCATGGGCCATCAGAAGGGGCGCGACACCCGCGAGAAGGTGCGGCGCAACTTCGGGATGCCGAGGCCCGAGGGTTACCGCAAGGCCTTGAGGATCATGCGCCTCGCGGAGCGGTTTCGCCTGCCGCTCATCACCCTGATCGACACCATGGGGGCCTATCCCGGGGTCGGCGCCGAGGAGCGCGGTCAGAGCGAGGCGATTGCCCGCAATCTGTTCGTGATGGCCTCCCTGAAGACGCCGATCGTGAGCGCGGTCATCGGCGAAGGGGGCTCGGGGGGCGCCCTGGCGATTGGCGTCTGTGATCGCATGCTGATGCTCCAGTACGCGACCTACTCGGTCATAAGCCCGGAGGGCTGCGCATCGATCCTCTGGAAGAGCGCCGACAAGGCCGCGCTCGCGGCGGAGGCCCTCGGAATAACGGCGGAGAGCCTGAAGCGCCTGGGGCTCATAGATGAAATCGTGGCCGAGCCGCTTGGTGGCGCGCACCGCGACTATGATGCGGCGGCCGGCGGGCTCAAGGCCGCCTTGGTGCAGGCGACGCGTGACCTCACGGCGCTACCGATGGACGATCTGCTCACGCGCCGACAGCTCAGGTTGCGCCAGTACGGACAATTTGAAGAGCGCTGATTTTTCTTCAGAGTGGTTGGCGCAAGCCCTCGAAGGGCTTGGCGTCCTGGTGTCGGACAGTCTTTTGGTGGCGTTCAGCGGCGGGCGGGACTCGGCCGCGCTTCTCCACGCCGCAAGCCGCCTGAACCGGCCCGGGCTTCGGGCGGTGCATGTGGACCACGGCCTGCAGGCGGCCGCGGGCGCCTGGGCCACCCAGGCCGTGGCGACCGCGGCCGCCTTGGGGGTGCCCTGCGAGGTGATCCGGGTGGACGTGGGGCGCGGCGGCCCCGCAGGTCCCGAGGCGAATGCGCGCGACGCCCGCTACCTTGCGCTTGCATCCCATATGCGCGCGGGCGAGGTGCTTTTGACGGCCCATCACGCCGATGATCAGGCCGAGACCGTGCTCTTCAGGCTCGTGCGCGGGGCGGGCCTCGCCGGTCTCGGAGGCATGGCGGCGATACGCCCGTTCGGCCCGGGCAGGCTCGCGCGCCCCCTTTTGGTCGTGCCCGGGGCCCTGCTCGCGGCCTACGTCTCGGCGCAGCGGGTGCCCTACGTCCATGATCCGAGCAATGACGACGAGCGCTACGCGCGCAACTATATCCGTCATCGCCTGCTCCCTGTCATAAGCGCGCGCTGGCCCAGGGGGGTGGGGGCCATCAATCGCGCCGCAGACCATGTCCGCGCCGCGCGGGGTCTGCTGGCCAGCTACGTGGCGCGGGACGTGCAGGCATGCGCGGGCGCCGACGGCGCCCTCATCGTGCCGGCGTTCCTTGGCCTGGCGCCCGAGGCGCGCGCGGAGGTCCTGCGGGCGTGGCTCGTGGGGCAGGGAGGCCCCTCCGTGAGCGAGGCCAAGTGTACGGAAATACTGGCGGCGCTGGCCGTGGTTCCCCGGAGTCGGGGACAAGTGTTACGCTTGGCGCGACATGGGACGCTCAGGCGTTACCGCGAGCGTATGGTCTTTTGCAAGGATGAAGGCGGCGGGGAAGCGCCTGCGTTGCGATGCGTATGGACGCCGCCTTTCGCGGACCTGGCTCTGGAGGACGGCCGACGCCTGCGGGCGGTGCCTGCGCTCGGAGAGGGAGTGGCGGCGGCACGGATCGGCGGGCGGTCGCTGGTCGTAGCGACCCGCGTCCCCGGTGAGCGGGTCCTGGTCCCGGGTCGGGGCCATAGGGCCTTGAAGAAGCTTCTGCAGGAGTTCGGCATCGCGCCCTGGGACAGGTCCCGCGCCGTCTTGATATTCATGGATGACGCGCTGATCGCCGTGGCCGATCATTGGGTGTGCAAGGATTTCAGGGCGGGGCCGTACGAAGCGGGTCTCGCCTTTCATGTGGCGCCGTGAGCGGCCGATCGAGGAGGTTTTGCAAAGTGGTACCGACTGATAGCGAAGGCGGCGCGAACCGGGACGCGCAGGACGCGCCGGGCGGGCGGCGATGACCAAGTTCATATTCGTGACCGGCGGGGTCGTATCCTCGCTCGGCAAGGGGATAGCGGCCGCGTCGCTTGCGGCCCTGCTCGAGGCGCGCGGGCTCGCGGTCACTCTGATGAAGCTCGATCCCTACATCAATGTCGATCCGGGGACCATGAGCCCCTACCAGCATGGCGAGGTGTTCGTAACCGAGGATGGCGCCGAGACCGACCTCGATCTCGGGCATTATGAGCGGTTCGTGCGCACGACCATGACCCGCAACAACAACTTCACGACCGGGCGGATCTACGAGAACGTGATCCGCAAGGAGCGTCGCGGGGACTATCTCGGGGCCACGGTGCAAGTGATCCCGCATATCACAGACGAGATCAAGCGCTGCATCGTGCAGGGCGCAGGCTCCGCGGACGTCGCCATGATCGAGATAGGCGGCACGGTGGGCGACATCGAATCCCTGCCGTTTCTCGAGGCGATCCGCCAGATGGGGGTGGAGTACGGCCGCCAGCATGCCGTGTACATGCACCTTACGCTCGTGCCCTACATCAAGGCCTCGGGCGAGATCAAGACCAAGCCCACGCAGCATTCGGTGAAGGAGCTGCGCAGCATCGGTATCCAGCCCGATATCCTGCTCTGTCGCGCGGATCGCAGGCTCCCGGAAGACGAGCGGCAGAAGATCGCGCTCTTTACGAACGTGCCGGCGCGCGCGGTGATCTCGGCGATCGATGTCGACAACATCTACCGCATACCGGAGATCCTCCATGAACAACATCTGGACGACATCGTAGTCGAGCAGTTGCACCTGAAGGCCCGGGCCATCGATTTGAGTCAATGGCGGGCGGTGAATGATGCCTTGGACCATCCCCAGGGCGTGGTGGACGTCGCCATCGTCGGCAAGTATGTGCACCTGACGGAGTCCTATAAGTCCTTGTCCGAGGCCCTGGCGCACGCGGGCATCCAGACGCGCCTGCAGGTGCGCATCCATTACATAGACTCGGAGAACCTGGAGCGGGAGGGGACCGAGTGCCTGAAGGCCTGCGATGCGGTGCTCGTGCCCGGGGGGTTCGGCGGGCGGGGCACGGAAGGCAAGATCGCGGCGGTTCGCTACGCCCGCGAGAACGGGATCCCCTATCTCGGCATCTGCCTTGGCATGCAGATCGCGGTCATAGAATTCGCGCGTAGCGAAGCGGGCCTCGTCGGGGCGCACAGTACCGAGTTCGATCGGAATACCCCGTATCCCGTCATAGCGCTCATAACGGAATGGACGGGTAGCGGCGGCAAGCGCGAGGTGCGCTCGGAGGGCGCGGATCTCGGGGGCACGATGCGGCTAGGCGGGCAGCGCTGCGAACTTGCGCCCGGCAGCCGCGCGGCCGGCATCTACCGCGCGGCGAGCGTAGTCGAACGCCACCGGCATCGCTACGAGGTCAACAACACCTACCGCGAGGCGCTGACGAAAAAGGGCCTGCGGATCTCGGGGACCTCCCCCGATGGCGAACTCGTGGAGATCATCGAGCTTGCCGACCATCCCTGGTTCGTGGGGGTCCAGTTTCACCCCGAATTCACCTCCACTCCACGTGACGGCCATCCCCTGTTTCGCAGCTTCATCGAAGCGGCCAAGGCGCGCCGGGCCGCCAGGCCCGAAGACGCGAGAGGTGCATCATGAGGCTCTGCGGTTTCGAGGTGGGGCTCGATCGGCCCTTGTTCCTGATCGCGGGTCCCTGCGTCATCGAGTCGCGGACCCTGGCGCTCGAGAGTGCGCAGGCCCTGAAGGAGTTGACCGCGCGCCTGTCGGTGCCGTTCATCTACAAATCGTCCTTCGACAAGGCCAATCGCAGCTCGCACGCCTCGTTTCGCGGGCCGGGGCGCGACGCCGGCCTGGCGATCCTGGCCGAGGTGCGCGAGGCCGTGGGCGTGCCTGTGCTCACCGACGTGCACGACATACCGGAGATCGCCGAGGTGGCCAAGGTTGCGGACGTCCTGCAGACGCCGGCCTTCCTCTGCCGGCAGACGGACTTCATTCAGGCGGTCGTGGCCGCCGGTCGGCCCGTGAACATAAAAAAGGGCCAGTTCCTGGCGCCGGGCGACATGAAGAACGTGGTGGAGAAGGCGCGCGCCGCCGGGGGCGAGGGACGCATCATGGTGTGCGAGCGCGGGGCATCGTTCGGGTATAATAATCTCGTATCGGACATGCGCAGCCTCGCGATCATGCGCGAGACCGGTTGTCCCGTGGTGTTCGACGCCACGCACTCCGTGCAATTGCCGGGCGGCCAGGGCTTGTGCTCGGGCGGTCAGCGGGAGTATGTGCCGGTGCTCGCGCGGGCGGCGGTGGCGGCGGGCGTCGCCGGGATCTTCATGGAGACCCACCCGGATCCGGACAAGGCCTTGAGCGACGGGCCGAACGCCTGGCCGCTCAGGCGGCTCGAAGGGCTGCTCGAGACGCTGCGAGAGATCGACGCCTGCGTGAAGGGGCGCGGCCTGGACGAGTTGCAGAACGATTGACGATTGAAGAACCTACGGCCTTTTTTGGGATGATGAGATGAGCAAGATTTCCGATATGCGGGCGCGCGAGATCCTCGATTCGCGCGGTAATCCGACCGTCGAAGTGGACCTGACGCTGGATTCGGGGGCGGTCGGCCGCGCCTCCGTCCCGTCCGGCGCGTCGACCGGCGCGCGCGAGGCCTTTGAGCTGCGCGACGGCGACAAGCGCCGCTACCGGGGCCTCGGGGTCCTGAAGGCCTGCGCTTCGGTGAATGGCACCTTCAGGAAGATCCTGGTCGGGAGGGATGCCGCGCAGACCGCCATCGACGAGCGGATGATCGCCGAAGACGGCACCGAGGATAAATCGCGCCTGGGCGCGAACGCCATCCTCGCGGTGTCGCTTGCGCTGTCACGGGCCCTTGCGGCCGAGGCCGGCGTACCCTTGTACCGCCACCTGGCCCACCAATTGGGTCACGAAGGGCCGTTCATCCTGCCTGTGCCGCTCATGAACATCGTGAACGGCGGGGCGCACGCCGACAACACGCTCGACTTCCAGGAGTTCATGATCGTGCCTTTCGGCGCGCCGCGCTTCTCCGAGGCGCTGCGCTGGGGTGCCGAGATTTTCCATACCCTGAAAGGCCTCCTGAAGGCGCGCGGTCTTGCGACCGCAGTCGGCGACGAAGGCGGTTTCGCGCCAGACCTTGGCACGAACGAGGAGGCCCTGGGTCTGATCCAGGAGGCGATCACGGTCGCAGGCTATGTCCCCGGACGGCAAGTGGGCATCGCGCTCGACGCCGCAGTCTCGGAGTTGCTCGATGACAACGGCGCGTATGTGCTTGCGGGCGAAGGCCGGACGCTCGACGCCGACGCCCTGACCGGCCTTTACGAAGGCTGGATGGCGCGCTATCCCATCGTCAGCATCGAAGACGGGATGGGGGAGGAGGACTGGGGCGGCTGGAAGAGTCTCACGGGGCGCCTGGGCGGGCGGGTGCAGCTCGTCGGCGACGACCTCTTCGTGACCAACAGCGCGATCCTCGCGCGCGGCATCGATACGGGCGTGGCGAACGCCATCCTGATCAAGCCCAATCAGATAGGGTCTCTCACCGAGACGCTTGCGACCATCAAGCGCGCGCAGGCGGCGGGCTACGGTGTCGTCCTCTCGCATCGGTCCGGCGAGACCGAGGACACGGCGATCGCCGATATCGCGGTCGCCACCGGTGCCGGTCAGATCAAGACCGGCTCGCTGTCGCGTTCGGAGCGCATGGCCAAATACAACCAGCTCTTGCGCATCGAGGAGCTCGAGGGCGATCGCGCCCAATTCGCGCGCGCGCCGAGGCAGGCCTATTCCCAAGGCTGAGCCAATGGGCCTATAGTAAGGCCATGAAGAAATGGATAGGCCGGCTCGTGGTGGTGCTCTTCGCGCTGACCCAGTATGCCCTCTGGTTCGGGCAGGGCGGCGTGGTCGCGCTCATGCATCGGGAGCGGCGCATCCACGCGCTGGCGCGTGCGAACGCCACGCTCCTGAAGACAGACGAGCAGCTCACAGCCGAGGTCAAGGGTCTGCGTGACGGGCGCTCCGCCATAGAGGCGCAGGCGCGCTCCGGTCTCGGGATGGTCAAGAAGGGCGAGACCTTCTACGAGATCGTGCCGGGCGCCCCGCCCGCCACGCGCACCGCGCGCGTGTTTCGGGATCAGCAGCTCGCGGCGAGAGGATAGGGCAGGTCGCGGAAGTGAAGGGGCGTGTCCTGCCAGAGGACGGTGCCCGCGTCATGGCTGCTGATCTGTATGACGGCCAAAAGGTCGATGCCGCCTTCGGGGCCCAGCTGCGCGTCCACCACGGTGCCGGCAGGCTGTCCCGGAAGGTTCGGGGCCGCGAGGGTGGCCCCGGGCGGCGGGGGCGGCGTGCCGGCCGGCAGCGAGGCGAGATACATACGCTGTTTCAGGCGCCCGAGATAATGGGTGCGTGCCACGATCTCCTGTCCTGGGTAACAGCCCTTACGGAAATGGATCCCCTCCAGGAGGTCGAGGTTGGCCATCTGTGGCACGAAGGCCTCGCTGGTCTCGGGCCCTATGGTCGGCAGGCCCGCCTGGATGTCGAGCCAGGCCCACGCCCGGGCGCCCACGCGCGCCGCTTTGGGCATGCGTCCGACGAGCCCCCGTATCCCCGTTTCGGGTCCCATGAGCAGATAGCGGGGCGCGCGTCCCGGGATCGCCATGACGGTGATGTCGTTCTTCGTGGCCGCGGCGGGTACCGCCGGCGCGGGGAGATCCGCCGCCCCGAGACACTCCGCCGCGGCCGGCCCTGAAAGCCCCAGGATCGCCCATTCGGGAACCGAAGCCAGCTGCACCTTGGCGCGCAGGACGTACATGGCGAGGCGCTTCTGGACGGACGCCTGGATGGTCTTTGGGAGCATGAGGTAGTAGTCGTCGCCCCGGCGCGCCACGCGCAGGAGCGCGATCATGCGGCCCTGGGCCGTGCAATAGGCATCCAATTGGCTGCCCTCGCCCAGCCCCTTGATGTCATTGCTGAATTGACCGTGCAGGAAGGTGGCGGCATCGGCGCCCGAGGCGCGGATGAGGCCCATATGGGTGAGCGCGCTCCATACCGTGTCAGAAGCGGCGGCGCGCGCCTCGGCCTTGCGGTCCCCGTAGTCGGCGATCAGGTCGCCTTCGGCACAGCCGCCCGCCTCGATCAATTCGGCCTTCCATTCCTTCTGCATGACTCGCCCCCTATAATGTACGACATGCGCATGTCGTGGTGCGATGATAGCAAAAAAGCCGTCCTGATTAGTCCCGCACCCCAGCTAACCTGGACGTGGGTTCGGGGCGCGGGCGGGGGCACGGACGCGGCGGACCGGCCGGACGGACGAGGGATCGAAGCGACCATCGACCGCGACGGGCCGGGAGTCGGCGACATCGCCGCGGAGGCCGCCGAAGCCGCGCGGCCCGCTCGGGGCCACCCGCGTCGCGTCGCGCTTTGCTCCTGTTCCGCGCTGCGTCGCGGGCTCCGCCATCGACGGGCCCTTCCGAAGCCGCGCCTGATCGATCGGCATTTCGCGTCTCCTCGGAAAGATGTGTCCATTTTCCGCCGGAAGGCGGCCCACCAGATGAGCCGGCCGAGGCCGGCGGCTTGTCGGGCATGATCGTTTTCGCTCTCCTTGCGGCAGGCGCGACCATCACGATCATTTTCCTGGCATTCAGGCACGACCTGTCGGAGGCGCGCGCCCGGCTGATCAATGACGCCCGGTGGGTGGTCACGTCCTTTGGCAGGCTCGAATACGCCCTTCTCGGCGAGGGGGTTCCGGTCCTCGTCATCCACGGCGCGTGCGGCGGCTTCGATCAGAGCGTCCAAATGGCCGGGAACCTCGTCGGGCGCGGCTACCGGCTCATCGCTCCCTCCCGTTTCGGCTATCTCGGCTCGGGCCTCCCGTCGGGGCTTACGACGTCCATGCAGGCGGATGCTTATGCCCAATTGCTTGACGCGCTCGGCGTCGAACGGGTCTTCGTCGTCGCCCTATCCGCAGGCGAATGGTCGGTAATGCAGTTTGCGATCCGGTACCCGCGCCGCTGCCGCGCCCTTGCGCTGATCGTTCCGCCCGATCACCTTCCTCCGGGGGTCTTGAACCACGGCGGCGCACTCGTGAGGGCGATTTGCGCCTCCAACTTCATCGCCTGGGCCGTCGCGAAGCTTGCCCCGATTTGGCCGGGCGCGATGCGAGCGATGCTCGGGACCGATCCCGGACTGGTGCGGGACGCGGAGCCGGCGGAGCGAGTCCGCGCGTACGATATCCTGGAGCGACTTCTGTCGGTGAACGCGCGCTATGCGGGCATGCAGTTCGACATTGAGACGGCCGCTCTGCGCGAGCCTCTTGCGCTCGCAAGGATCACATGTCCCGTCCTGACGATCAGCGCCGCGGACGATGCGTTCGGAACCGCGGCCCGGGCGGAACGGATCGCCGAAGGCGTCCCCGATGGGAGGGCCGTGATATTCCCGGCCGGTGGTCACGCCTTGGTCGGGCATTGTTTCGACGCCATGGAATCGGTCGCCTCCTTTTTCGATAGCCCGGGTGACGCCTCGTGATGCCGTCGACGTCGGGGTCGGCGGCGCCTTCCACGACCTTCCCGCGGAACCCCGAGCGAGCCCGCTTTCTCGAGGAACATGGCGCGGGCAGGGCCTCGTGCCCATTCGATCCGGGCCGGGGCGGCGCAGGGCTTGAAACGCCCCATATTCGGGAGCACCATGGGCGCAAAAGCGCGGAGCTTCTGCACCGAATCAAGGAAGCCTATGGGAGGGGCGTGATTGAAGGCATCACCTGAGAGGTTTCCGCACCCAGGCCGCCGTCGGAGCATCGCGGCAAATTCCGACTCGATAAGCCCCGAACCTCATGTGGCGCGCCAGATGAGCCGGTTGGGCCGTGGGCGTCGATCAAGACAATCGCGGCCGGGGGGAGGGGATTGAACGTGACGCGCCCGCGCGATCTCGGGCTCCTGACCTTGCGCCTACCGGTCGGGGCCTACGTTTCCATCCTCCATCGCATCACCGGCGTCCTTTTGCTGGGGGTCGTAGGGGCGGCGCTCGTAGTGTTGCGCGCTTCCTTGCAGGGGGCGGCCGCCTTCGAGGGCGTGGCCCGGGGGCTGCGTGGTCCCTGGGGCCATGCGCTCGGGCCCGTGGCGGTGTGGATCGTGGCCCAGCACCTCTATGGCGGCGTCCGTCATCTGGCGCTGGATGCCGACTGGGGCTTCGGGCGGGACCGGGAGCGCGCAAGCGCGATCGCGGTCCTCGTCCTGGCCGCCGCCACGGCGCTCGGGACCGTGTTCCTATGGCCCTGAGCGATCGCCATCTCGGCAGCCGGCGCGCCGGCACCGGCGGATTCCTGCTGATGCGCGCAAGCGCTTTGGCGATCCTGGCCGGCGCGGGTACGCTCGTGATCCTGATCGCGGACCTCCCGCGCTGGCGGTTCGGGCCGTGGGTCGCGCTCTTCCATAGCCTGGCCGTCCGCATCGGCTTCGCTGTGTGGCTCGCGGCGCTGGCCGTGCACGCCTACCTCGGTTTGGATTCGATCCTGAAGGACTACATCCATCACGCGGCTTTGCGCTTCGCCTGTCTCATGGCGAGCGCGGGCGTGCTGCTCGCCCTGGTGGTCTATGGGGTCGCGGCGGTATGGACATGAGCGCGAGACTGCCACGTCGCCAGTTCGACTGCCTGGTGCTGGGCGCAGGTGGCGCGGGCCTGCGCGCCGCCTTGCAGCTTGCCGATGGCGATGCCCATGTGGCGGTCGTATCCAAGGTCTTCCCGACGCGCTCGCACACGGTGGCCGCCCAAGGGGGCGTGAATGCCGCGCTCGGCAACGTCCTGCCCGACTCCTGGCACTGGCATATGTACGATACGGTGAAGGGCGGCGATTATCTGGGCGACCAGGACGCCATCGAGTATCTGTGCCGCGCGGCGAGCCGGCTCGTGATCGAGCTCGAGCACTATGGGGTGCCGTTCTCGCGCATCGACGATGGCCGCATCTATCAACGCAAGTTCGGCGGCCAGAGCCAGAATTTCGGGGGCGAGCAGGCGGCGCGCACGTGCGCGGCGGCGGACCGGACGGGGCATGCCATCCTGCATGCGCTTTATCAGCAGAACATCCGCGCCAAGACCCATTTCTTCGATGAGTTCTTTGCCATCGATCTCCTGCGCGACGCCTCCGGGCACACCCTGGGGGCGCTGGTCCTCGAGATCGAGACCGGCGAGCTGCTCGTCATCGAGAGCAAGACGACCCTGATTGCGACCGGTGGCGCGGGACGGATGTATCGCACCAGCACCAACGCGCTTATCAACACCGGCGATGGTCTCGGCATCGCGCTAGATCGG
>JAKAXT010000030.1:19839-21828 GCA_021816425.1 Pseudomonadota bacterium | reverse complement strand
CGTCTGTGGTATCCGGACGAGACGTTGCAGCACGGTGGTGTAATTCTGGGGATAGCTGGAGTAGCCGGGCACTCGCACCGTTATTTACCAAGGTTTCATGGTGGCTTTTTTGGGCGTGCGAGTCTTCGTCAATCGTTGTCGGCTGTAAGCGGTGCCTGCCTGGTCGTGCGCAAAGCAGTATATCAGGAAGTGGGTGGGTTAAATGAGCGCGATTTAGCGATCGCGTTTAACGACATCGATTTTTGTTTGCGGATCCGTAATGCTGGGTATCGAAATGTCTGGAGCCCTTATGCGGAGTTATATCATCATGAATCGGCCAGCCGAGGCGCAGACACTGAACCCGGCAAGAGAATGCGCCTTTTAGGTGAAACTGCGTTCATGAAGAGACAGTGGGGCGGGCTGCTGATGCAGGATCCGGCGTATAGCCCGAATCTGACATTAGATTTCGAGGATTTCAGTCTTGCGTGGCCTCCCCGAATTGCCCTTGAGCCGGAGGAAGTGCTAAGGGATAGATATCAAGGCAGGAGCCGTGGCAGCGTGGGTTGAGTTCGATGTAAGGGAGCCGTGCACTAGGATTGCTGGAAAGTGCAATTGGATGGGCGGGCGTAACCGGGAGGGCCGAGTAGTTCCGAAGCGGATTTTGGCGGTTTAGGAATCACGCCATCCGATGTTCGAATCTTCCGCCCTTGTGCGGACGACGCTCCGATAGATGGGAAGGTTAGCGGAGGCTGGAGCGGGAAAGTAGTCACGAGCGGGTATTCGCGGATTGCACAGCGGGGTGTGGCGCTGTGCTTGCCAGTTTCCGCGCAAGTCGCGATGGCTGAAGCGTCGCTTGAGCGCGCAGAGAGGCGCTAGCGGCTCCGTTGGGTAAAGAGGGAGATGGTGGGTAGTCCAAGTATTTTCTACAAGTATATATTTTGACGGAAGACGAGTGAGCGTGTTGACGCGAAAGATCGTAGCAGTTGTCGTCTCTTACAACCCCGAGGTCAGGCGTTTGCAGCGGGTACTGGAGAGGCTAGTTAGTCAGGTGGACAAAGTCGTCGTGGTGGACAATGGATCTAAAGAAAGTGTAGCGGGCTGGATTAAAACCATTGCGATTCCAGGTATCGCATGTATTCCATTAGGCTGCAATAGAGGGGTCGGCGCTGCACTGAATGTTGGAATAGGCCAAGCCCGCCAACTCGGGGCAGAGTTCGCGTTGCTGATGGACCAAGATAGTTTGCCAAGAGAAACGATGGTCGCGGATTTGCTTATGGGCTATGAGGACCTAACGACTGAGGGTCGACGCGTAGCAAGCATAGGACCGCGTTTGATTGACAGTAATAGCGGGAGGATATCGTCGCATGTGCAGTTCGGACGTTGGCATGTCGGGCGCGTTCCATGCACGGAAAGGTATCGGCCGGTTCCCGTAGATTTCCTCATAACGTCGGGATCTCTAATACCCATGAACACGCTCGATAGCGTCGGGTGTATGGACGAAGCTTTGTTCATAGATCATGTCGATACGGAATGGGTATTGCGCGCCAGGGCGCGGGGATTCGAGCCTTTTGGGGATTGCAAGGCGTTGATGGAGCACAGCTTGGGGGAATGTCGCGAGCGCATATGGCTTTTCCGCTGGCGTGAGGTGTCTGTGCATAAACCGTTTCGCTACTACTACATGTTCCGCAACAGTATATTGCTCTATCGGCGTTCGTATATGGCTTGGCCATGGAAGCGCATTGACATGATGCGCCTCGTGCAGTTGGCGATATTTATTCTGATCTTTGGTCCGCAGCGCTTCGCTAAGATGCGGATGATGTGGCGTGGGCTACGGGACGGCGCATATGGTAAAACAGGGCCACTAACATTGAAATAGCGGCGTAATCTGAGCAGGTTTCGGCAGATCGACACATGCCTTGCGAGATAAATGGGATGGTCCTGCTCATCCGCCTGTGTTTCTTCCGGGGGCACGTATCGCGGCAACATCGGGGAAGCCGTATCGGGTGCATA
>JAKAXT010000030.1:0-19829 GCA_021816425.1 Pseudomonadota bacterium | reverse complement strand
CGAATTCGGCATCTATGCCGTAGAGGAACGCGAGCTTCCCGCGCAGATGGGAGGCGGCCTCGGTTGGGAGTCCGTTTTTTGTCAAGGCATGCATAGCCGCTCTCAGTTTACGTTTTTCGTTCCGTCCGATGGAGGCGGTGCCGCTGTTTGATAAGACGAGGCCGGTCAGGATGCGGCGGTGCTTTTTGGATACGTTGACGGTCTTTTCCTTGTTGATCGTGATACCTAGATAGCTGAGCTCATGGAGCAGGCGATGGACTTGTTGCTCAATGTCATCAAGGAGGTGGGGCTCGTTTGTTGAGATGGCCAGGTCATCGGCATACCGCGTGTATCGCGCATGGCGTGATATGCAGAAGGCATGGAGACGCGTGTCCAGCTCGAACATCAAGTAGTTCGATATGAACGGGGAGCTTGGGGCCCCTATGGAGAGGCACAATACGTCGCTATTCTGGGGCTTGCGGCACAGCAGGCGGCAGATGATATCGATCTCCGGCTTGGAATAGGATGTGTCCAATCGGAGCCGGTAGCGGAGCGCCTGTTCCGTGAGGCTCGGAAAAAAGTCCTTGAAATCTAGCTTCAGAAGGTAGCGCGCCGGGGCATGTGGCGCCGCATGATGGTGTATCGAGGAGCGCTTTCGGTAGGCCGTGGCGGCCTCGTGGATGGGCAGGCCGGAGAGTTCGTGTTCGACGAGCAGTCTCTGCAGAAGCTTGATCTCCGCGGTAGGCTGTGAGATGAGCCGGTTGCCGCGGCCGTTGCGCTTTTTGATGGTGTGGTTCTTGTAGCGGTTGGGCGCCGTGGCAAGAAGGATCTCGAGCTCCCGCTCGGAGAACGGCGAGAGGTCGAGCAGCCGACCAAAGAGCGGTTCTTTGGGGGAGTTCATTGAGGCCTCGCCAGTACGGCGTGTCTCTGCGGGTCACGCTGAACCCGTCCGAGGCGATGGGCCTTGAAGCGGGACCGGTCGAAAGGAGAGGGTTTTTTGGACTGGTAGTCGATCCAGGG
This sequence comes from Pseudomonadota bacterium, assembly GCA_021816425.1. GTDB lineage: Bacteria > Pseudomonadota > Gammaproteobacteria > Acidiferrobacterales > Acidiferrobacteraceae > Acidiferrobacter. The sequence continues at coordinate 18,830 of JAKAXT010000030.1, read as the reverse complement.
GGCTTGGGCGGACTTCCTGCGAACGGCGAATAGCTCATTGCCGCGCGGCCAGACCTTGACCATCTGGAAGAAATCGAGAAGCTTCAGGGCTTGACGGATCTGGTGGGTCGTCATCGGCACGCCGAGATAGAGGAGCACGCGTTCGAGCTCCTTTGGCTGGCTGACAAGGAACATGTCGGCCAGATCGGCCAGGAGCAAGAGACGGTGCATGGGATTGGCGGCGTCCAGCGCGGCGGATGCGGCCACGGGCGGCAGCTTGTCGTCGATAAACTGCATGATGGCGCCGAAGTCCCCGTCGCTGATCTCGGGCCCGACGGCGGAGTCGATGACGCAGCGCCCCTCGTGATCATTGACGCGCCTAAGCGGCCCCAAATGCAGGAGCGATTGTCCGTTTTCGTCCGCGAGGTGCTGCGCGTCGACGACCACCATCAATCGCGGGAGGATGGCGGCGTCCAAGGCGAGCGCGCCCAGCTCGGCGTAGGCCCCGGGCGATTCCGCGAACAGGAGGACCCCGCGCGCCAGATAGCAGGCGTCGCGCTCGAACTCCAGCAAGTCATGGTAACCGGCGAAGGCCCACCAATCCGGGTAATTCTCCGGGCGATCGAGGCTCTTCAGCCATGACCAGCGGCCGGCGGCATCCAGGGTGAGTCGCCAGAAAGAGGCGCGCAGGGATCGGGGGGGTTCTTCGGAATCGCCAGGATCGGGGCCGCCGAACACCCACAGCCGAGTGGGAAGGCTTATGACCCGGCATACCTTCGGTTCGACAGCGTCAATAAACAGATCCGATGGATCGTCAGACACTCAATTACCTTGGGCTAGGCACGAAGTTCGGGACGGCTCGCCGGCCCGGACTTCGTGCCGTTGATGCCATCCACCAAAACGCAGTCCTGCGAAACGCCGGACAATTGATAGCAGGTCGCTACCATTCGCGTAATCGAGAGGGAAAGCATATGCGCTTGCGCGGGGAAGTTCTATAGGGCCTGTCCTATGGAGGGGTCGGGTGCAATGGGTCGAGCGCTCGAGGCCGCTGTGGGTATGAAAAGAAAGCCAATCGCGGCCCCCAAGGCGGTCCGGGTGAGGGAAAATGGGGGAGGTGGAGAGGGCCGTAAGGGCGTCCTTTGGGCGGATGCCGAGGTGGCCTGCTCGAAAGGGATATAAGCCCCGGAATCATTCTATCCCTAGAGAGGCATAGGCGGTCTGGAGGGTGTTTTGTAGTCTGTCGGTCATGCCTTAGCCCTTGCATAAGGAGTGGCGATGACAGACGGAAAGAAGATGCCTAAGACCCCGATGCTCGACAAGCTCGAGGGGGGACCTTGGCCCAGTTTCGTGACGGGTTTGAAGCGGCTCGCCAAAGACGAGTCCAAGCCCTTTGCCCCCATGATGAAAGACCTTCTGGGTCAGCTCGAGCATTCCTACGAGACCCGGAAGGGATACTGGAAGGGGGGCACGGTGGGTGTCGTGGGCTACGGCGGCGGCGTGATCCCACGCTTCTCCGAGGTGGCCGACAAGTTCCCGGCGTCCGCCGAGTTCCACACCCTGCGCATCATGCCGGCACCCGGCATGCACTACACCACCGAGGTGTTGCGCAAGATGTGCGACGTGTGGGAGAAGTACGGCTCGGGCCTCGTAGCCCTGCACGGGCAAAGCGGCGACATCATGTTCCAGGGCTGCTCCACGCAGAACGTGCAGCCGGCCTTCGATGCCTTCAACGAGATGGGCTTCGACATGGGTGGGGCGGGGCCTGCGCTGCGCACCGCCATGTCCTGCGTGGGCCATGCGCGCTGCGAGCACTCCTGCTACGACGAGCCGCGGGCCCATCGACGCATCATCAACGAGTTTCTGGACGAGATGCACCGTCCAGCCATGCCCTATAAGTTCAAGTTCAAGTTCTCCGGCTGCCCCAACGACTGCACCAACGCCATCCAGCGCTCCGACATGGCCGTGATCGGCATGTGGCGCGATGACATGAAGGTCGACCAGAAAGAGGTCAAGGCCTTCGTGGCGGCGCGCGGGCGGTCCTATGTGATCGACAACGTTATCACCCGCTGTCCGACGCATAGCCTGAAGCTCTCCGACGACGACAAACTCACGGTCGACAACCGCAACTGCGTGCGCTGCATGCACTGCATCAATGTCATGACCAAGGCCCTGCGGCCGGGTGACGACCGCGGCGTGACGCTGCTTCTCGGCGGCAAGCGGACCCTGAAGATCGGGGACACCCTGGGCACCGTGATCGTCCCCTTCCTGCCAATGAAGACCGATGAGGACTACGAGAACCTGGTCGACATCGGCCGACGGGTCATGGAGTTCTTCGCTGACAACGCCCTGGAACACGAGCGCACCGGCGAGATGATCGAACGCATAGGCTTTCCGAACTTCATGGAGGGGGTGGGGCTGCCGCTCGATCCCAACATGGTGAGCCATCCGCGCACCAACCCCTACGTCCGCATGGACGAGTGGGATGCGGCGGCGGCCGCCTACGAGGAAAGCCGCAAGGGTCAAGGGGCGCATAACAAGGGGAGCCAGTCATGAACGCACGTCGCGCCGTGGAGTCGGGGGTACCGGAGCTCGAGCCCTATCTGCATCCGCTCCTGAAGAAGAACTACGGGGCCTGGAAGTGGCATGACAGGCCGCGCCCGGGCGTCCTGCACCATGTGGCGATGAGCGGTGACGAGGTGTGGACCGTGCGCGCCGGCACCCAGAGGCAGCTGGACGTCTACACCATCCGGACGCTCTGCGATCTCGCCGACCGCTACGCCGACGGCTTCCTGCGCTTCACGTCCCGCAGCAACGTGGAGTTCATGCTGGCCAACAACGCGCAGGTCGGTCCGCTCATCGAGGCCTTGGGAAAAGCGGGCTTCCCGGTCGGCGGCACCGGCAACTCCATCTCCATGATCTCGCACACCCAGGGCTGGCTGCACTGCGACATCCCGGCGACCGACGCCTCGGGGGTGGTGAAGGCCCTGATGGACGAACTGCACGAGGAGTTCATCCACGAGCGCATGCCCAATCGGGTGCGCATCTCGACCTCGTGCTGCGAGATCAACTGCGGTGGTCAGGCCGACATCGCGGTGAACATCCAGCATACGAAGCCCCCCCGGATCAACCACGACCTCGTGGGCAACGTCTGCGAGCGCCCGACGGTGGTGGCGAGGTGTCCCGTGGCGGCGATCCGTCCGGCACTCGTAAACGGCACGCGCTCTCTTGAGATCGACGAGAGGAAGTGCATGTGCTGCGGCGCCTGCTACCCGCCGTGCCCGCCCATGCTCATAAACGACCCGGAGCACTCCAAGATCGCGATCTGGGTGGGCGGCAAGCACTCGAATGCGCGCAGCAAGCCGACCTTCCACAAGCTCGTGGTGGCGAATCTCCCGAACAACCCGCCGCGCTGGCCCGAGGTCGCCGCGGCCGTGAAGAAGATCATCCATGCCTACAAGGACGACGCCCACGACTGGGAGCGCATGGGGGAGTGGATCGACCGCATCGGCTGGCCGCGGTTCTTCGAACTCACGGGGCTTGCCTTCACGAAGTTCCATATCGACAACTGGCGTGGTGGGCGCGCGAGCCTGAACGCCTCCACGCACCTGCGCTTCTAGACGGGGAGGGGCGATGAAGATCGGCATCCTGGTCAACGAAGGCCCCTACACCCATCAGGCCTCGGACTCCGCCTACCAGTTCGCGGTGGCGGCGCTGAAGGCCGGGCACCGGGTGACACGGGTGTTTTTCTACCACGACGGGGTCTACAACGGCTCGTCGCTCACCGAGCCCCCGCGCGACGACCGTCAGATCGTCGAGCGCTGGGGCAAGCTCGCCACACAGTACGAGGTCGATCTCGTGGTGTGCGTGGCGGCGGCTTTGCGGCGCGGCATCCTTGAGCAGAACCTGGCCGAGGGCTTTCGGATCTCGGGTCTTGGGCAGCTCGTCGAGGCCGGCATCCAGAACGACCGGCTCGTGGTCTTCGGGGATTGAGGGGGGTGTATGAGTGCAGATGACGAGGATCGGCCGGGGGTAGTGAAGCGGTTCCTGTTCGTGAACCGCAAGGCCCCCTACGGGACGATCTATGCCCTGGAGGCGCTGGAGGTGGTCCTGATCAGCGCCGCCTTCGACCAGGACGTGAGCCTGGCCTTCCTGGACGATGGGGTCTACCAGCTGCTGGCCAGCACCAATCCCACCGCGATCGGCATGAAGAACTTCTCGCCGACCTACCGGGCCTTGGACGACTACGACATAACGAAGCTCTATGTGGAGCGTGAGTCGCTCGTGGAGCGGGGCTTGTCCGAGGACGGCTTCGTGGTGCCCGTAAGTATCGTGTCGCGCGCCGAGATGGCCAAGATCATGAGCGCGCAGGACGTGGTGTTGTCGTTCTAGGGGATCAGGAGGGCAGATGTTGCATACCGTGAACAAGTCGCCATTCACAAGTCAGACGCTCGTGCAGTGCCTGGGGCATCTGAGCGACGGGGCGGCGGTCCTCCTGATCGAGGACGCCGTGGTGGGAGCGACCGCCGGGACGGCCGCGGGCGAGGCCGTAGCGGCCTGCCTCAAAAAGTGTCCGGTGTATGTCCTGGGGCCCGACCTCATGGCTCGCGGCATCAGCGAGGGCCGTGTCGTGAAGGGGGTCCAGATGGTCGATTACGCGGGCTTCGTGAAGCTCGTGACCGAGCACGACGCCGTGCAATCGTGGCTTTAAGCGCAATCAACGGGGTGAGGAGTTCAACATGGCATACGAAGTCGACGGCAAGACGATAATGGTCGATGAGGAAGGCTACATCGTCAACCTCGCGGACTGGAGCGAGCCTTTGGCGGCCATCATCGCCAAGAGCGAGGGCCTCGAGATGACGCCCAACCATTGGGAAGTCGTGAACTTCCTGCGCGAGTACTACAACGAGTTCCAGATTGCGCCGGCGATCCGGGTGCTCACCAAGGCGATCGGCAAGAAGTTGGGGCCCGACAAGGGCAACAACAAGTATCTCTATGACCTGTTCCCGTACGGACCGGCCAAGCAGGCCTGCAAGATCGCGGGGCTGCCGAAGCCGACGGGCTGCATCTAGGTCGGGGCGCGCGTGGCTGGCGCGGGCGGTAGTGCGAGCGGGGTGAGGGGATAGGAGGGCATCATGTCGGCGTGGACCCTGGTTTATGCGGTGCTCCTGTATGTGGCCTTCGTGGTGCTCGTGGGCGGGGTCGTGTACCGGGTCGCGATCTACGCTATGACGCCGGCGCCCTTGCGCATACCGACCATGCCCGCGCCGCGTACGCGGACGGGCGTCGCCATGCGGATGGGGCGCGAGGTGGCGCTCTTTGCGAGCCTCTTTCGGGGCGACAAGTGGGCGTGGATCTGGAGCTATCTCTTTCATGCGAGCCTCCTGCTCGTGCTCCTGCAGCACCTGCGCTATGTCTTCGTGCCGGTGCCTGCGTGGGTGGTGTTCGAGTCGCCCTTCGGAAGTTATGCGGCCTTCGTGCTCCTGATCTCGCTTGTGGGACTTTTGGGCAGAAGGCTCATGATCGCCCGGGTGCGCTTCGTGAGCGCCCCCTCGGACTATCTCATGCTGGGCCTCCTGCTTCTGATCGCGGTCACGGGGGCGTGGATGCGCTTCGTGGGCCGTGTCGACATCGTGGGCTTCAAGGCCTTCATCGAGGGGGTGATGGCGCTCAAGCTCAAGCCCCTGCCGGCCAGCCCCGTGATCATGGTCCACGTGGGGTCCGTGGTGGCGCTCATGCTGATCTTCCCGTTCAGCAAGCTCCTGCACGCCCCCGGGGTGTTCTTCAGCCCCACGCGTAACCAGGTGGATGCTAGCCGCCTGGAGGCGCAGGCCGAGGGGGCGCCGCAGGCCGCGGACGCCGAGCGGGGCCCGCGGACCCCGGCGCCGGCGATGCGCGAGGGGGTGCGATGAGCGACATCGAGGTCCCGGTCCTTCTGGACTACGTCCCGACCCCGGAGCTCCATCCGGGGGCGATGGCGGGCCTGAAGCCCTTCAAGGCCTCGCCCGAACACCAGGCGGCCTTGGGGTTTCCGGGGACTTTGGTCGATGACTGGCAGGAGGTCGCGATCCGCCGCTTGGGCGAGCTCGTGGAAGGGTCGCGGGCGCTGCGCGTCTACCTCGATTCCTGCGTGAAGTGCGGGGCCTGCACCGACAAATGCCACTATTTCCTCGGCACCGGCGATCCGCGCAACATGCCGGTCGCGCGCCAGGATCTCCTGCGCAAGGTCTACCGGCGCTACTACACCTGGGCGGGGCGCCTTTTCCCCTGGCTCGTGGGGGCGACCGATCTCACGAAGGAGGTGCTGGACGACTGGTATAGCTATTACCACCAGTGCTCGCAGTGCCGCCGCTGCTCCGTGTTCTGTCCGTTTGGCATCGACACGGCCGAGGTATCGATGGCGGCCCGCGAGATCCTCGATTCGGTGGGCGAGGGCCAGAAGTACTGCAACGAGATCCTGGGCAAGGTCCACAAGGTCGGCAACAACCTGGGGCTGCCGGAGCCCGCGCTGCGCAACACCTTGGAAGGCCTGGAAGAGGACGTGAAGGACGCGACCGGCGTCGATGTGCGCTTCCCGGTCGACGTGGCCGGGGCCGAGGTGCTGCTGATCACGCCGTCGGCCGACTTCTTCGCCGAGCCCCACATCGACGGCCTCATAGGCTACGCCAAGGTCTTCCATCAGGCCGGCATCAGCTGGACTTTGAGCTCGCAGGCCTCGGAGGCCGCGAACTTCGCGATGTTCATAGGGAATCGCGAGCAGATGCAGAAGGTGGCGATGCGCATCCGCGAGGCGGCCATCGCGCTCAAGGTCAAGCGCATCGTCGTCGGCGAGTGCGGGCACGCCTGGCGTGTCGCCTACGCCTTCTGGAGCACCCTCATAGGGCCGTTCGACTTTCTCGACCCGCGCTACCCGCGGCCGCAGCACATCTGCGAGGTGACCGAGGGGCTCATCGCCCGCGGGGCCTTGAAGCTCGACATGTCCGCCAACGACGACAAGGTCGTGACCTTCCATGATTCCTGCAACGTGGCCCGCGCCACGCGCATGGGCGACCGCCCGGGCGGCCAGTTTACGGTCCCGCGCTCGGTGATCCGTTCGGTGTGCGCGCACTACGTCGACATGGATCCTTCGACCATAGGCGATCGGACCTTCTGCTGCGGGGGCGGCGGCGGGCTTTTGACCGACGACCTGATCGAGCTGCGCGTGAAGGGGGCGCTGCCGCGGATGCAGGCCTTGAACGCCGTCGTGCAGGAGAAGAAGGTGACGCACATGGCGGCGATCTGCGCCATCTGCAAGTCGCAGTTCACCAAGGTGCTGCCGTATTACGGACTGCCCCGCGAGATGGTCGTAAGCGTCCATCAGCTCGTCGGGGATGCCATCGTACTGGGTGCCAAAGAGTAGCCGTCATATAAGGGGATGAGCATGGCCAATGAGACGCAGAACGCGGAGCTTGCCCGCACCTTCCGCCGCTACCAGGATGGGGACTCCAAGCCCGATTCGTGGCAGGAGTACATCTTCAAGGCCGGCTGGTCCTACAAGTGCCCGGTCTATGTGCAGCGCACGCCGACCTGCCAGAATGGCTGCCCGGCGGGCGAGGATATCCGCGGCTGGCTCGATGTGGTGCGCGGCCTCGACAAGCCGCCCGAGGGCGTGAGCTGGCAGGAGCATGCCTTCAGGCGCCTCACCCGCGCCAATCCCTTCCCCGGCATCATGGGCTATGTGTGCCCGGCCCCCTGCGAGGAAAGCTGCAACCGCCGCGCCGTGGAGGACAACGTCGGCATCAACGCCGTCGAGCAATTCATAGGCGAGGCAGCCCTGAAGGGGACCTTCCGCTTCGCGAAACCCCAGAAGGAGAGCGGCCGGCGCGTGGCGATCATCGGCGGCGGGCCAGGCGGGCTTTCCTGCGCCTATCAGCTGCGCCTGAAGGGCCATGCCTGCACGATCTTCGAATCGCGCGAGGAGCTGGGCGGCATGCTGCGCTACGGGCTTCCCAATTACCGCACGCCGCCTGCCGTGGTGGACGGCGAGATCCAGCGCGTCCTCGATCTCGGCGTGACGGTGAAGACCGGCGTGCGCGTGGGTCGCGACATAAGCTTCGAGGAGATCGACCGGGACTATGACGCGGTCTTCTGGGCGATCGGGACCCAGGTCGGCCGCATCCCGGAGATCCCCGGGGCGAACGCCCCCAATTGCGTGGGCGGGATCGAGTTTTTGCGCGAGTTCAACGAGGGGCGCTTGCCGTCGGTGCCGCGGCGCATCGTGGTGGTGGGCGGCGGCGACACCTCCATCGACGTGACCACGGTGGCGCGCAAGGTCGGCGGGTTCTCGGGGATGAAGGCCGATGGCTCGCCGCTCACCTATACCGCCGACATGGTCACGCAGGCGGCCATCCATAGCGGTCAGAAGGTGACGCTCACCTCGGTGCTGCCGACGGCCAAGCTCAAGGCCTCGGAACGCGAGGTGGAGGACGCCCGCTCGCTCGATGTCGCGATCCTGGGCAACATCATGCCGCTCTCGGTGACTTTGGACCGCGACGGGCGTGCCACCGGGGTGCGCTTCGCGCCCTGTGAGCACGGGAAGGATGGCAAGCGCGTGCGCGCGCCGGGGGATGAGATCGAGATCCCCGCCGACCTCGTGGTGTTCGCCATCGGGCAGGTGGCCGACATGAAGGGCCTGGAGATTTTGGACAACGGGCGCCACGCCATAGCGCCGGGGCCCGGGCTGCAGGTCTTGGGCCACCCGAAGCATTTCGTGGGCGGCGACATCATCACGCCGCACCTCTTGGCGACCGCCATAGGGCATGGCGCGGTGGCGGCCGAGGGGATGGACGCCTTCCTGAGGGGCGAGCCCGTGCCGAAGCGGCCGCACGTCGACAAGCGCCATTTCGAGATCCGCGAGGGGCTTCCGAAGGAGGCGAAGCCGGTCGACGGCAAGGTGACGAGCCCGGCCTTCGTGCACAACTTCGAGAACCGCGCGCACCGCGAGGTGATCAAGTCCGATGCGCTCTTCCTCGCGCACTTCCCGGCCACGCCGCGCATCGCGCGTACCGAGCGCCGTCTGGCCGAGATCTTCAGCGAGGGCGGAACGCGCATCATGCCGCTCAACGAGGCGCAGGCGGTGGCCGAGGCCAAGCGCTGCATGAGCTGCGGCCTCTGCCTCGAATGCGACAACTGCGTGGTCTTCTGTCCGCAGGTGGCGGTGAAGAAGGTGCCGCGCGATCAGAAGGCCCTGGGCTACTACGTGACCACGGACTACACGCGCTGCATCGGCTGCCACATCTGCGCCGACGTGTGTCCCGCAGGTTACATCCAGATGGGTCTGGGAGAGTGAGATGCGCGTCCGCGCCGGCCTATGGGCAGTCCTTGCGGTGGTGGTCGCCTTGAGCGGCGTGTGGGCGGCCCACCGTGGGCGCGTGGCGTTCCCCGTGATCGCCATGGCCCCGGGACACTGCATTCTGAAGACCGCTGAGATGCGCCGCACGCACATGATGCTTTTGCGCGCCGTGCGCGAGGACATCGTGCGCCGCGATGCGCGCGATACGCGCTTTCGGCTCACGCATTGCGTCGCCTGCCACGTCGAGCGCACGGCCTCCGGCCGGTTCGTCCCGGTGAACGCGCCGGGGCAGTTCTGCGCGAGCTGTCATGCCTATGTGGGGGTGCGGCTCGACTGCTTCGATTGCCACGCGGCCGTGCCGGCCCGGAAGGGGTTCACGGCCGGGACGGCGCTGCAGGCTGCGTTTCGCATCCCGCGGGCCTTGCGCGGGTCGGGGGGCCAAGGCCCGGGAGGACAACCATGAGCGACGGGTCGCAGACGATGGAGCCTCGGGACGAGGAGGGCGGGGGGCATGAGCCCGACGCGCTGCGTCGCAAGCTTCTGAAGCTCGCGGGCGCGGCGGTCGCCCTGACGCTCGCCCCCGGGGTCACGGTGCTCGCGCGCGATCTCGTGGTGAAGGGCTCGGGCGGGCGCAAGGCGCCGGTGCGCTACGGGCTCCTGATCGACGCGAACGCCTGCAAGACGGGGTGCGACGCCTGCGTGCGCGCCTGTCAGGACTACAACGGGCTTTCCCATGATCCGGGCCCGGACAACGCCCAGTGGATACGCAAGGTCACGATCACCAATCCCAAGACCGGGTTTAGCAGAAGTTTCCCCGTCATGTGCCAGCACTGCGAGAACGCCGCCTGCGTGGATGTGTGCCCGACCGGGGCCTCGTTCAGGCGTCCGGATGGCATCGTTCTGGTCGACAAGCACCGGTGCATCGGTTGCCGCTATTGCCTGATGGCCTGTCCCTACAAGGCGCGCTCCTTCGTGGCGCGCAACGTCTCGGACCAGAAGCCCTGGGCGCCGCGCGGCAAGGGGACCGCGGAGGGCTGCACGATGTGCGTGGAGCGCGTCGAGGCGGGCAAGCTCCCGGCCTGCGTCGCGGCCTGCGAGCGCGCCGGCCACAAGGGCATGGTCTTCGGCAACCTGCATGATCCGAAGAGCGCCATCGCCAAGCGGCTTTCCGAGGTCGCGACCACCACCATACGCGCGGATCTGGGCCTTGGGCCCTCCGTGCATTACCGGGGGATCTAGGCTGTGGGCGAGAACGGCGGACGGTCGGCGATGAAGGTGGCCTATCGGGAGATCGAGGGGCGCAGCGCGGGGTATTGGTTCGCGGTGATCGTGTGCGGGCTGGTCGCCGCGGCGGGGGTGGGCTCGGCGCTCTATATGCGCGCGCAGGGGCATCACGTGACCGGCATGAACAACCAGATCGTCTGGGGCCTGCCGCACGTGTTCGCGGTCTTTTTGATCGTGGCGGCCTCCGGGGCCCTGAACGTGGCCTCGATCGCCTCCGTGTTCGGGCGCTCGCTCTACAAGCCGCTCGCGCGCCTGTCGGGGCTTTTGGCCGTGGCGCTGCTCATAGGCGGTCTCTGGAACCTGGTGCTCGACCTGGGGCGGCCCGGGCATCTCCTGGCGGCCGTGCTCTATCCGAACTTCCGCTCGATCTTCGCCTGGAACATCTATCTCTATACGGGCTTCCTCGTCATCGTCGGCTTCTATCTGTGGTTCATGATGGAGCGGCGTCTGAATCCCCACACCCATTCCGTGGGAGTGCTCGCCTTCCTGTGGCGCTTGGTGCTGACAACCGGCACCGGGTCCATTTTCGGGTTCCTCGCGGCGCGTAGCGCGTACGACTCCGCCGTGTTGGCACCCCTTTTTATTGTGACATCCTTCGCCTTCGGCCTTGCGATCTTTGCGCTCGTGCTTTTGGCGGGATTCAAGGCGCTCGGTAGGCCCGTGGGCGCCCGGCTCCTTGCGCGCCTGAAATCGCTTTTGGCGGTGTTCGTGGCCGCGGTCCTGTACTTCGTGGCGGTCTACCACCTGACCAACCTCTACATGGCCGGACACCGCGGCGTCGAGTCCTTCATGCTCGTCACGGGCGGGGTCTTCCCCCCGCTCTTCTGGGGCGGCCAGATCTTCGTGGGCGGCGTGATACCGCTTTTGCTCCTTCTGCGCCGCGCGCCGCAGGGCGATGTGGGCGCCCTGGCCCGCACGCTCGCCTTCGCCGCCTGCGCGGTCGTGGCAGGCGGGCTTGCGCAGATCTATGTGCTCATCATAGGCGGCCAGAGTTACCCCCTGCAGATGTTCCCGGGGCTTGTCGTGAAAAGCAGCTTCTATGACGGGGTCGTGCACAACTATGTCCCGCATTGGCCGGAGACCGTGCTTGCGCTGAGCGGGGTCGCGGTCGTGGCCCTCATCGTGCTGATCGCCGTGCGGCTCCTGCCCTTTTTGCCCGAAAGCCTCGAAGATCACGTGGTGAGCGCGCACGGCGCGCGGACGCAGGCTTCGGGCGCGGAAGGCGGCGAGCCCCTGGTGCGGACATGACGGCGCGCCTCTACGTCTCGGCGGCCCACAAGTCCTCGGGCAAGACCACGCTTGCCATAGGCCTCACGCGCGCCCTCACCATGCGCGGGTCTACGGTCCAACCCTACAAGAAGGGTCCCGACTACATCGATCCCTTATGGCTCACGAAGGCCTCGGGCCGCCCCTGCCACAATCTCGACTATCACACCATGGGGGCCTCCGAGATCACGGCCCTCTATGAGGACGCGGCCTTGGGCGCCGACGTGCTCCTGGTCGAGGGCAACAAGGGCCTCTACGACGGGGTGGCGCTCGATGGCAGCGACAGCAATGCCGCCCTCGTGCATCAATTGCAGACGCCGGTCGTGCTCGTGATCGATTGCCGGGGGGTGACGCGCGGGGTGGCGCCGCTCGTGCTGGGCTACCGGCACTTCGACCCGTCCATGCCGATCGCGGGCATCGTCTTGAATCGCGTGGGCGGCGCGCGGCATGAAGGCAAGCTCAGGGCCGTGCTCGAGCGCTATACGGATGTCCCGGTCCTGGGCGCCGTGCACGAGTCGCCGGATCTCGCCATCACCGAGCGCCATCTGGGGCTCGTGCCAAGCGGCGAGTGGGACGGCGCCGAGGATCTGATCGAGCGGCTCGCCCATGCGGTCATGGCGCAGGTCGACGTGGAGGCGATCGCGCGCCTGGGGGAGGATGGCAAGGCCCCCGCGGAGGTGCGCGGCGCACGCGCGCGCGGGGCGGATGTGCGCATCGGCATCATCCGCGACCGCGCCTTCAGCTTCTATTACCCGGGCGACCTGGAGGCCCTGGAGGAGGCCGGCGCGAAGCTCGTGTTCATCGACGCCCTGCGCGACGAGCGCCTGCCTCTGATCGACGGGCTTTTCATAGGCGGCGGCTTCCCGGAGACCGAGGCGCAGGCCCTGAGCGCCAACGGCGCCCTGCGCGCCAAGATCCATGCGGCGATCGAGGCGGGGCTGCCCACCTATGCCGAGTGCGGCGGCCTCATGTACCTGACACGGAGCCTCACCTTCGCGGGGCGCACCTATCCCATGGTCGGCGTGATCGCCGCCGACACCGTGATGGAGGCGCGTCCGGCGGGCCACGGCTATGTGGCGCTGAAGGCCCGTGACACCCATCCCTGGGCGCGCGGGGCCTTGGATCACGGGAGCATTCCCGCTCACGAGTTCCATTATTCCCATCTCGTCGACATCGCCCCGGACACCGCGTATGCCTATGACGTCGCGCGCGGTACCGGCATCAGTGGGCGCCGCGATGGCATCGTCTACAAGAACTGTCTCGCAGGCTACGCCCATCTGCGCGATGTGGCGGCCTGCCGGTGGACCGAGGCCTTCGTGGGCTTCGTGCGCGCGCACAAGTCGGCGGCCCTCGATCCGGTCCCTGAACGCTCCGCGCGGCCGCGGGAGGCCTGCCTTGGCGAAAACCTATGACGTTGCGGTGATCGGGTGCGGGGCCGGAGGCTACCAGGCGGCGGTGACGGCCGCGCAGTGCGGGGCGCGGGTCGCCCTGATCGAGCGCGAAGGGGCGGGCGGGGCCTGTCTGAACCGCGCCTGCGTGCCGAAGAAGGCCCTGGCCCATGTCGCCTCGCTGCTCGTGCAGACCCGCGCCCTGGCGGGCCGCGGGCTCGAAGGAGACCTGCGCTGCGACGTCCCGGGGGTGCTCGCCCATGACGAGGACCTCATAGCCGACTTAAAGCGCGGGCTCCCGCATCGCCTGAGGGCGCTTGCCATAGACTTCATCGTAGGGCATGCGCGCCTGCGGGATGCGCATACCATCGGCGTGACGGGCCCCCAGGGCTTCGCGCGCCTTACGGCGCGGCGCGTGATTCTCGCCTCGGGCGCCCGTCCCAGGCCTTTGCCTCTATGTCCCGTGGATGGCGATCGCGTGGTGGCCGCCGACCGCCTGGTCCCCTTGCTTGCCTCGGAGCCCCGGCGGCTTTTGTGCGTGGGCGGCGGGGCCGTGGGCGTGGAGGCCGCCTTCCTGTTCCGCACCTTCGGTTCCGAGGTGACGCTCGTGACCCGCGGGACGCGATTGCTTGCGCGGCCCGTGGTCTCCGAACGCGCCGCGCGGCTTCTCGAACGCAGGCTCTCGGAATCGGGGGTTACGATCCTGAAGGGGACGTCGGTGGCCGCCACCGGCGTCGACCAGAACGGGGTCACGGTGCGCTTCGATGATGGGCGCGAGGAGCGCTTCGATCGGGTGTTGGTGGCCGCGGGCAGTGTCCCGCGCCAAGACGATATCGGCTATCGGGCGCTCGGGGTGCGGTGTGATGCCGAGGGCTTCGTGGCGACCAGCGAGACCCTGGAGACGAGCGTGCCCGGCCTCTATGCCGTGGGCGACATGAAGGGCGGCCCCATGACGGCGGCGGCGGCGCTGCATGATGGGCGCATCGCCGGCGAGAACGCGGCGCAGGGCGGCGCGCGGCGGCGCAATTATCACCAGGTGCCGCTCGTGATCGACTCCATCCTGCCGGTGGGCGCCGTGGGGCTCTCCGAGGACATGGCTGAGCGCGCGGGCTTCGCCCCCGAGGTGGTCTATATTCCGTATGGGGCGTCGGCGAAGGCCCGCGTCCAGGGGGCGGGCGCGGGCTTCATCGAGATCGTGCACGACGAGGAGACCGGCCAGATGCTGGGCGGCTGCGTGGCGGGGGCGGACGCCGACGAGCTCGTGCATCTGCTGCTCGGGGCCTGCCGCTCGCAGCGCGGCCTCTGGTCGCTCGCCGATCTCGATTACGGGCACCCGTCCTATGGCGAGGACATGGGTGCGACGCTGGGGCCTTATCTCGCGCGGCTTGCGCGCATGCAGCCCATGGTATTTCGGCCGGGGATCTACGCGCGCGCGGACTGAGGCCGGTCGTCCGGGATTCGAACGCCGCAACAGGGAAGGGTATAGTGGCGCTTATGTATGGCACGCCGGGGTTTCGGCCCGAGGTTTCCATGGAAAGGTCCTTTTGGCAGCGGATCGGTATCGGGCGGGGGCGCGCAGGCACCCTGGATACGCCGCCTGCCCGTGGCTGGGCGCGGCCCCGGCGCTTCTGGCTCATGTGGGCGGCGCCCGCGCTGCTCGCGACCCTCCTTGCAATCGCGATCGTGGCGCTCGCCTACGACGGGGGTTCGCGCCCGGACATGAGCCACCTTCTGGCGCTCGCCACGCTGCTTGCAGCCCTCGTGGTGGTCGCGGTCTTGTGGGTGGCCACGGTGCGGTCCCTATGGCGCCCGCTCGCCTATCTGCGCCGTTGGGCGATGGGTGTACGGGGTGGCAACCTCTCGGCGCGCCTGCCCGAGGGGCACGCGGGGGCCGAGTTCGCGCAGCTCGCCGCCGACGTGAACGCCCTGGGCGATCGCCTGAAGGTCCTGACGCAGGAACGCACCCGCGAAGACTCGCACACCATCGGTCGCTGGCTCGGCATCCTGAACGCCATCACAGCCGGCATCGCCTCATCCCAGGATCTGGACGAACTCCTGCCACGCTTTCTGTTCACGCTCCATAGCGCAGGCGAGGTGCGCGCCGGGATCGTGCGGCTTTTGACCGCCGATGGCCATCTGAGGCTCGTGGCGAGCATAGGGCTTCCCGATGACATCGTCGAACACGAGCGGCGCGTGTCCCTCGACTGCTGCCTCTGCGGGCAGGCGGTCGGGCGGCGGACCCTGAGCGTCGGCGACAATCTCGAGGCCTGCTGCACCTCATGGGGTCAGAACCCCTTCCCGGCCGAGGAGCTCGTGCTGCTCGCCATCCCCTTGCGTTACGAGGGGCGGGTGGTGGGGCTCTACAACCTGTTCATGGAGCGCGCGCGGGTCATAGGACAGACCGACATCGAGGAGCTCCTTCTGGGGCTCGGCCAGCACCTGGGGGCCGCGATCGAGAAGATGCGTCTCCAGGACCAGCGCCGCGAGCTGTCGCTCCTGCAGGAGCGCATGGCCATCGCCCATGAGCTGCACGACTCGCTGGCACAGACCCTGGCGAGCCTGCGCATCCAGGCCCAGGTCTTGGGCGAGACCATAGAGCAGGACGCCGATACCGGCACCCGCACCGAGTTCGCGCGGCTTTCGGCGGGACTCGAGATCGCGCATCGCGAGGTGCGCGGGCTCATACGCAACTTCCGGGCGGGCGGTGCCGAGGGCGGGCTTTTGCCGGCCCTGGATACCGCCATCGCGCGCTTCAAGGAGGAGACCGGGATCCCGGTCTATGTTCAGAAGGATTGGCGCGGGGGCCTGCCCTCCACCCACGAGACCCACGTCCTGCGCGTGATCCAGGAGGCCCTGGCCAATATCAGAAAACACGCCCACGCGCAGACGGTGCGGGTGCTCCTGCAATCCGAGGTGGGCGGGGACTATCGGGTGCTGATCGAAGACGATGGCGAGGGGCCGGGACAGGCGACCGGGGAGGCCGACGGCGACGACGGGCACTTCGGGCAGGCGATCATGCGCGAGCGCGCGCACGCCATCGGCGGTGAGTTGCGCGTCGAGCACGAGGCCGGGGAGGGGACGCGCGTGTGGCTCACCTTCCCGGACCCGTCGCGGAGAATGGAGCAGGGGGTGGCAGTGACGGAGGTGGTGCGGTGAAGGTGTTCCTGATAGACGACCATGCGCTTTTTCGAAGCGGGCTTGAGCATCTTCTCGTGCGCCGCGGCATCGAGGTTGTGGCCTCGACCAATGACGGCGAGCAGGCGGCATCGCGCATCCGCGAGACCGCCCCCGACATCGTCCTGCTCGACATCCGCATGCCCAAGATCGGGGGGATCGAGACCCTGAAGGTGCTGCGGGCCGAAGGGGTGTCGGCCGCCATCGTCATGCTCACGACCTCGAGCGAGGAAGCCGATCTCGTCGCCTCCCTGCGCTACGGGGCGCGCGGCTACCTCCTGAAGGATATGGAGCCCGATGGGCTCGTGGCGGCCTTGAAGCGCATCGAGGCCGGCGAAATGGTGGTGGCGCCCGAGTTTGCGCCCGTGCTCGCGCACTTCATCCAGAGCGGCCCGCAGGCCTTGCCGGCCTCGCATGCCTTCAGCGAACTCACGCCGCGCGAACTCGAGATCCTGGGGCACCTGGGCGACGGCCAGAGCAACAAGGTCATCGCCCGCGACCTCGGCATCTCCGAGGGGACCGTGAAGCTCCACGTGAAGGCCATCCTCCGCAAGCTCAAGCTCACCTCGCGCGTGCAGGCGGCGGTGCGCTCCGTGGAAGAGGGCTTGGGCCGCAAGGGCTGACGAACCCGGGGCCGAACGGGGGGCCAGAGAGGGCACGCCTGGGGCCGTCTTTGGGCCGACCCCCGGTGCCGCCCCGACAGTCTATAGTTGAGGTACGGGGCCGCGTCCCTGGGTCCCGAGGGAGGGTCCATGCCGGCGGCCGGGCAAAACGACACAGAGGAGGTGTGAGGTGAAGGCTTTTTGGGCAGGCGTCCTTGCGACGCTCATCGTCTTGGCGGTAGGCGGCTTTGTGGTTCTAAGGAGCGGTTTGGTCCCGGCGAACGCGGACGGCAAGCCCTTGCCGCTCGAGGTCTGGATGGCGAAGACCTCGCTGCATGCGACGCTGCGCGCGCAGGCCCCGCGGGGCGCGAATCCGGTGCCGCTCACAGACGCCAATCTCATACAGGGCGTGCATCTGTATGCCGAGCATTGCGTCATATGCCACGGCACGGCGCAAGGCGACGCCTCCGCATCCCCGGTTGCGCGCGGCGAATACCCGAAGCCCCCGCAGCTCGGTGCCCACGGCGTCGAGGACGACCCGCCGGGCTACACCTTCTGGAAGATCGATCATGGTATCCGCCTGACCGGCATGCCGTCCTGGAAGACCGCGCTCACGCGGCGGCAGATGTGGGCGATCACGCTTTTCCTGAAGCACATGGACGCGCTTCCCCCTGCGGCCGAGCAGGCCTGGAGGGCGGTGAGGCCCGTGAAGGACTGAGGCGCGGTCCTAGCGGCCGTGGGCGATCTCCAGCCCTCCCGGTCGGGTCGTCAACAAGGCCCTGGCAGGGAGGGGCCGCCGACCTATCGTAGCAGGTGGCCGATCAGCGCGGTGGCGATCATGGAGAGCACTCCCCAGAAAACGACGCGGCGGGCGCCTCTCCACAGGGAGGCGCCACCGACCCGGGCGGCGATCGCGCCCAGGATCGCGAGCAGCAGAACCGTGGTCGTAAACAGGACCGGCAGGACGGCGCCGTGGGGTACGAAAGCGGCGGTCAATACGGGTAATAGCGCGCCGCACGCGAAGGCGGAGGCCGAGGCTAAAGCCGCTTCGCTCGGTCGGGCCGCCGCCATGTCTGTCAGGCCCAGTTCATCATGCGCATGGGCGGTAAGCGCGTCGTGTTGCATAAGCTGTACGGCGACCTGCCGGGCCAGCGCCGCATCGAGGCCGCGCGCCATATAGATATCACGGAGCTCGAGAATCTCTTTCTCGGGATTTTTCTTCAGCTCCTGCCTTTCAATCTCGAGATCCGCCGATTGCGTGTCGGCCTGCGAACTTACCGATACATACTCGCCCGCCGCCATGGCAAAGGCGCCTGCGACCAACGCGGCAACGCCGGCGAGCAAAACCTGCGCATGGCTTGCCCGCCCGGCTGCGACGCCGGCGAGCAGGCTTGCCGTCGAAAGCAGCCCGTCGTTGGCGCCCAGCACGCCGGCCCGCAGCCAACCGATCGTCCCATGGTGATGGTGCTCATCGTGGTACACGTGATGTCTGCTCTTCGCGGGGGGAGGCCGCTTCGAGTATAAGCGTGGCGCGGGATATCGGTCTACAAACGCACCCGAAAATGCGGTTCCGGGTGTCGGCCCGGACGAGACATAAGCGGCGGCGGTCAAGCCTCCCCGGGGCGGGTGGCACCTCTTGGGGCCCGCCGCCCCTTATCCCGCGGCGCGCAGGTCGGAAGCCAGGGCCCGGTCCGTGTGGCGGCTCCAGCGCTCATGGAGTCGCACGACCTCGCCTATGACGATGAGCGTGGGCGGGCGAACCGCCTCCTTGGCCACGATCTCCGGGAGGCTTTCGAGCGTTCAGATCGG
>JAKAXT010000133.1 GCA_021816425.1 Pseudomonadota bacterium | reverse complement strand
AAGGCGCCGGTGAAGAAGGCCGCGCCGAAAAAGGCCGCATCGAAGAAGAAGGCAAACAAAGGCCGTCGCTAGGAATCGGGGCAGACGAGCCCCCCGGGGCTCGTCTGCCTTGCACGGCTTCCATCCCGTCCCGAGCCCCCCCTTTCCGCCAAACCGTAAGCGCGGTAATCTGGCGGCATGTCATTTGATCATAGTCGCGCCCCCTTCCCCGCCACCCGCATGCGCCGCATCCGCAGACAGGGGTTCTCGCGGGATCTCGTACGTGAACACTCGCTCTCGGCATCCCACTTGATCATGCCGGCATTCGTCATGGAGGGCCGCGGCCGGAGCGAGGACATCGGGGCGCTGCCCGGGATCCAGCGCCTGTCCGTCGACCGCCTGGTGGAGGCCGCGCGGACGTGGGCGGCGGATGGCGTGGCGGCCGTGGCGCTCTTTCCGGTCGTGCCCAAGGACAAGAAGTCGATGCAAGCCGAGGAGGCCTTCAATCCGGAGGGTCTGGCGCAGACCGCCGTCCGCGCCCTGAAGGCGGCGCTCCCCGCCTTCGGGGTCATCACCGACGTCGCCCTCGACCCCTTCACGATCCACGGGCAGGACGGCTTGATCGACGAATCCGGCTACGTCATGAATGACGAGACCACCGAGGTCCTCATCCGGCAGGCCCTGAGCCATGCCCGGGCGGGCGCGGATATCGTAGCCCCTTCGGACATGATGGATGGCAGGATAGGCGCCATTCGCGGCGCGCTCGAGGCGGAAGGGTTCCGGCACACCCAGATTTTGGCCTACGCGGCGAAGTATGCGTCGGCCTTTTATGGCCCCTTCCGCGATGCGGTGGGCTCCGGCGAGGCCCTAGGGCATGCCGACAAGGCGACCTATCAGATGGACCCGGCCAACGGCGACGAGGCGCTCCACGAGGTGGCGATGGATCTGGCCGAAGGGGCGGACATGGTCATGGTGAAGCCGGGGCTTCCCTATCTGGATGTGATCCACAGGATCAAGGAGACATTCCGCGTGCCGACCCTGGCCTATCACGTGAGCGGCGAGTACGCGATGCTGAAGGCCGCCGCACAGAACGGCTGGCTCGATGAACGCAAGGTCGTTTGGGAATCGCTCATCGCCTTGCGTCGGGCGGGCGCCGACGGCATCCTGACCTACTATGCCGCCACCGTCGCCCGCTGGCTGCGCGAGGCCTCCGCCCCTTAGAGGGGGCGCGAATCCGGGCGGCCGAGGATCTCGGTCTCGATCTGCTCCAGGCTCGTGTGACGCACGTCCTTGCCCTTGACGAGATAAATGACGTACTCGCAGATATTGCGCGCGTGGTCGCCGATCCGCTCCAGCGCCCGCATGGCCCATATCACGTTCAGGACGCGGGAAATGGTGCGCGGATCCTCCATCATGAAGGTGATCATCTGGCGCATGAGGCCATCGTATTCCTTGTCCACCTGACGGTCCTCGCGGGCGACCCGTACCGCGGCCCCCATGTCGAGGCGCGCAAAGGCGTCCAGGGCATCGTGCACCATTTGCCGCACATGGTTGCCGAGCGACTGAACCTCGACATAGCCATCCTTGGGGCGCTCCTCGGCGGCCAGACGCACGGCCATGCGCCCGATCTTCTCCGCCTCGTCGCCTATGCGCTCGAGGTCCGTGATCGTCTTGATCACGGCCATCACGAGGCGCAGATCGCTTGCGGTCGGTTGCCGGCGCGCGATGATCTGGTTGCATTCCTCGTCGATGGTGACGTCCATCTTGTTGACTTTGTAGTCGTTCTTGATCACCTCATCGCCGAGCACGGAGTCGCCCTTCACCAGCGCCGCCATCGCATCGACGATCTGCTGCTCGACGAGCCCCCCCATGTGGAGGACGCGCGTACGGATATCCTCAAGCTCCGCGTTATAACGGCGCGAGATATGCGGATTGATATGGGACTCCATGGTCACTCCTGGCTTATCAACCGTATCGACCGGTAATGTAGTCTTCCGTCTGCTTCGACGCCGGATTCGTGAATATGGTGTTCGTGTCGTTGAACTCGACGATCCGGCCCAGGTACATGAAAGCAGTATAGTCGGAAACGCGCGCCGCCTGCTGCATATTATGAGTCACGATGACGATCGTGTAGTTCTGCTTCAGCTCGTAGATGAGCTCCTCGATCTTGAGCGTGGAGATCGGGTCGAGCGCCGACGCCGGCTCGTCCAGGAGCAGGACCTCGGGCTTCAGAGCCACCGCGCGGGCCATGCACAATCGCTGCTGCTGCCCCCCCGAAAGACTCGTGCCGCTCTGGCCAAGTTTGGCGTTGACCTCGTCCCACAGCGCGACCTGGCGGAGGGCCTCCTCGACGCGATCGTCGAGTTCAGCCTTCGGCAGGCGCTCGTAGAGCCGGATGCCGAAGGCCACATTCTCGTA
Organism: Pseudomonadota bacterium; assembly: GCA_021816425.1. Taxonomy (GTDB): domain Bacteria; phylum Pseudomonadota; class Gammaproteobacteria; order Acidiferrobacterales; family Acidiferrobacteraceae; genus Acidiferrobacter. Next base: position 2,534 of record JAKAXT010000133.1, on the reverse strand, counting down.
GATCGACATGGGAAACGGGGTCGGCTTCTGAAAGACCATGCCGATGCGCGAACGTAGGCGATAGAGGTCCTCGCCGGGCAGCAGAACGTTCCGGTCGTCCAGCAGGATTTCGCCGGTCGCCCTCTGATCGGGGTAGAGTTCGTACATGCGGTTGAAGGTGCGCAGCAAGGTCGACTTCCCGCAACCGGAGGGCCCGATGAACGCAGTCACCATCTTGGTGGCGACGGAGAGATTGATATCGTGGAGAGCCGCTTCCTTCCCGTAATAGAAATGCAAGTTGCGGATCGTGATCTTGGTGGCGTTCTGCGCGGGTTCCATCGATGGGGATCCTGCCAACTCCTCGGAGAATGGGTACGACTCCCCGGCAACGGGGGGGTTGCCGCCCATTATGCCACAGCTCTTCCAAGTGACGGCACCACCGATATTGGTCTCCATGGGAGCCCCTGGTCGCTACGAGACGCAAGAAAAGGGGCTGCGGGCCACACACTCAGGCCCGCAGCCCGGACGACGGCCGCCTAGAAGTCGTACTCGACCATGATGCGGTTGTAGACAAAGCGGCGGACGGTCGGCAGATTATGCGCGATGCCGATGCGGTCGCGAACCGACAGACCCTTCAGGGCACCGCCCAGGAAGTAGGTCAGGTCCAGGTCCGCCTCGTTGGTGCGCGCCGAAGTGTAGCCGCTGTAGACGGTGTTGAAGTAGTCGGCGAAGCTCGCGATGACGCGCAGCTTGCGCTGGAGCAGGAAGGTCGTGGCCGCGATCTTGACGGCATGCCCGGTGGTCTTGCGGTCGACCATGCCCTGGATCATCGAGGTCGTGTACAAGGGGTCGGTCGCGTAGCCCGTGGTGTAGGGCGAGACGACGTCACCGTTCCCGAAGGTCCCGGAATGGGCGGGGAGGTCGTCGTAACCCACGCTCAGCTGGCTGCCGGCGTACCTGACCCCGGCCACGGCCCCATACACCGTGGCGTCGACCGGACCCAGGTACTGCTGGCCGGAACCGGTTTCGCGGAGCACCTGGGCGCCCACGAAAGGCTTGACGCTCCCGGCGCCCGGCAGGACGTATGAACCCTGGGCATAGGCCATCTTGGCAAGGTCATAGAACTGATAACCCCACACGCCGGCCTTCAGGCCCGCGCCATGGTAGTTCACGCCGAAGGCGGCGAGGCCGGGCTCGGTCCTGCCGGCGAGACCACCGGTGCCGCCGACATTGTAGGTCGCGGTGGAGTTATACAGGTCGGTCTGCGAAAAATGGTTGGAGGTGCGGCTCTTGAAGCGGGTGATGCGCATGGCCGAGATCGTGAGGCCCTTGACGGGCTTTACGGCGGCCAGCAAGCCCTGGTAAGTGGCCGGGATCATGCGCGAATCCGAGGCATTCACCCAGGGGCTCGCGATGGACTGGTCGCCGGCGCGCACCAGGACCTTGCGATTTTGGTACTGAACGAAGGCCTGGCCCAGCGTATCGATGCCGTCGAAGCCCGCGAGCGTCCCATCGACCAGCGCCGGGTTCGAGTTGTTCGTGCCGAGGGAGTGCGCGGTGTAGAACGTAAGACCCGCCCCGAACCCATACACGGAGCCGCTCATGACATTGAGCGCGCCCCCTAAGGAAAACGCCTGCTGCCCGGCGACAGGCCCGCTATAGTGGCGCGTGAAGTCATAGGCGCGGATGTCGCCATTGACCTTCATGCCGCCGAAAAATCCCTTGCCGGCATAGGCTTGGCTCATACCCGCGCAGGCCAGGACGAGGCCTGCAAGCGTTGCTCGAGAAATGCGTTTCATACTCCCCCCAGTGTTGTTGCGGATGGTCCGACGGCGGACCCGAGTCGGCTCTGACGAACGGCGCCATCGTAGTGAGGCTTTGTGACACGACCGTGACAGGCGAGAATTTTGTCACGGCCGCCCGGCGCGCCCCGCTCCAGGCGACGCGGGGCTCGGCGCCCGCCAAAAGTCGCCCGGACCTCGTCCCGAATCCCCGCCAGGCACGCCGCCTTGCCGCGCAGATACTCGGACGTCGCGGCCAGGGGGCGCGGCAAACCGACGGGGATATCGGCCACGAGGCGCCGGGGGCGCCCCTGATGAGGATGCGATCCGCGCGATAGGCCGCCTCATCGACGCCGTGGGTCACGAAAAGCCCCGCGGCCCGGAACTCCTCCCAGATCTTGGGAAGACCCTCCTGCGTCAACGACCGGGGCTGGGCGTCCAGGGCACCGGAGGGCTCGTCCCTCACCAGCATGCGGGGGAAATCGCGAGCGCCCGCGCGGAGCCGACGCGCCGCGGCATGCCGCCGGAGAGGGTCGCGGGGTAAGGGCGCGCAGACCGGGATCGGCCTCCTTCGCCCTGACGGCCGCCAGGGGGCCTGCGGCTCCTCCGCCGATGACGAGGACGTCCGTCTCGATCTCGGATAGGTTCATGACGCCCCCCCTGGCAGGACCGGGGCCGCGCGCGGGGCGCGGATCGCTTTTACCCCGCAGGCGGCGGGGACGCGAAAGGTGGCCCGCTCGGAAGGGGGCGCGTTCTGCCCGATCGTTCATGGTT
>JAKAXT010000029.1 GCA_021816425.1 Pseudomonadota bacterium | reverse complement strand
GTAGGCCGGACAAATAGGACTGAAAATCCTCGTGTCGGTGGTTCGATTCCGCCCCTGGGCACCACTAAATACCAGCGCTTACGCCGCTCTCCGAAGAGCCCCGTCTATTCGGTACCCATCGCGCAGGCATCCGGCGTAAGGTGAGGGACCGGTCGCTCACCGGGCAGGCAGGTCCCCCGTCTTCCCGAGCGCTCCGGGGTATGTCCGGGACGACCCCGCGCCCGCCACGCCTTTCAGACCAACGGGACGGTCGTGGCATTGAAGGGCGGCATCGCGCGGTGTAGCGTACAGTACGCCCGCGGGCCACAGGCCTCGGCGAGACCCCTGTCACCGAAGACTAGGCCCCATGCTCGAATTGGTCGCCCACCGCGGTTATGCGCGCCGTTTTCCCGAAAACACCCTTGCGGCCCTCGAGGGCGCGGTCGCGGCAGGCGCGCGCTACATCGAGGTCGACGTGCAGATGACGCGAGACGGCGTGCCGGTCCTGTTTCACGACCGCGACTGTCGCCGTCTCTGCGGGGTCGAAGGCGCGATCGCCGATTACGATCTCGCGGCCGTGGCGACCTTTTCCGTGTCGTGGCCCGAGGCGGCCGTTGCCTCCCGCCCGGTCGTCCCGGTGGCGCGCGTGGCCGAGCTCGCGGCCTTCCTCGCGAGCCATCCGGCCCTTACCGTCTTCGTCGAGATCAAGCGCGAGGCCGCCCGCCGCTTCGGGCCCGGGCGCGTGGTCCGGGCCGTGCATGATATCTTGAAGCCCGTGCTCGCCCAGACCGTCCTCATCTCGTTTTCACGCCCCGTGCTCGTGGCCGCCCGCGCCCTGTGGCCGGCCATCGGCCTCGTCACCAAACGCTATCGTGACTTTCGCGTCTCGGACCGGGCGGCGCTTGCGCCCGAGTACCACTTCTGTGACGTGGACGGCCTGCCGCGACGCGGCCTTCTGGGCCACGAAGGCTCCACCCTCGTGGTCTACGAAGTGGATGACGCGCCGCACACACGCGCGCTTCAGGCGCGGGGCGTGCGCTTCATCGAGACCTTCGCCTTCGCCGAGCTCGCTCAAGCCTTGGAGGGTCGCGGACCATGAGCGCGTCCTATGATGTTGTGGTCATCGGCGGCGGCATCCAGGGCGTGGGTGTCGCCCAGGCATCGGCCGTACGCGGCTATCGCACCTTGCTTCTGGAGCAGAACACCTTGGCGGTCGGGACCTCGAGCCGCTCCTCGAAGCTCGTGCATGGCGGCCTGCGCTACCTCGAGTCGGGCCGCCTCCGGCTCGTGCGCGAATCGCTGCGCGAGCGCGAGATTCTGCTTCGCATCGCCCCAGGGCTCGTTGCGCGCAAGGATTTCTTCATCCCCATCTACGCGTCCTCGCGGCGCACGGCCGGCCACGTGCGCGCCGGTCTCCTGCTGTATCGTCTGCTCGCGGGCGGGTCCGTCGGCGGTTTCGAGCGGGTGCCGCCACGCGCCTGGGACTCGCTGGACGGCCTCGACACCACGGGCCTCAAGGCCGTCTTCCGCTATGGCGATGCGCAGACCGACGATGTGGCCCTGACCCATGCGGTGGCGCGCTCGGCCGCGGAGTTCGGCGCGGAGATCCGTACCGGCACGCGCTTCGTGGGGGCGGAGCGCAACGGCGCGGGTTACGAGGTGCGCTATGTGCGCGAGGGCGCCGTGATGTCGTGCGAGACGTCCGGGCTCGTCAACGCCACGGGTCCGTGGGTGGCGCAGACCCTGAGCCGCGTCCTGCCAGGCCCCCCGCGCCTGCCCCACGATCTCGTCGCCGGCACCCACATCATCACCGAAGGCTCCTTAAGCAGGGGCTGCTACTACGTCGAGGCGCCCCCTGACCACCGCGGCGTCTTCATCCTCCCGTGGCGCGGGCGCCTCTTGACCGGCACCACCGAACGTCTCTACACCGGCGACCCGGCCCTCGTGGCCCCCACGCCCGAAGAGATCGCCTATCTGCAGGGGGCCCTGGCCGCCCATTTTCCCGGCCTGTCCACGGTGGTGGCGGAGAGCTTCGCGGGTCTGCGCGTATTGCCCAGGTCCGGGGGCAATCTCAACGCCCGCTCGCGCGAGGTCGTGTTGCTGGCCGATGCCCCGCTCCCGCGGCTCATCAGCATATTCGGTGGCAAGCTCACCGCCTACCGGCGGACCGCCGAGCGGGTCATGGACCGCCTCAAGCTCGTGCTTCCGGAGCGCCCCGCGCGCGCCGACACGAGCCGCCTGATGTTAGCCATGGGGTGACGGCATGAGGGCGCGCCAGCGCTCGTGACGCTCGTGAAGCGGGCCATCGTCATTTGGCCAGAACACGTGTTCGTCGCCGCCCGAAGGCCAGTTGCGGGGCATGCCCGCGGCCAGGAAGGCGAGCCCGCGCGCGGTCGCCTCGTGCTCCGAGGGCCGGCGCACGATGAGCCCGCTCAGATTGGCGAGCGCCTGGCAGACGCCGCCTGACGCGGCGAGCCCGCCTGTCACCACGAGGGTCAGGCAGGGCCCGGAGGCGGCACAGATCGCCTCGATGTTCTCCTGAATCAGGAACACAATGCTTTCGATGATCGCCGCCGCCTTGGCCGTCGGCGATCCGTCACCCTCGAAGCGCGCAACCGCGTCCGGGCGCCAGTAGGGCGACCCCAGCCCGCCGATCGCGTTCAGGAAGAGCGGACGCGCCTCGCGGCTTGCCAGCAGACCATCGCACTGTTTCGCGAGATCCGGATAGGGCAGGGCCTGTGCGCCCCACGCGAGCGCCGCGCCGGCACCGTTCACCACCCCCTCGAGGACATTTATGTCCTCCTGTCCCTGGCGCACGGCGACGCTCCACAGAAGCCGGCCCCGGTCGACCCCCTGGTGCGGCACGAGCCGCTGGAGGAAGGCGCCCGTGCCCATATTGATGTAGATGGTGTCGGGCCGCGGCCGGCCCTGACAAAAGAGCGCCGCGCCCTGGTCGCCCGTAAGGATCGTGAGCGGTACGAGGCCGCCGCCCGCCCTTACCCCACCGAAGCGATGGCTGCTGGGCGCGCACAAGGGCAGGGCTTCCCGGGGAATGCCGAAGATCTCCAGAAGTTCGGGATCCCAGTCCTGGCGCCCGCGCCCCCAGAGGAGCGTGCGCCCGGCGTTTGCCGGATCCACGATCAAAGGTTGCGGGGTCACGCAGCGAAACGCGAGGAAGCTCGCCAAGGGGCCCATGACCAGATGCCCCCCCTTGCGCGCCGCCTGGACCGCGGGCAGGTTATCCAGGCACCAGCGCATCTTGAGGGCGCCGTAATGAGGGGACAGGCGCAGGCCGGTGCGCTCCTCTATCAAAAAGGCGCGGTCCTGGTAGGCGGTCATGAGCGGCGCCGCGCGCCGGTCCTGCCAGCTCAGCACCGGCGAGAGGGCCTGGCCCGTGCGGCTGTCCCAGCACACCATGCTCGATCGCTGCGTGGCGAGACCCGCCGCCGCGATCTGCATGCTGCAGTCAGCCCCCAGCGTCCGCAGCGCCCGCTCGCTTGCCGCCTGCACCGAGGCGACGAGCTCCTCGGGGTCTTGCTCCACGCCGAGGTCGCCCGTGCTCGTCTGAGCGACCGGCACGGCGGCGCGCGCTATCACGGTCCCCGACTCATCGAAGACCGTCGCACGCGTCGATTGACCTCCCTGGTCCAAGGCCAAGTACAGCGCTTGGCGCATGCCGCCCCCTTCCCCAACCTGGAATTCCCGCAACTATAGCAGGGTTTTCGCCCCGTTTCCGAGCACGGCCGCGAGCGCGGCGCGTAAAACGGGACCGTTCAAGGGGCGCTCGACCGCCGTTCGGCGCGCGGGCGCCCAGATGGCATCGGGAAAGTACGCGTCATCCAGGTAGCGCGGCACGACGTGCCAATGGAGGTGGGGGACGAGGTTCCCGAGCGAGGCCACGTTCATCTTCGCGGGCCGCGCGAGGTCCCGCAAAACGGCCTCGACACCGAACACGACGTCCATGAAGACGCCCCGCGCGAGGGGATCGAGATCGCTCATCTCCCGGGTGTGTTCGCGCCACACGACCCGGCAGATCGTCCCCACGCCCGCGATCTCGGCCGGGATCACGAAACACCGGTCATTCGCCCACAGCGCCCCGGCCACATCGCGTTCACAGAGGGGGCAGCCGTCGCTCGTCATGGACCCAGGCTAGCATGAGGGGGTGCCGCCCGCTAGCCTAAGTCCGCCGCAGCCTCCTATAATGCCGAAACGGGGGACGAACCATGATCGACTGGAGCTCCATAGACACCACGTTCTTGGACATGGACGGCACCTTGCTCGACCTGCATTTCGATAACCACTTTTGGCAGGAACATGTGCCCCTGCGTTACGCCGAACGTAACGGTCTTGCGCTCGACGAGGCCAAGAGCCAGCTCTATCAGAGATTCCGGCGCGCGGAAGGGACGCTGAACTGGTACAGCGTGGATTATTGGAGCGACGAGCTCGCCCTGGACATCGCGCGGCTGAAGGAGGAGGTCGCCCATCACATCGCCATGCGGCCCTTCGTGGAGGAGTTCCTGGACGCCATGCGCAAGGCCGGCAAGCGGCTCGTGCTCGTGACCAACGCCCACGGCAAGACGGTGACCCTGAAGTTCCAACGCACGCGCATCGATCGCTACATGGACGCCGTGTTTTGTGCCCACGACCTCGGGCTCGCCAAGGAACACTCACCTTTCTGGGAGGAGCTGCGGGCGCTCGAGCCGTTCGATCCTTCGCGCACGCTGCTCATAGACGACAGCCTGCCGGTCCTGCGTTGCGCGCGGGACTACGGCATCCACCACCTGCTCGCGATCCGCAGGCCTGACCTTCGCGGGCCCGACAAGGATTGCGGCGAATTCAAGGCGGTCGAATCGTTCCGCAGCCTCCTCCCGGTTGGCTAGCGTGCGTACGCCCGCCCTCGCCCTCGCCCTGGCGATCCTGTCGGGTTGCGCCGCCTACCACGCCAAACCCCTGCGTGCGCCGGCGCTCGCGGCCCTGAAAGGCCCGTCGCACCGCGCGCTGGTGGCGGCCGCGCGCGCCCTGCGGGTGCCGGGGCTCGCATCGCTTCCGCTGGATTTTCGCAAGCCGCTCACCGGCAAGGAGCTCGGGGTCATCGCGGTGATCGCGGACCCCGCCCTGCGCGCCCTGCGCGCGCGCGAGCGGATCGCCCGGGCGCAGGTCTTCGCCGCGGGCCTCCTCCCAGACCCCGTGGTGCGGTTCGGTGCCCTGAAACCCTACGGCGTGGGCGCATCGGGTCGGTCGGTGGCCCTTTCCGACGGGTTCCTCTGGGATCTTTCCAGGCTCGTCACGCGCTCCATGGACATCCGCATGGCGCGGGAGCGCGCGGCGCAGGTCCGTTACAACGTCGCCTGGCGTGAGTGGGTGACGGCCAACGAGGCGCGTCTGGCCGCGCGCCAGGTCTACTGGCTCGAAGCCGAATGGCGGATCGCGCGCAAGGCCCTGGCGCTCCTCGGGCACCACGAGCCGATGCTCGCGCGCGACGCAAGCCGCCACCTGATCGGCGGCCGCCAGCTGCTCTTCTTTCAGGCCGCGCAAGATGCCCTGCGCATGAAGGCCGCCGCCTTGCACCGCGCCCTGAAGGCCGCGCGCATCACCTTGAACGGACAGCTCGGCCTGCCCCCGTGGGCCCCGCTTCGGATCGCCCGCCCCGCCCCGCTGCACGGCGTGCGGGGCGCCCCGCGCTCGCTCTTTCGCCGCGCGGTGTCGCGAAGGCTCGATCTGGTGGCGCTGGTCGCGGCCTACCGTAGCGCCGACGAGGCGCTGCTGCGGGCCGTGCTCGATCAGTACCCGCGCCTGAGCCTGGGGGCCGCGGGCGCCCGCAACAGCTCGGGGGTGAACGAGGCCGGTTTTCAGCTGAGCCTCGTGGTGCCGCTTTTCAACGCCAACCGCGGGGCGGTGGCCATCGCCCGCGCGCGCCGCGCGGCGCTCTTTCAGGATTACGTGGCCCGGCTCGCGAAGGCGCGCGCCCAGATCTATCAGCTGGATACGGCCCAAGCGAGTCTCGAGCGCGAGCTCGCGGGCCTTCGGGGTCGCAGGGCGAGTCTCGCGCGCACCGCGCGCGCCGCGCGGGCGGCCCGGGCGGCGCATGCCCTCGGGCTCGTGTCCTACCTCACCCTGATGCAGGAGCTTACCGCCGTGGAGCTGAAAATGACCGCCTTACGCCTTTCCCGCGCGGCGACTACGCTCGCGCTTGCGACCGCGACCGCGACGCCATGGTCGAAGGGGCGGCCGTGAGGCGCGCGCTTCAGGCCCTGCTGCTCCTGCCGGGCATCGCCTGGGCCGCCGCGCCCCTTTCGGTCCATGTGGCGCGCGCGCACCGCGCCTCGTACCGGCCCGCGATCCAGGCGTTCGCCCGCGTCCATGGCTCCGAGCACGCGGTGATCCAGGCCCCCTACGACGCCGTCATGGGTCCGTTCGTGGTGGCGCCCGGCACCCTGGTCGCCGCCGGCACCGTCATAGCACGGCTCCTGCCCATGAGCCTCGCCGGCACCGTACGCGCCCTGGAGGCGCAGACCGAGGCCGCCCGCACCGTCTATGAACAGGCCCGCGTCCTGGCGCGCCAGGGCCTCGTCACGCCGGCCCATGCGCGCGGCCTGAAGGCCCGCTGGCAGGCCGATGCCGCCGCCTTGCAGGCCGACGGCGCACGCCTCGCGCGCGGCACCGTACGCGCCCCCTTCGCGGGCACCGTGCGATATCGGGCGGCGCCTGGAGTATTGCTTGCGCGCGGCGCGAATGTGGTGGCGATCGGCGGCGCGGGAGGCCTCTACGAGACCTGTTCGCTTACCATGCGCGAGGCCGACCGTCTCTATGTCGGGGCGCGGGTGCGACGCGTGGTGGATCACGGTCGCGCCATGGCCCCCGCCGGTCGCGTGTACGCGATCGGCGCACGCCTGGACGACCTGGGCCTCGTGCGCGCCTACGTGCGCGGGATCGGGGGGCGGCTGCGTCCCGGCCAGGTCTTGCGCCTCGTTCTCCTGGGGCACCGGCGCACGGCGATCGCCATCCCGCGCACGGCGCTCCTCGTGCGCCACGGCCGTTCGCGCGTCTATGTCGTGCGCGGTGGGCGGGCGCAACCGGCGGCGGTGACCATCGCCCAGTTGGGCGTGCACCGGGTGTTCGTCGCGGGCGGCCTCGCGCGGGGCGCGCTGGTGATCGATACGGGCGCGGCCCGCATGCGCGCCGGGCTGGCCGTGCGGATCCTTCGGTGAGGGCCTATCTCGAGGCCCTCTGGGGCAACCGTTACACCACGGCTTTGGTCGCGGTGCTCGTGCTCGCCGCGGGCTTCGTGGCGTTTCAGGCGCTGCCGCGCAGCGTCTTTCCGAACGTGAACTTCCCGCGCATCTCGGTGCTCGTGAGCGACGGCTACCTCCCCGTCCATGTGATGCTGGTGCGGGTGACCGAACCGCTCGAGCAGGCGGCCAAGGGGGTGCAGAACGTGACCCTGGTCCGGTCGACGACGAGCAACGGGCTTACCAAGATCCACGTCTTCTTCAACGGCGCCATCACGCCCAACAACGCCTATCTGCTGCTCGAGGCGCGCCTGGGCCAAGTGGCCTTGCCCCCCGCCGCGCATATGAGCGTGCGGCTCATGATGCCGAGCATCTATCCTTTCGCGGAATACGCGCTGGTCTCGAAAACCAAGACGAGCAGCCAGATGCTGCCGACCTACGCCTTCACGCTAAAGCCCCGCCTGCTCGATGTCCCCGGCGTCTACACGGTCGCCTCCATAGGGCGCGGCTGGCCGCAGGCCCACGTCGACCTGTCGCTCAGGCGCCTCATGAGCCATCACCTCGGGCTTCATCGCATCGTCGCCCTGCTGCGCGCCCACCAGGGGCCTTATTTCGGCGGCATCATGGCGGGCTTCCACGGCAGCTTTCTGCTGACCGCCGCCGGCCGCCCGGCGGGGGTGGCCGCGCTCGGCCGCGTCCCCGTCCCCCTGGGAGGCGCCCGCGGGGCCGTGGTGCCGCTCTCGTCGCTCGCGCGCATCACGGTAGGACCGCCCCCGCGGGTGCGCGGCTCGGCGGTCGCCCATCAGGCGCACAGCCTGCTGATCGAGGTGGCGGCCCAGGCGAGCGCCAACGTCGAGCAGGTGGCGCAGGGTGTGAGCCGCGCCATCGCGTCCCTGCGCAAAGGCCTGCCGCATGACATGCGCCTGGTGCGCGACTACGATCTTTCGCGGCTCATCGTGGCCAGCCTGCACGACGTCTGGATGGCCCTCATTCTGGGCACCATCATCACCTTCGCGGTGCTGCTCGCCTTCTTGCGCCGCTTCGATACGGCGCTTGCCACCCTCGTGGTCGTGCCTCTGTCCTTGGCCGGCACCTTCGTGGTCCTGCACTTCCTTCATCTGGGCCTGAACATCATGACCCTGGGGGGCATAACCGCGGCCATAGGCGCGCTCGTGGATCACGCCATCGTCGTGATCGAGCAGGCGACCCATGCCCACGGTCCCGGAAGCGTGCAGGAGCGGCGCGCGCGGGCGCTGCGCGCCGCGGGCGAGGTCTTGCCCATGATGACTTTCGCGACGCTCACCTCGGCGCTCGTGTTCGTGCCGCTCATCCTCTTGAGCGGCACCATAGGCATCCTGTTCCGGCAGATGGCCATCGCGCTCGTGACGGCCCTGGTCGTGTCGCAGGCGGTGGCGCTGTCGGTCACCCCCCTTTTGGCGACCTATCTGGCCGGTCGCCGCCTGCGACCCTCGAAGGCGTGGCGGCCGGCGCGGCTCGGGCGCGTGACCTACGCGCGCCTCCTGCGCCGCGCCCTCGGCAAACCCTTCATCGGTGTCGTCGCGAGCCTCGCCATCCTGACCGCCGCCTATGCCCTGTTCCGCGTGTTGCCGACGGCCTTCCTGCCCGCCTGGAACGAGGGCGTCATCGCCGTGCCGTTTCGCACGACGGTCGGAAGCTCGGCGTCCCAGACCCTGGCCGTGGGGCGCGGCCTCGTCGCCATCGCCACCCATGATCGCGCCGTCGTGACCGCCTCGGTGGTCGTGGGACAAAGCCTCGGCAACCCGCGTGCCACCCCGAACAAGGGCGACCTGGTCCTCACCCTGAAACCGAGCGCCTCGGCGATCGCCGTGATGCGCACGCTCGGCGCCCGCTTCCGGGCCGCCTACCCGAGCCTCTCCATGCTGAAGCTCCATCAGCTGCTCGTGACCCAGCTCGGCAACCTGTCGGGCGCCCACTCGCCGCTCGACGTCGAGGTCTTCGGGCACAGCGCCTCGGCGCTCGCCATCTATGCGGCGCGCCTCAAGGCGCGCCTGGCGGCGAGCCACCGGTTCGCCAACGTGAGCTTCCCGACCTCGTCGGCGGGGCCGGCGATCTCGCTGACCCCGCGCCTGCGCGCCCAGGAACGCGGGCTCACGCCCCCGCTGCTCGGCGAACAGATCGAGGCCGCCTACTGGGGCGTGCCGGCCGGCTATCTCCTGCGCGGGGCGCAGATCCTCCCGATCGCCGTCGGCACACGGCCGTCGGGGGGCATCAGCCGCCGTCTGGGCCCGAGCCTCTTCGTGCATGCCCCGGGCGGTCCCTACGCCCCCCTCGCGGCCTTCGCCACCGCCCACACCCGGCGCCAGGTCCCGGTCATCACCCACCAGAATCTGGTGCCGTTTGCCGACATCGAGATCCGCCCGCACCGCTCCATGGGGCTTGCTCAGGCCGCCTCGGTGGCGCGCGGGCTCATCGCCCGGACCCCCCTGCCCCATGGAATCACCGCCCACATTGCCGGCTACTACAAGGAGCAGGCCAAGAGCTTCGCGCAGATGGAGCTCACCTTGATCTTCGCCCTGCTCGTATTGGTCGTGCTGGTCGGGTACCAGCTCCGCGCCCAGCGTGCGGCGCTTGCGGTGCTCGTGGCGACCGCCTTGAGCGCCCTGGGGTCGCTCGCCGCCCTGTGGGTGCGGGGCATCCCCCTGGACAGCACGTCGTTCCTGGGCCTCCTGCTCGTGTTCGCGATCGTCGTCAATAACGGCATCCTGATCTTCGGCCAGGCCCGTCACTACAAGAGCCCCCCGGGCCGCCTCCAGATCGAGCTCGCCGCCCGCCGCAGGCTGCGGCCCATCCTCATGACCATGGCCGCCGATGTCCTCGGCTTCCTGCCGCTTGCCGTGGGCGTGGGTCATGGCACCGATCTTCTGAAGCCGCTCGCGACCGCGGTCATGGGCGGGCTCGTGCTCGCCCTCGCCGCGTCGCTTTTCATCGGCCCTATGCTTTATATGGCGTTTTCGCGTAGACCCAGGCTTTGAGGCGGGACGCGGTCTCGTCCATCTCGGCGCGGAGCTTTCGCCGGATGAGCCACGGCCCTATGACGGGGGGGATGTAGAAGGACGGCGTGAGCGAGGCGCCGAAGTGCGCCTCGGTGCCGCCCGGCACCGTACGCAGCCGCCAGCGCGAGACCCCCGACCGGAAGCTCGAAAGCCGGGGGATGATGATGCCCCGGACCCATCGGTCCCGGTCGGTCGTCATGGCCTCGGTCTGCGTGACCGGGAAGCAGATGAAAAGCACGCAGCTTCTGATGTGCATGCGCAAAAGCGTGATGCCGTCGCGCCGGCTCACGGTGCTGCTTTTGACCGCCGGGTTCAGGCGCTTGATGTCGGCGTAATCGGCGATCACATGCCAGACGCGTTCGAGCGACGCGTGCAGGATGAGGTTCAGGCTCATGTGGTAGTGATCGCCGCGCACGGACACCGCGATCTTCGGGGCGCCGTGGGCGTAGGCGGGCATGCCCTGCGTGGCCGCCCAAAGGGCGACCACGAAGCCGGGCTCAAGCCGACCGCGGCCAGCTCTTGAAGCGCTTGCGGCAATAGCCGAGGAGTGCCGCGTAGTCGCGGAAATGGACCCGGAAGTGACGCTCGGCGGGCTCGTCCCGCTCGCAGAAGTCGTTGGAGTAGTCGCGGCAGATCGGGGGGCGCGCCTCGTAGATGCCGCAGGCCCCATCGGCTTCGAGATGCGTGCACGGCGAATGCACGAGAAGGAACCACCCGTCCTCATCCTGGTAGACCTCGACGCCTTGGTGGCTCACTTGCCATAGCAGGTGCTCAAAGTCGCTGCGTGCCCGCGGTGTCGCGATCTTCTGCGTGATGTATCGGCAGCAGATCGAGGGGCAGGTCCCGCATTTCCCGCGCTCGTCCGCCACCTTAACCGGAAACGCCGTGCTCATGCCACGGACCCCCGGGTCCCGCGCCCCTTCGCGCGATACGTCGGGTCCGCGAGCCCTATCGCCCGCGCACGGCGGGACGGAGAGCGTCCGCCGCGCGGACCGGCCGCCTTCGTCGCCACCTACGCCTTCCGGTACAGTTTGGCGCCGGACGCCTTGAATTCCTGGGCCTTGACGGCGAGTCCTTCCTTCAGGGCCGCGTCGGGGGTCGTGCCGACCGCCTGCGCGTACTCGCGGACTTCCTGCGTGATCTTCATGGAGCAGAACTTCGGTCCGCACATGGAGCAGAAGTGCGCGACCTTGGCCGACTCCTTGGGCAGGGTCTCGTCGTGCAGCGCCTGTGCCCGCTCAGGGTCGAGCGCCAGGTGGAACTGGTCTTTCCAGCGGAACTCGAAGCGCGCCTTGCTCAACGCGTCGTCGCGCGCCTGCGCCTGCGGGTGCCCCTTGGCGAGGTCCGCGGCATGGGCCGCGATTTTGTAGGCGATGAGCCCGTCCTTCACGTCCTCCCGGTCGGGCAGCCCCAGATGTTCCTTGGGGGTCACGTAACAGAGCAGCGCCGTGCCATACCAGCCGATCATGGCCGCGCCGATCGCCGAGGTGATGTGGTCGTAGCCCGGCGCGATGTCGGTGGTGAGCGGCCCCAGGGTATAGAACGGCGCCTCTCCGCAGGACTCGAGCTGGCGATCCATGTTTTCCTTGATGAGGTGCATGGGGACGTGCCCCGGGCCCTCGATCATGGTCTGCACATCGTACTCCCAGGCGATCTTGGTGAGCTCGCCCAGGGTGTCGAGCTCCGCGAACTGCGCCTCGTCGTTGGCGTCCGCGATCGATCCGGGACGTAGCCCATCACCGAGCGAGAATGACACATCATAGGCGCTCATGATCTCGCAGATCTCGCGGAAATGGGTGTAAAGGAAGTTCTCCTCGTGGTGCGCGAGGCACCATTTCGCGAGGATGGAGCCGCCGCGCGAGACGATGCCCGTACGGCGCTTCGCGGTGAGCGGAATGAAAGGCAGCCGCACGCCCGCATGGATGGTGAAATAGTCCACTCCCTGCTCGGCCTGTTCGATCAGGGTGTCGCGGAACATCTCCCAGGTGAGCTCCTCGGCCGCGCCCCCGACCTTCTCCAGCGCCTGATAGATCGGCACCGTGCCCACGGGCACGGGCGAGTTGCGAATGATCCACTCGCGGGTCTCGTGGATGTGGCGGCCGGTCGAAAGGTCCATGATCGTGTCCGCGCCCCAGCGGGTCGCCCACACCATCTTCTCGGCCTCTTCCTCTATGCTCGAGGCCAAAGCCGAATTCCCGATATTGGCGTTCACCTTCACGAGGAAGCGCCGCCCGATGATCATGGGCTCGAGTTCCGGATGGTTGATGTTGGCCGGAATGATGGCTCGTCCCCGCGCCACCTCATCGCGTACCATTTCGGGGGTGATGGCGTTCGGCCCGCGCGCCCGGACGCCGCCGTTCTCGCGCAGCGCGACATACTCCATCTCGGGGGTAATGATGCCGCGGCGGGCATAGTGCATTTGCGTGACGCGTGCCCCTGGTCGCGCCTTCAGCGCCGTGCGCGTCCCCGGAAAGCGGATTGCCGCGGTCTCCGGATCGTTCAGGCGCTCCTGGGCGAAGATCGACGATATCCCGCCGGTCTCCACGTCGTTGCGCGCGGCCACCCATTGCGCCCGCGTTTTGGGCAGCCCCCGCGCCAGGTCGATGACGGCGGCCGGGTCCGTGTAGGGCCCGGAGGTGTCGTACACGCGCACGGGGGCGTTTTCCTCCGCGCCCAGCGAAGCCGGGGTCGCTTCCAGCGCGATCTCACGCATGGGGACCGCGAACGCCACGGGCCCATCCGACGGTACATAGACCTTGCGCGAGGCCGGAAACGGCGTGGTCATGGCGGTGTCCAAGGCGCGAGTGAGGGGGGATAGCGTTCGTGGGTCGGCGTTCATCGCCAAGGGTCCTTTGCAAGAGAGTTCGGAGGCGCGTGCAACGCGCCGATCACGGACCGGAAGGCCCGTCCATAAGGGTCCGTCAAACCTAATGGATTTAGTCGGCGATTGCAAGGAGCCGCTTGCGTCCTTAAGGCAAAAGGCTTAACCTCGAAACTCGGGCTCTGGATTCCCTTTACCCATGTCTCAAACACCCCTGGACGTCGCGCGTTCCGTCATGGTCGCGCAACAGATCCGCACCTGCGAGGTGCTGGATGAACGCCTGCTCGAGCGCTTGCGGACGGTCCCGCGCGAGGACTTCGTTCCCGAGGACAAGCGGGCTGCGGCGTTCGCCGATGCCGCGATCCCCATAGGCCGCGGCCAGATCATGTTCCCGCCGATGCTCGACGCGCGCCTCGTCGATGCCCTGGCGCTGAAGCCCGCGGATCACGTGCTCGAGGTGGGCACCGGAACCGGCTATCTCACCGCGGTCATGAGCGGGCTTGCGCGGCTCATCTCCACAGTCGAGATCGTCCCCGAGTTCAAGCTGCGCGCCGCCGCGCGTCTGGCCGCGCAGGGCGTTGCCAACGCGCTTCTCGAGGTCGGAGACGCCGCGCGCGGCTGGCCGCGACATGCGCCGTATGACGCCATCCTCGTGAGCGGTGCCCTGCCCCTGGGCCCGGATCCGAGTTTCCGCGAATCGCTCGCCGTGGGCGGCCGCATGGTCGTGATCGTCGGCGAGTCGCCGGCGATGGAGGCGCGCCTCATCGTCCGCGAGCATGCCGATCATTACAGCGAGCGGTCTTTGTTCGAGACCGAGGTTCCGATCTTGACGAACGCGCCCAAGCGGGAGCGATTCTACTTTTAGTTCGGGGTTAGCACGCCATGCGTGAGATTTCGGTTCAAGACCTCGACGCCCAGATAAAGGCGGGCGAGGCCCCTGTGCTTCTCGATGTACGCGAACCGTGGGAGCGCAACCTCTGCGCCATCCCCAATTCCCTGCACGCCCCCATGCAGCAGGTCCCCTTGGCCATGAACGACCTCGATCCCGAGCGCGAGGTCGTCGTCTACTGTCACACGGGCGTGCGCAGCTTTCATGTCGGGAAATTTCTCGAACACAACGGCTTCAAGAATGTCGTGAACCTGAGCGGCGGCATCGAGGCCTGGGCGCGCGAGGTCGACAAGACCATGGCGCGCTACTAGCCATGCTGATCGAGGCGCGTCGCAGCCTCCTTCTCCTGGTCGACCTTCAGACCAGGCTCTACGCGGCCATGGCGCCGTCGTCGGCCAATTTCCTTGCCCGCATCGCGCTGCTTGCGCGCGCCGCCGCACTGCTCGACATCCCGATCGTCGTGACCCGCCAATATCCGCAGGGCCTCGGTCCCCTGGTCCCGGAGCTTGCCGCGGCTTTGCCCGACACCTTGTGCCCGCTCGACAAAATGACGTTCTCCTGCTGTGCCGATGAGGCCATCGCAAGCGCCCTGGACGCGGGTTGTGATCAGATTGTCGTGGCCGGCATCGAGACCCACGTCTGCGTGCTCCAGACGGCCTTCGATCTTCATGCGCGCGACCGCCACGTCTTCGTTCTCGCCGATGCCTGCGCCAGTCGGAGTCGCGACGACCATGATCAGGCGCTTGCGCGCATGAGCCACGAGGGCGTGCGCGTGGCGTCCGTGGAGTCGGCGATCTTCGAGTGGTTGCGTGCCGCCACGCACCCGCGTTTCCGCGATCTCGCTCGCGAGATCAGGAATCTGCCAAGGGCGGGATCGAGCAGCTGAGAAGCGGTTCGAGCAAAGAAAGCGTGCGACCAAGCGCCCCTTGGTGGGCACGCACGAGCGACTCACCGGCCCTGCTCGCCGCATCCCGTGCCGCCGCATCGCCGAGATAGGTCCTTAACGCCGCGATCAGGCCGTCCTCGTCCGCCACCTGAATCCCCGCCCCCGCCGCAAGCGTGAGGCGCGCGATCTCGGCGAAATTGAACATATGAGGGCCGAATACCACCGGGATCCCCAGGGCCAGGGCCTCTATCGGGTTATGGCCGCCCGTGGCGATGAGCGAGCCGCCTATGAAGGCGCAGTCGGCGGCCGCGAAAAACAACATGAGCTCCCCCATCGTGTCCCCCAACAGGACTTGCGTGCCCATGGTCACGGGAAGACCCGAGCTTCGCTCCACGACGGTCATGCCGCGCGCGCGCACGAGCTTGCCCACGGATTCGAAGCGTTCCGGGTGTCGCGGCACGAGCACGAGCAGGAGGTCCGGGAAGCCTCGGCTTAAGACCGCGTAGGCGCCGAGGATGATCTCCTCCTCCCCCTGATGGGTGCTCGCCGCGACCCACACCGGTCGCTCGCCGAAGACGAGCCGCAGCGCCTGGGCCGCCTCGCGCAGGCCCGCGGTCGGCGACAGCTCGAATTTCATGTTCCCGGTCACATGAACCCGCCTCGGCGGCGCGCCCAGGGCGCGCAGGCGCATGGCGTCCGCGGGCGACTGGGCGGCGATCACGGCGGGAATGCCGAGTATCTTGGCGATCGGCCCCGCGACGCGGCGATAGCGCAGATAGGATCGCTCGGACAGCCTCACGTTCGCGAGAAACAACGGGATGTCGCGGGCTCGCAGGGTCATGAAAAGCCGCGGCCAGATCTCGGTCTCGAGAATGATCGCGACGCGCGGCCGCGTCGCATCGAGGAAGCGCGTCACCGCCCCCGGCAGATCGAAAGGCGCGAAGCGGTGGACGACGCTATCGCCGAACAGCATGGCCACCTGCGCCGCGCCGGTCAGGGTCGTCGTGGTGATGAGCAGGGGTATCTGCGGGTGCTCTTCCAGCAGCGCGCGGATCAGGGGCGCTGCCGCCCGGGTCTCCCCCACCGATACGGCGTGGACCCAAATCGGCCCGCCTTCGATCGCGGGGCCATACCCCAGGCGCTCGGCCCAGCGCGGGGCGTAGTCGGGGTGATGTCGCGAGCGCCACCAAAGCCGTATGAGGGCGAACGGCAGCAACAGGCGGGTGATGAGCGTATACCAGATCATGCCGCGCGTAGGATCCCGAGTCGCTCGAGCGCGCCCAAGACCTCATCAACGCGCGGAGAGGCCTGGAACCCGCCCAGATTGGCGGCGTGCGCGGCGAGCACGCCGGTCTGCGCCGGGTCGCTGTCGCAGAAGATGCCGACCGTGGGCCGTCCAAGCGCCGCGGCCAGATGCAGCAGTCCCGTATCGACGCCCACCGCCATGCGCGCGCAGGCGATCAGGTCCGCCAGCGCCCGCACGCTGGTGCGCCCAAGCGCCTGCGCGCCACCACCGATCGCTTGCGCGATCGTCTCGGCGGCCGCCTGCTCGCGGGCGTTGCCCGAGGGCAGCAGGATGCGGAAGCCCTGGCGCCGAAGCGCCTGGCCGAGCGCCACCCAATGTCCTTGCGGCCACAGCTTCGAGGCGCGGCTCGTGGCATGGAAGGCGACGCACGTGGGTTCGACTGCGTGATTCCCGGGTCGAGGGATGACCAGGCCGTAATCGGGCGGCGTGTCGGGCAGCGGGTAACCCAGGGCACCTGCCCCCAGCATGCGGTTACGCCACACCGCGTGCCGGCCCCAGTTCATGGCCAGGCCGTGGTCATAGAGGGTGGCCGCCAGGGGCTCGCGCGCCGACCGACGATCCGGCCCGTAATGCGGTCCGCGCCCCAGGCGGGCGACGACCGCGCTTTTTACGAGCCCCTGCGTATCCAGGATCAAGTCGTAAGGCGTCTCCCGCAGTGTCGCGCGCAGCGCCCCGATCCCCCGCCACGTCCGGCGGTCGAAGGGCGCGCGAAGCCAGCGTCTCAGGTCCACCGGGATCACGGAACGCACGGCCGGGTGCATGGCCGGGATGTCGGCGAAGGCGGGCTCCACCAGCCAGTCGATCGTGATGCCGGGCCGCGCCGCCACGATGTCCGTGACCATGGGAAGGTTATGGACGACATCACCGAGCGAGGAGGTCTTGACGAGAAGTATTTTCATCACCATTCCCAGGTCCGCGCGCAAGCCATAGTCGCAGGCCCGCCGGCCAGCGTGTCATGGAGTCGCGGAATCATGATCTGTCTCGGGCCCTGGTGAGTTCGCGTAACTTCACGTATTTATAATAGGTCGTCTCGGCGTTGGATACGGCAAGCATCAGGCCTTCGGCGCCGTCTAGCAGGCCCCTTCTCAGAAAATAAGTGCGCACGAACGACCAGAAACCATGCGCGAGCGCCTTTCCCATGCCCGCCCGCTCGCCCGCTCGAATCGCCATAGCGGCCCCCGCCGAGGAGTAGCTATCGATCTTGTGCAGTACCTCTTCCAGGTCCCGGTAGGTCTCGTGGCGGAGCGGTGTGTGGAGCGTCTCGACAGGACCGGAGACCAAGAGCCGTTCGTGGACGATGTCGTCACTAAATCGCGCACGGCCACGCCGAAAGAGCCGCGTCACATAGTCCGGATACCAGCCTCCGTGCCGCATGAAGCGGCCGCAGTAGCTTGACGAGCGCGGCATGCGAAAGGCATCGGCCTGTGGTTCGGATGCCAACACCGCCCGGATCTCCCCTTGCGCCTCCGGCGAAAGATATTCGTCCGCGTCGAGCGACAAGACCCACTGCCCCGTCGCCTGATCCAGCGCCCGGTTCTTCTGGGGACCGAAGCCGGGCCAGTCGGTCACTACCACCCTGGCGCCGTATTCATGGCAGATCGCCGTTGTGCGGTCAGTGCTCCCTGAATCCACAACGACGATCTCGTCCGCCCACGAGACCGATGCCAGGCAGCGACCGATCATCGCCTCCTCGTCGCGTGTAATGATGATGACGCTCAAGCGCACGAAGACCCCTTGCGCGCGCCTCCGAATGCGCAGCCCGCTCCCCTGACCCTCGACCTCAAAGCCTCTTTCGAGACCACGCCCTTGACCATAATCCCGCCCGCCCTTAAGTCCCGCGCCTACCAGGAAACGAAAAAGCCGCTTATCCCACCCCCGGGTCGACTGCGTGCCTCCTAATCGCGGTTGCTATCGCCCCATCTCCCCGCTTTTCTCCAGGCCCCCCTGTTCGTTGCTGCTCCGCGCCACCATCTCTGCGGTTGCAAGCGCTACGCGCTGGGGCACAGCGAGAGGCGCCGCAAGCCCGATAAGGAAAGCAAATTGCGATAAAGTGTAATTTCGAAGGTTCGAGTCAACAAGGCTGCGAAGGCCTGCGTCAAGCACGAGCAACAGAATAAACCGCGCCCAAAAGTTGTCCTCCCGGCTCCAAACACGACGCCATCCATGCAGCGCCAAAGAACCGAGCCAGGCAAGCCACAGGAAAATGCCCACAACACCCGTTCCGACCGCCGTGTCTACCAGCGTGTCGTTCGACGACTTTAGGTAACGCGCGATCGCCCCGTACTGCAGGCGCATTGCGTGCCCGAAGGCGCTTCGCCCGTAACCGATCCCCAGGGGGTGATGTATAACAAAGCCCACGCCAGCGCGAATCCACGCTATTCGAAGATAATTCGAGCCGTTTACAGCCGTTCCGTTCGGAAGCCGCGGTAGGGGTAAATGCGCTGGATCTAACCACGCCGTATGCGAATGAATGGCAAGCGCGATAGGGATAGTCGCGAACAATGTATCCCATCGCGAGTCGAACATGATGTCAAGGACAATCAAAGACGCAACGGCACTGACCGCGCCGACAATGCCCATGAGCTTGCCCGCCGTGATCGGACCGAGACGATTTCTGCCAAGAATAAATAGGCAGAACGCCAACAGAGTCACGAGGTTTATAAGGTCATTTCGTTTTGCCTCAAAGTACACCGCTACCAGCCCGACACTGATAAGCGACAGCAAGAGCCATTTTGGCCACACAAAAAAGCGCTTACCCTCGATCCGTAAAGACAATTCCGCGATACACGCATCCAGAACGAAGTTGGTAATATAGTCACCCTTACCGGGACCCGCTAGAAGGCCCGTCAGGCGCGCCATTTCCGGAACCCCTCCGTTCCGAATCGACAACCACAAGCCCTGCCCATCAAGTACCAAAACATGGAGAACGAGAGCTGAAAGAAACAACTGCAGCGCAAGCTTTGCCGTAGCGCCATTATCCTCCGCTAAGGCAAAAACGACCCCTAAATAAAGCGCAAGGAAAGCAGTAAGCCATTGAGAATTGATCTCGCTAAAGCTCCACGCGGGAAACGGGGAGACGAACGCCGCAACGAAAACTATCCAGCCGGTAAATGCAAGATAGAATCGCATGGGCCACGCAACCGCCTTGCGGGTCTTATGCACCACCTCACGCCATCTGCCTCTAGGGAAACAAAAAATTACCACAATTGCCAAAAGAATGTTCCGAAGCGCTATCGTGTGTGGCAAAGGCCAAACAAATGCGAGTAGCCAGAAAGCGGCCAAAAGAAGAAGGAATCCCTTCTTGTTCGGGACATCGAAAAGTTTATCTTCGGTCATAATTTTGGCTACGACTAATCAGATTAAAGGTTTAGGGGCGGTCGTTGCTGTAACAGTACCAGTCATATCGTTAACCCGGCCTATTCGAGAGACATTGCAAAATGTCATCTGCACCTATTGCGCAATAAAAGCCATCGCCACCTGAGCGACCTCTTTGGCCTCGATGTCTTTCATGCACCGCTGCCCATGTTGACACTCTTCAGCGGTTCGCATGCATCGTTTAAGATCGCCAAGTGGCGACGGCCTTTTCGAAAACCAGTCTTGATCGTGGCACGCAAGCTTGCCGATACTTACCGCTCGGTACGACTGGCCGGCCCAAAACGCGCCCGGGTCGTAAAGTCGTGGATCACATTGGCCGAAAAGCACGATCACAGGCGTTTGGGTGACCTTGGCAAGATGCGCGATGCCCGTATCTGGTGCGATAACCAACGCCGCCCCCTTAAGCAGGTGCCACATCCCTACTAACGATAGGTTGCCGGGATATTGTTGCCACGATTGCCTGGCGCCGATTTTCATTATCAGGCTCGCCTGCCCAGGGCCTGCGGTAAGAACGACCGTTAGCCCCGCGCCCTGCAACGCATCACCTAGCTGCCGCCATTTCGCCTCCTCCCACATTCTTGCACTAGAGCTTGCCCCAACGTGCAAAACAACGTACGGACTCAGCGGCAAAGCCGGCGCCACGCCGCGCGCGGTCGGAGGTGGCCAGTGTTCGGGGTTATAGCGCTCAGCCGGCGGGCCGCCTGCTAAGCGTGCCCACATGTCGCTAAAAGGCTCCAGATTTTTCGGAAACGGTATTGCTTCGTCAAGTGGAAGTCGGTATCGAAACCGATCACCCACAAACCCTCGAACCCATCTGGCACCGACAGCCCTGGCAAGCCACGCTTGCCGATTCTCTCCGGGAACGAGCGCTAGATCGTATGGTCCATTATCTCGAATATGTTCAACGGTACTCCATTCGTTCACATCGAACCCAATAGCGTCACTTTCATACGGCCGACCGGAGTAAAGAGGAACGTATGCGGGGGGCATTGTAACGGTAATGCGAGCGGACGGGTACCGCAGCCGACATGCGGCAATGAGTGGCGTGAGGAGAAGGGTGTCACCAAGCCCCCCGTAATAAAGGCTTATAAGGACGTTTTTGGGGGCGCCGCTCACTGACCGCCTCACACCGAGATTTTTTGCTACAAGCGCCGCCATATACAGGCGCGTGCGCGTGCGTCCACTTATCTTTGGCTGCCGGAGGTTCTTGGGCATTTACTTGGTCCCTAACCCAAAGCCATGCCGGTCTGATTCACCGATTTCGGTATCTAATATCGCTGGTTCCTGGAATAGCGCGTCGATAACGTCGCCAACCGGGATGCGTGCGACTCGCTCACCTTCGAGAACGCGGTGGCTCGGGCCCTGCGGTCGCCACCGCGCTACCTTGTGCCCGCAATAAAGGCCGACGACAGGCGTACCGACAGCAGCCGCAATATGGATATGGCCGCCATCGGAGCCTACGAGTCTTCGAACAGCGGCAAGCCCGGCTGCGAGCTCTAAAATATTTTCTGTTGGATAACCGATCACAGGCTCCGCACGACAGCGTCCTAGTAATGCCCGGGCGCGATCATCGTCTCCGGGATGTTCAGGGCGCGTACTTTCGCCCGGCGCCCAAAATAGCACGAACCGCAATCCGCGTTCGGCGCCAATGCGGATCAAGGACTCGAAGTTTTCGAGGGGCCACCGGTTCTCATCTTCACGCGCGCTTATGTGAAGGCCGATCGCCCCCCCATAGTCGCGCTTAGCTAAGGCATCACGGACATCCGCAACCTTTTGCCGAGGAAGTTCGAGGCGCGGCGCCGGCGCCGCGCCCGCGGCGCCAAGCGCGTGAAGCAAAGCGTATACCCTGTCAATCTCGTGAACCGGGCGACCCTGGTCTCGATCTAAGATTTGCCTAGAAATGCCGCTTAGCCAGGTAAGCCCGCGCATCTCAGCTCGCGGGCGGCTCCCGGCATGAAGGACGACGTCGTAGCGTTCTGTGCGTAGCTCCGCGATGAGGCGAAGTCTGTCGCGAGCGATTGCCAGCCGCCCTGCGTCCGGCGCGTGCTTGGACTTGGTATATACATGAACACGATCAATATAGGGGTTGCCTTGAAGTAGCGGCACATTATAAGAATTGACGAGCGCACCTACGTGCGCATCAGGGCAGTGCCTTCGGATCCCCTCGAATATAGGTAGGGTGCATACGAGGTCCCCGATATTATCACGGCGGACAACGAGAATGCGTGGCGCTTCGTGCATGGGCGGGGGGCGGTGCCTAACTAAGGGGCCGAAACCACGGTCTTTCGGAAGTTTAGCGCCACCCTGGCCAATCTCCAAGTATGCGCGTGCCACCGCGGGCCGCGGCCGCCTTTGTCAAGCCACGCTCCTCTGAGGCTTAACGCCGTTTGGCGGCTTGGGATCGAGCCATCACCATAGCCGGTGAAGTGTGTGCAAGTGATCGAAGCGTCTTATTCCGACCTGCTTGAGGGGTTGGTC
>JAKAXT010000132.1 GCA_021816425.1 Pseudomonadota bacterium | reverse complement strand
CCCCTGATCCCTCCTAGCTCACATGGGTTTGGGCGTGCCCGGTCATGCCCTCGTTGTCGATCCAGTCGACGGTGACGAGATCGCCTTTCTTCGTGTGCGTGAGCTTCACGGCGATGAGCGGGTCCTTGGAGATGGCGATCCCCATGTCGGTGATGACGGCGGGTTTATGGTTGACGGCGATGGTCAGGGTCTTGATGAAGTGGGCCGGGATGATCTTGTGCGTGACCTTGCTGCGCACGAGACCCGTGTCCATGGGGTGATTGACCAGCACCAGGACCTCGGTGATGCCCTGCTGGGTCCGCGTCTTCATTTTGGTGGCGATATGCATAAATCCTCCGTTAGCCTCCACAACCGCCGATCGTGACCTTCACCTTGCGGGTGACGGTATGGACCCGGTCCTTGGTCGCGACATAGGCGCGCACCGGGGAGGTCTTGCCCATCTTGATGCGGACATTGAAGAAGCCCAGGGCATCGGGGCTCAGATGCACGATGGTGGCCAGCGGGAAGGGGTTCTTGTCGACGATCAGGACCAGCTTTTCGGGGTGAGGGACCTTGGTCTCCAACACCATGGGCACCACCGCCCCGTTTTCGGCCTCGAGCGGCGCGTGGAGGTGGAGGCCGCCATGAACGATCGGCCGATGGCCGAAAAGCTCATGCAAGACCACCGGCATCTTTTTTTGATGGAAGATCGCCTGCGGCCAGACAGGCCAAGTGCGGGCCAGGGCCTGGCCCGGACGCAACAGGCCCGCGCCTGCCACCACCGCCAGGGCCGAACCCGAGAGCGCCTGCTTCAAGAAGGTTCTGCGTGGAAGATTCACTGAGATTGTCTCCGCGTACTTTGAGTGTGTGGGAGAGGGTCCTCCCTCGGGGTAAAGAGACGCGGCACCGCTCGCGATTATTCCCTCACTCCCGCCCCGACCCGCATCACGATACGAACCACGATGTCGGCGCCCCCTCCACGCCTCCGCGGCCGCAGGCCGAAAGACCGCTTGCGCCTCCCATATCCCGAATCCCGCGGATGTCATGGCGAGATAAGGCTTAGCAAAAGACGCGGCACCCTGTACAGTTATGCCCCGTGAACACATCTCAGACCGAGGCGCTCGAGTCCGCAAACCGCGACCGCGGAGGGCTGCGAGTCCTTGAGGTCTGCGCGATACGCTAGATGCGAGCCCTCTTTCATCACCGGCAGTCCGCCCGCCCCGGGCGAAGCCCGATCCTCGCCCTCGCGCTGCTCCTCTCCGGCTGCGCCGTGGGGCCCGCCTTCCACGCACCGCGGCTTGCCAACCCGGCACGCTTCGTAAGCGCCCCGCAGGATGCGCCGCCACGCTGGCCCAGCGCGACATGGTGGCGGGCCTTCGGCTCAGCGCCGCTCGACCATTTCATCATCGAGGCTGAGCGCCACAACTTCAGCATCCGTCTAGCAGCTGCAGAACTCGAGGCCGCCAACGCCGACGCTGAGGTCGCGGGGGCCCCGCTATTGCCAACCGTGAGCGCCACGGGCAACGCGCAGTGGCAAAGGATACCTCATCCGGGCGCTGCGGCGGGCACGCTAGCCACGGGTGGCCGTAACCCGAGCCCCTTCTACGGCGCGTCGGCACAGATCTCCTACCTGGTCGACCTGTGGGGGAAAAACCGCGACGCCCTGCGGCAGGCGCTTGCCGATGCACAGGCCTCGCGCTTCAACCGCGACGCCGTGGCCTTGACCGAGGTGACCGCCGTCGCGACCACCTGGTTCCAGATCCTCGCCGACCGCGACGCGCTTGCCATAGGCTTGCGCAATCTGGCGGCTGCCACCAGACTCCTGGCACAGCTCAAGGCCGAATTTGCTGCCGGCACCGTGGATGCCGTCACGGTCGCCCAACAAAGCGCCTTGGTCGCCTCCGAGCGCGCCAACATTCCGGTCCTGCGGTCGCAACTTCGCCAAGAGACGCTCGGCCTCGGCATCCTCGTCGGCCGCCCGCCAGAGTCACTTACGATCCCCCAGGAAAACATCTGGTCCCTCAGGATTCCGCGGCTCATGCCTGGGCTCCCTTCGAGTCTTTTGCGCCGACGCCCTGACATCGCGCAGGCGGAGGCCAACCTCATAGCGGCGAACGCCGGCATTCGAGCCGCGGTCGCAAGCTTTTTCCCCTCCATCACTCTGACGGGCCAGGCCAACGAAAGCAGCGCCGCCCTCGATACCCTGCTTGCCCCCGGATCGCTACTGCTAAACGCCGCCGCTTCCGTAAGCCAACCACTGTTCGAGGGTGGTCGTCTCACGGGCAATCTCGCCGTATCGCGTGCGGTCTATCAGGAGGATGTAGCGACCTATGAAGAGACCGTGGTCCGCGCCTTCACGGACGTCGAGACATCCCTCACGGCGCTGCACTACGCGACCATACAGACACGCCGGGAGGCAGAGGCGGTGCGCGAGGCGCGCCGCGCCCTTTCTGCGGTGCGCGCGCAACTCAATGCCGGCATCGTGGACGTGAGCGCGGTGCTTACCGCGGAAGAGACGCTCCTCGGCGACCAAAACAGCTACACACAAGCGGAGCTCACGCGGCTCGACGCCGCCATTCATCTCTACCAAGCCCTCGGCGGCGGCTGGCATCTGCGCCGACCAATCGATCGACCAGGAAGCTGACATGTCGCGCCGTCAACGCATCGCCATCCTTTCCGTGATCGCCTTAAGCGTCGTTCTCATAATCCGGCTCGTCGAACGACCGCGCAAGGCTCACCCCACCCCACCTGCAACCCCGGTGCGTGTCGCGCCGGTGAAAACGGCCAACATCCCGATCACCGTGCACGCGCTAGGTCTTGTCCAGGCTTATCGTACCGTGACAGTACAGCCCATGATCACGGGCCCCTTGCAGGCCGTCGATTTTCACCAAGGCAGCTTCGTCCGGCGCGGCGCCCTGCTCGCGCGGATCAGTGCGCGCCCCTACGAGGCCGCCCTCGCCCAGGCCCGTGCCCGACGCGACCAAGACCGCGCGCTGCTCGCAGTCGCCCGCGATACACTAAAGCGTTACCAGCTTTTGATCGCGCACCACTACATATCCGCCGAGATCGTGGCGGAGCAGAAGGCGACCGTCGCCGAGGACCGCGCGGTCGTGGCGCAAGATGACGCCGCTGTCGAGACTGCCCGCACCAACCTGGGCTACACCCGCATCAAAGCCCCGATCGCCGGACGCACGGGCATTCTCGCCGTCAATGCCGGCAATATCGTGAGCCCGGCGACACCCGGCGGCATCGTCACGATCACGACCCTGCAACCGATCTATGTCCTTTTCAGTCTCCCCCAACAAGACCTTCCCGACGTGATGCGGGCGTTGCGCACGCATAAGCGTGACGTGACCGCGTTCGCGCGCAAGGACGGCCGACGCGTCGTGCTCGCGCGCGGGGTACTTGCGGTACTCGACAATGTCATCAACCAATCCACCGGCACCCTGACCCTGAAGGCGCGCTTCAAGAACCCGTCCTTCGCCCTCTGGCCCGGGGCCTTCGTCAACGTGCGGCTGCAAGTGCGCACCGAACGCGACGCCTTGGTCGTGCCTTCGGTCGCGGTCCGGCAAGGCCCGGAGGGCCCGTTTGTCTATGTCGTGCGAAAGGGGCGCCCCAAAAAAAATGTGGCCGGCCGCACGAACGCCGAAGTCACGCGCGTAGCCGACGTACCGGTCCAACTCGGCTTTGCCGACCAAAGGCTCACGGTCGTCCGCGCCGGACTGCGCGCGGGCGAGCAGGTCGTGGTCCTGGGAGGCTCGCGCCTGCGCCCCGGGGCGCGCATCCGAATCCTGCCCACGGCCCCCCACAGGGCGCGGGTGACCGGCCGCTCGTGAATCTCTCGCGCCCCTTCATCACGCGCCCAATCGCCACCACGCTCCTCGCCGTGGCCTTGGTGCTGGCCGGCCTCTTGGGCTACCGCGCGCTCCCGGTCGCGTCCCTGCCATCGGTGGCCTTTCCGACCATCCTGGTCACGACCCGCCTGCCGGGCGCCAACGCCGAGACCATTTCGCGCCTCATCACAGCCCCCCTCGAGCGCCAACTCGGAGACATCCCGGGGCTCGCGGCGATGAGCTCGGTAAGCTCTTATGGCACGAGCGCGATCACCCTGCGGTTCGATCTCCACGAGCCACTCGCCACCGCAGCCCAAGCGGTGCAGGCGGCGATCAACGCTGCCGCCGCGACTCTGCCGCCGAATATCCCCTATCCGCCAGTCTATACCGAGGTCAACCCCGCCGACGCGCCCATCGCTGTCATCGCGCTCACATCACGCACGGCACCCCTTTACGCGCTCGCGAACGTCGCCAACACCCTCATCGCCCCGCGCTTGAGCGAAGTCTCGGGGGTGGGTCGGATACGCGTGCAGGGCGGCATGAAAAAGGCGATCCGCGTCCACGTCGACCCCACGCGCCTCGCGGCCTACGGCCTGTCTCTGGAGGCGGTCCGCACAAGCATCGCGAACGCCAATCAAAACGGACCCAAAGGGGGGCTCGAGGGGCGAAGACAAGCCTTTGCGATCGGGGCCTCCGATCAGATCCATACCACCCGCGAATTTCGCGATATCGTCATCGCCTCCGTGGGTGGCGCACCTGTGACCCTGGGCGACGTGGGCACAGTCCAGGCGGGTCTCGAAAATTCAGCCGTAACCACGACCTATGACGGCGCCCCGGCGGTACTGCTTTCCATAGACCGGGAACCGGGCGCCAACATCGTGCGCACCGTAGCGCGCGTCGAAGCAAGCTTGAAGGGTCTCTCCAAGGCGCTGCCCGCCGGCACCAAACTCTCGGTGGTGGCCAACCGCACCATCGCGATCAAGGCCTCGGTGGCCGACGTCGAGCTCACGCTCGTCACCTCGGTCATTCTGGTCATCGTCGTCATATTCGTCTTTCTGCCCACATGGCGCGCAGCGCTGGTACCCGCGGTCGCCCTGCCTCTTTCGCTGGTCGGCACCTTCGCGGCCATGCACGGA
>JAKAXT010000028.1 GCA_021816425.1 Pseudomonadota bacterium | reverse complement strand
TGTTGTACTTCTTGTTCAAAGGCACGAGCGTATCCCGCAGCGCGTCATCGGGGGCGTGCAAGGACACCGCGAGGCTCACGGGCGCCACATCGTGGAGCCGATCGAGGGCCGGCACCACGCCCGCCGTACTCACGGTGACGCGGCGGCGCGACAGCCCATAACCGAGGTCATCCAGAAGGATGCGGATCGCCGGACCCACCTCCTTCAGATTCAGGAGCGGCTCGCCCATCCCCATGAACACGACGTTCGAGATCACCCGCTCGGAGTCCTTGCGCTCCGCACGCAACCTGTGTTCGGCGAACCACACCTGCCCCACGATCTCGGCGGCCGTCAGATTCCGATTGAAGCCCTCTTGCGCCGTAGCGCAGAACGCGCAATCGAGCGCGCACCCGACCTGCGAGGAAATGCAGAGGGTGTTGCGCTCGGCCTCGGGTATGAAGACCGTCTCGATGGCATTGCCGTCGGAGAGGCGCATGACCCATTTGCGTGTCCCATCCTCGGACAGCCGCTCGGTGACCATCTCGGGGACCGCGATCGTCGCGCACTCGGCGAGCCGCGCCGCCAGGGCCTTGCCGATATTCGTCATCGCGGCGAAGTCCGTGACGCCGCGCTGATGGAGCCACGGGAAGATCTGTTGGGAGCGGAACGCGCGCTCGCCGATGGCCGCGACGAACTCGCCCAGGGCGGTCCGATCGAGACCAAGCAGATTGACGGGGTCGGTCGCGGTCAGATCGTCCTCCCTAGCGGGTGCGCGGGCAAATGTCGGTATCGGCGAAAAAGTAATGGATCTCGCCGCGCGCGGTGTCGGGCCCGTCCGATCCGTGCACGGCGTTTTCATCGATGCTGGCGGCGAAATCGGCGCGTATGGTCCCCGGGGCCGCCTCTTTCGGGTTGGTCGCGCCCATGACCTCGCGGTGCTTGGCGATCGCGCCCTCGCCCTCCAGGACCTGAACCATGACAGGCCCCGATATCATGAACTCGACCAGATCCTTGAAGAATGGACGCCCCCTGTGGACTGCGTAAAAGCCCTCGGCCTGCGCGCGGGTCAGGTGCATCATACGCGCCGCGACGATGCGCAGACCCGCCTTTTCAAAGCGGTCGTAGATGGCGCCTATGGCGTTCTTGCCCACGGCGTCGGGCTTTACGATAGAAAGCGTGCGTTCAATGGCCATGCCTGTTCCTTGATTGAAGGGAATTCATACGGAAACCGGCGCATTCTAGCGCCTCGGCGGCGGCGCGGCAATTTCCGGGTCCGGCGGGACCGGCGCCGTCATGGCCCGGGCGGCCCCCGGGGGTCGGGACCGTGAGGCGGTCCGGGCCCACGCCGCCCGCCCGGGGGGCAGGGGGCCGGCCGGCGGGAGGCGGGCTTGGCCCCTCGCGCCCGAGCACGGGCCCGGCGCCGGGCCCGGCTCCAGGGTGGCGCGGGCCTTGCCCCCTAGTCGACGTCCGCCTCCTCGATCCAGGCCATCTGTATGGCCTCCAGGAGCTTCTCGCCGGAGCGCTGCGGCTCGTCTTCGAACTCATCGATGTCGAGCACCCAGCGATGCAGATCCGTAAACCGCACATAGCGGGGATCCACCTCCGGATGGCCCTCATGCAAGAGGATCGCGATCTCCTCGGCGTCGTTCCACTTCAAACCCATGACCCATCCTCCATCAACGACCTTCCGCCACCATGTTGATGGTGTATTTTGGTATCTCTATGACGAGATCCTGCCCCTTGGGGATCCTGGCTTGGCAGCTCAGGCGCGAATCAGGCTCGAGGCCCCAGGCCTTGTCCAGCAGATCTTCCTCTTTCTCGGAGGCGGGCGCGAGCGCGTCGTAGCCCTCGCGCACCAGCACATGGCAGGTGGTGCACGCGCAGGCCTTCTCGCAGGCATGCTCGATCGGTATGCCGGCCTGCAGCAGGGCATCGCAGATGCTCATGCCTTCCGGACCCATGATCTCGGCCCCTTCGGGACACATCTGCGCATGAGGTAAGACGCGGATACGGCCCATCACCGGAATTCCGTGACCGAGCGGCCCTTCATGGCCCGCTCGAGGCCGGCATCCATGCGGCGCGCCGCGAAACGGGCGCTGGCGCCGTCAAGCGCGGCGATCTCCTCACGGATCCGCCGGGGGTCCTCGCCGCCACGGGCCTCTTTCAGGGCGGCGATGCGCGCCGCTATGGCTTCCCGCTCGCCGGGCGCGAGCAGATCCTCGTCTGCGGCCATCGCCGCGCGTACCGCCTCGATCATACGATCCGCCTCGACCTGCTGTTCGCGGAGCGCCCGCGCCGCCGCATCGGACTCGGCGCTTGCGATCGAGTCCTGCAGCATCCGTTCGATCTCGGCATCGGACAGCCCGAACGAAGGCCTGACCGTCACGCGACTCTCCGCCCCCGAAGTCGTCTCCCGCGCCGAAACGCTGAGCAGCCCGTCGGCGTCCACCTGGAATGTCACGCGGATGCGCGCCGCCCCGGCCACCATGGGCGGGATGCCACGCAGTTCGAAACGCGCGAGCGACCGGCACTCGGCCACGAGATCGCGCTCGCCTTGCACCACATGAATGGCGAGCGCCCCTTGACCGTCCTTGTAGGTGGTGAAGTCCTGAGCCCGCGACGCCGGGATCGGCGCGTTGCGGGGGATGATCTTCTCCGCAAGCCCCCCCATGATCTCGATGCCGAGCGACAGCGGGATCACGTCGAGCAGCAACATGTCGGCGGCCCCGGCGTTGCCCGCCAAGAGGTCGGCCTGGCGCGCGGCGCCCACCGCGACCACCCGGTCCGGGTCTATGTCATGCAGGGGCTCCTTGCGGAACAAGGCGCCGACCCGCTCGCGGACCCGCGGGGTACGCGTGGCCCCGCCTACGAGCACGACCTCGCCGATTTCCGCGACGGGCGCGCCCGCATCCTTCAGGACGCGGCGGCAGGCAACGAGCGTGCGCTCGATCAAGGGGTCGATCGCGGCGTCCAGATCGTCGCGCGAGAGCCGCCCTGCGTAGATGGGCGCCACATCCACCGCGACCTCGGTCTCCAGGGTGAGGCGCTCGCGCGCATCGCGCGCGGCACGCAGCAGCCTGCGCGTCTCCTCGGGGGACTCGGGCCTAGCCCCGCGCGCCCGCCAGAGGGCCACGATCGCCGCGTCCATGTCGTCGCCGCCGAGCGCCGCATCGCCGCCCGTGGCCAGGACTTCGAATACCCCCTCGGAAAGCCGCAAAAGCGACACATCGAAGGTGCCGCCGCCCAGATCGTAGACGCAGTAGAGCCCCTCGGGGTTGCGATCGAGGCCGTAGGCGACGGCCGCCGCCGTCGGTTCGTTCAGGAGTCTCAGGACCTCGATCCCGGCAAGCCGCGCCGCGTCCTTGGTGGCCTGCCGCTGGGCCTCGTCGAAATACGCGGGCACCGTGATCACCGCTGCCGTGAGCGGCCCCCCCAGGGTCTCCTCGAGGCGCGCCTTCAGGACCGCAAGGATCTGCGCCGACACCTCGACCGGGGTCTTGGCGCCGGCCACGGTCTCGATGCGCACCATGCCCTCGGCGCCGCCCGTGAGCCGGTAAGGGGAGTCGGCGACATCCGCGCGTCCGCGCCCCATGAGGCGCTTGACGGATGCGATGGTGTTGAGAGGATCCGCGATCTCGGCCTGCTGCGCCGCGCGCCCCACGGTGACCCGTCCGTCGGCCTCGAAGCGCACCACAGACGGCAGCAGCACGTCGCCGCTGGCGTCCGGGAGCACCACGACCTCGCCTTCGCGCACGGTCGCGATCAGGGAATTCGTCGTGCCGAGATCGATGCCGGCGACAAACTTCCGGGTATGCGGGTCCGGCGACTGGCCGGGCTCGCTGATCTGCAAGAGCGCCATTACAGGGCCTCGGTTGCGGCGCAGTCGAGTTCGCGCGTGAAGCGTTCGAGGAACTGGAGCTCGCGCACGAGCTCGCGCGCGCGGTCGAGGTCCGCGGCTTGGTCGCCGCGGAAAATCCGGGCGAGTTCCGACTCCTTGGCGTCGCGGCTTTGCGCCACTTCGGCGGCGAGCGCCATCACGTCCTCGGGATGCCCGGCGCCCTCCTCGAGCCGTTCGCGCCACGCCATCTGTTCCATAAGGAAGGCCCCATCCATGGTCGTATCGGTCTCCTCGTCGGTCGAAATCCCCCGCAACGAAAGCAGATGACGCGCGCGCGAGACGGGGTTGCGCAAGACCTTCAGGCCATCGTTCAAGTCGGCGCTCATGGTGACCGCCTGCCGGCGTTGATCGCTCGAGCCCTGCGCGAAGCGATCGGGATGCCAGACCCGGATACGCTCCCTATGGCGCGCGGCAAGCTCCTTCAGATCGATGTCGAATCGCGCCGGCAGCTCGAACAATTCGAAATAATTGCGCGCCATGCCGCCCCCTACACGCTGAAGCTTTCGCCGCAGCCGCAGGTGTCCTTCTGGTTCGGGTTCTGGAACTTGAACCCCTCGTTCAATCCTTCGCGGGTATAGTCGAGGACCGTGCCGTCGAGATAGACCAGGCTCTTCTGGTCGACCAGGACCTTGATCCCGTGACTTTCGAAGACGCTATCCCCGGCGGCGACCTGGTCGGCATATTCGAGCACGTAGGCCATGCCGGAGCAGCCGCTCGTGCGCACGCCGAGGCGCAGGCCTTCGCCATGCCCTCGCTTGTCCAACGACCGCCGTATGTGCCGCGCGGCGCTCTCAGTCAAGGTCACTCCCATCGCCCCATCCCCTTATGCCGCGTCGACGCTCTCGTTCTTGCCGGTCTTTTTGCGATAATCGGCGATCGCCGCCTTGATGGCGTCCTCCGCCAACACCGAACAGTGGATCTTTACGGGCGGCAGCGCCAACTCCTCGGCGATGTCGGTGTTCTTGATCTGTCCGGCCTCATCCAGGGTCTTGCCTTTGACCCATTCGGTCAAAAGCGAGCTCGAGGCGATGGCGCTCCCGCACCCGTAGGTCTTGAAGCGCGCCTCTTCGATCACGCCGTTCTCATTGACGCGGATCTGGAGCTTCATCACGTCGCCGCAGGCGGGCGCGCCCACCATGCCGGTCCCGATCGATGGGTCGGCCTTGTCGAACGAGCCGACGTTGCGCGGGTTCTCGTAATGATCCAACACCTTGTTTCCGTATGCCATATCGCTCTCCTTCCCGTACTCGAACCAAGACTAATGGGCGGCCCACTGCACCGAATTCAGGTCGACCCCATCCTTGTACATCTCCCACAGCGGGGAAAGCTCCCGCAGCCGGCCGATCTTCTCGTGCAGCAGCCGGATCGTATACTCCACGTCCTCTTCGGTCGTGAAGCGCCCCATGGTGAAGCGGATCGAGCTATGCGCGAGCTCATCGTTGCGCCCGAGCGCGCGCAGCACGTAGGAGGGCTCGAGGCTTGCCGAGGTACATGCCGACCCCGACGAGACGGCGAGCTCCTTCAGCGCCATGATGAGCGACTCGCCCTCGACGAAGTTGAAACTGATATTGAGATTGCCCGGAATGCGCCGGTCGAGGTCGCCGTTCACATAGACCTCCTCGATATCCGAGAGGCCCTCGAGCAGGCGCACGCGCAACCTCTTCAGGCGCGCCGCCTCCGCATCCATCTCCTCGCGCGCGAGCCTGAAGGCCTCGCCCATGCCGACGATCTGGTGGGTCGCGAGCGTCCCCGATCGCATGCCGCGCTCATGGCCGCCGCCGTGCATCTGGGCCTCCAGACGCACGCGCGGCTTGCGCCGGACGTACAGCGCGCCTATGCCCTTGGGTCCATAGACCTTGTGCGCGCTCAAAGACAGCAGGTCGACCCCGAGGGCATTCACGTCGATCGGGATCTTGCCCGCGCTTTGCGCGGCGTCCGAGTGAAGGATGATGCCGCGCGGCTTCACGATGCGACTGATGGCCGCCAGATCCTGGATCACCCCGATCTCGTTGTTCACGTGCATGACCGACACCAGGATGGTGTCCTTGCGCAGCGCGGCCTCGAGCCGGCCGAGATCGAGAAGGCCGTCGGGCTCCGGATCCAGATACGTGACCTCGAAGCCCTCGCGCTCCAGCTGCCGCGCGGTGTCGAGTATGGCCTTGTGCTCGGTCTTGACCGTGACGATGTGGCGCCCCTTGGTCTGGTAGAAATGGGCCACGCCCTTCAGGGCCAGGTTGTCCGATTCGGTGGCCCCCGACGTCCAGACGATCTCCTTGGGGTCGGCATGAATCAAGGCGGCGACCTCGGCGCGCGCGCGCTCCACGGCCTTCTCCGCCTCCCACCCGAACGCATGCGAGCGCGACGCCGGGTTACCGAAGTCCCCCTCCATGGTCAAGTAGCGACACATGAGCTGAGCCACCCGCGGATCCACCGGCGTGGTGGCCGAATAATCAAGATAAATCGGCTTTCTCATACCTGCTCCCATTCGCGACTTCATTCCTCGTGACCCCGGTCTTGGGCCGCTTGGCCTGCCGCAGCACCACCTCCTGCACCTCGGGTTCCTTCACCAGGGTCGCGAGCGTAATGCCATCCAAAAACTCATAGATCCGGTGGCTCAGTTCCGACCACAGCTGATGGGTGAGGCAGCGCTCCTCGCCGTGACAATTCTTCTCGCCGCCGCAGCGGGTGGCATCGATGTTTTCATTGATGGCCATCACGATCTGGGCGACCGAGATCTGCGAGGCCGGGAGCGCCAGGCTGTAGCCACCCCCCGGGCCGCGCACGCTCGCCACGAGGCCCCTGCGCCGCAACTTCGCAAAAAGCTGCTCGAGATATGACAGAGAAATCCCCTGCCGGGCCGCGATATCCGCCAACGCAACCGTGTCGTGATGTTGGTGGACGGCCAGATCCAGCATGGCCGTGACCGCATAGCGTCCCTTGGTGGTCAGTTTCATGAGGGCCTCAGGGCGTTGTCTCTACGCCTTCAATGTGTCATACCAGAGTAATTTAGTCAACTATTACGTTCGGGGGTCTGCGCCGCCTCGTCCTCGGGGCCCGCGGCCCCGTTCGCACGCCGGGCCGCGACTTCCATCATCTCGCTCAGGGGTATTCCGGCCTGGCGCAGCTCCTCGCAGAGCGTTCCGAGCCTCCGATCGACGCCCGCCAAATGATCGAGCATGCGGTCGATGGCCTGCGCCACGGGGTCCGGCATCTGCGCGGCCTGGCCGTAGGCCTCGAAGCCGATCTTCTGC
Organism: Pseudomonadota bacterium; assembly: GCA_021816425.1. GTDB lineage: Bacteria > Pseudomonadota > Gammaproteobacteria > Acidiferrobacterales > Acidiferrobacteraceae > Acidiferrobacter. The sequence goes on along the minus strand of JAKAXT010000028.1, from coordinate 15,014 downwards.
GCAAGCGCCGCCCGCGTCCGCTCGCGCTCACTACGCTTCACCACCACCTGACCCGGGATACCGACGACCGTGGCGCCCGGCGGCACGTCCTTCACCACCACGGAGTTGGACCCTATGCGCGCCCCGTCGCCCACCGTGATGGGCCCCAGCACCTTCGCCCCGGCCCCGACCACCACATTATTGCCGAGCGTCGGGTGGCGCTTCTCGGGCTGCCAGCTCGTCCCGCCGAGCGTGACCCCCTGATACAGGGTGCAATCATCGCCGACCTCGGCGGTCTCGCCGATCACGACGCCAAACCCGTGGTCTATGAAAAACCGCTGCCCGATGCGGGCCCCCGGATGGATCTCGATGCCGGTCAGGAAGCGCGACAGGCGCGCCACCGCCTGCGCCGACCAGCGCCATCTACGCCGCCAGAGGGCATGCGCCAGCCTGTGAAACGCGAGCGCGTGGACACCCGGATACAACGTCGCGACGTCGAACCAGGAGCGCGCCGCTGGATCGCGCGCGAGGATGCTGGCAAAATAGCCCCTCGCGGCCCCCGGCCCGGTTTGCTCGACCCCTGTCTTCTGCATTGCGCCATTAGGCCTTTCCCTACTAAATTTGTCAAGTATTCAGCGGGTGCCCGTGACTCACTTGCGCGGCGGGTGAGGATTCTCGACGGCGCTCAATATGCCGCGTAGGATCTGGAGTTCGTTGTCGTCGGGAAGGGCGCGCCGGAAGAGTCGGGTCAGTCGGCGCATGAGCTTGCGGGGGTGCCTCTCGTTCAGAAACCCGATGTCGGTGATGGTTTTTTCGAGGTGCCCGAGGAACAGGTTGAAGGCCTCCTGCGAGGCCGGCGGGTAGTCGCGGGCCGGGACCTCGCCCGTGTGGACCGCGCAGCGGATCTCGTAACAGAGGATCTGCACGGCGGCCGCCAGATTCAAGGAGGCGAAACGCGGGTCGACCGGGATCTGCACGAGGACGTGGGCAAAGTCCACCTCCTCGTTGGTAAGCCCCGTGCGCTCCGCCCCGAACAGCAGCCCGACCGGCCCCGATCCGGCGCGCGCGCAAAGCGTGGCGGCCGCGGCGCGGGCATCTTGGCGCGGCAGCGGGATGGTGTGGTCGCGGGCGCTCGTGGCCGCCACGAACACGCACTCGGCGACCGCCGCGGGCACGTCATCGACGACTTCAGCGGCCTCCAGGATGTCGTCGGCGCCGGCTGCGCGCGCCACCGCCTCCTCGGCGGGAAACCGCTGCGGGGCGACCAAGACGAGGCGATTCAGGCCCATATTTTTCATGGCTCGCGCACACGCCCCGATGTTGCCGGGGTGCTGCGGCCGCACCAGGATGATGCGGACATCGGGCATATCCATCGATCCTTGTTACCTCGAGACTCTACACAGGGCCCATGCCAGCAAACGACATAAGCCTTTTACACGTCAACCCGCCCGGCTACAATGCTCGGCTTTTGCGGGAGCCATCATGCACCCCATGTTGAACACGGCCATCAAGGCCGCGCGCCGGGCCGGGAACGTCATCGTCCGCGCCCTCCCCGATGTCGACCGCTTGCGCGTGGAGACCAAGAGCCGCCACGACTTCGTCACGGAAGTGGACCGACGCGCCGAGGAACTCATCATCGACACCCTGAGGGGCGCCTACCCGGACCACGGCATCCTGGCCGAGGAAAGCGGCGCGAGCGCCGGCAACGAGTGGGAATGGGTCATAGATCCGCTCGACGGCACGACCAATTTCCTGCATGGCTTTCCCCAGTTCGCCGTGTCCATCGCCTTGCGCCGTCGGGGCCGCCTCGAGCAGGCCGTGGTCTTCGACCCCTTGCGCGACGAACTGTTCACGGCCACCCGTGGCGAGGGCGCGCAACTGAACGATCGACGCATCCGCGTAAGCCGCGTGGTCGAGTTCGGCGGCGCCCTGCTCGGCACGGGCTTCCCCTTCCGGGAGAGCGACTCGGTGGCCGAATGGGTACGGCTTTTCGAGCGCGTCGCCTGTCGCACGAGCGGCATCCGCCGCGCCGGCTCGGCCGCGCTCGATCTCGCTTATGTGGCCTGCGGGCGACTGGATGGGTTCTGGGAGACCGGCTTGAAGCCCTGGGACATCGCCGCAGGCGCCCTCCTCGTGCGCGAGGCGGGCGGTCTTGCGAGCGACCTTTTCACGGAGGGCGACCCGCTCGATAGCGGCAACATCCTGGCCGCCAATCCGCGCGTCTTTGGCCACATGCGCGCGGCCTTCGCCAACCCCGGCGCCGCCGACACGACCTGAGCGGCCAGCCGCCGCGCGTCCTTCAGGACGCGCCCTTCTTTTAAGGGACGGCGCGCCGCGATGGGACCTGGGGGCCGGCCTGCGCCGGGGACGTCTGGGCGGCGGCCTCGACTGGTCCGTGGGGCCCCGCGGTCCCCGAGGGAGCACCGACCATGGGCGAAGCGGCGAACGCCGCCCGGCGCGGATTGATACGCAGCACCGTCTCGGTCTGGGCCTCGCCGAGCAGGGCCACGCCGATGGCATACTCGTGGGGACGCGAGCGCCTGAGCCAGCGCACCGTGGCCGCCCGCCAGCACCCCGCTCCCACCGGATCCTTGATCCCGATCCACGTCCCGGGCGCGGGCGGCGGACCCTCGAGGTCGGCGCAGCTCAGCCACAGGCCCGTGCGGGCCGCATCCCGTATCCTCCAGGTCGTCACGCGCGGCAGCGCCGGGTCCACGCCGGACGGCGCGTGGGCGCCGCCCCAGGGGACATCGAGTTCGACGAGGCGTTGCGCAAAGGCATCGGCGGCGCGCAACTTTTGGAGCGCCGCGAGGCCCTGGCAGACGAGCCGATCACCGGCGAGACGGACCCGCAGCGAGCGACGCCGCGGGCCCAGCCGCCAGGTCTCGCCCAGCATGGCGCAGAGCCGCAAGGCGAGATCGGGCAACACGCTCTCGGCAAGCCGCGGCGGCAGCGGCCGCCGGGCCCGCAGGTCGTCGCGCAGCCGCGCAAGCTCCGACAGCAAGGGGGTGGTGTCGAGAAAGAGGCCGGCCTCGGTCTCCGCGGGCTCCGCGGGTTTGTCCGCCCCGGGGATGATGGCAAAGCCGGAGGCATCGTTCAGGACCGCGCGCTCGCCGACTTCGGCAATGATGCGCGAGGCCGCGTCGACGCCCCCGGCCGGGAGCGCGTAGGGATCCGAAAGGCCGAGCAGCACGATCCCGACGTAGAGTCGTTCCAGATCGAGCGTGGGGCTCGCCACGGAGCCAAACAGCGCGTGGACGCGTCGCCACAGACCAGGCGGGGCCGGCACATAGGCCCGGTAGGCGGCGCGCAAGACCTCGGCCAGGCTACTGATCGCGCCACCGACCGCTATCAGCCGCCACTCGGACGGCAGGTCGGGCCCGAGCGCCATCTGGTAGCCCTGGGCGATCTCGGAATGCACCGTGGTCGCGATGTCCGCCGTGGATCCCGTAAGGCCGGGACGGGCGAACACGTCGGCCAGGTCGCTTGCCGAGCTTTCGTAATGCCGCAAGAGGGAGATGCGGGTGATGGGATCGAGGAGAACCGCGTTCAGGGCGCGCACCGATTGCGCGAGAAGCGCCAGCGCCCGCCGGGGTTCGGCTGTCGGCAGCGCCGCGATCCAGGCCATGAGGCGCCGCTCCCGCCACGATAATCGCCGCCGCTCGACCGCATCCATAACCACGATTCCTTTAAAGCAGACTCACCCATAGTACCCACCCGCAAGGCCCGATCGCAAGCATCCGGTTTCCTGGAACCTCACCTTCGCCTAATATGGCGGCTTTTGGGAGGAAGAGCGTTATGGCCTACGTGGTCACCGAGAGCTGCATTCGATGCAAATACACAGACTGCGTGGAGGTCTGTCCCGTCGATTGCTTTCACGAAGGCCCCAACTTTCTTGTCATCGACCCCGACGAGTGCATCGACTGCACCCTGTGCGTCCCCGAGTGTCCGGTGGGGGCCATTTTTTCCGAGGATGAAGTGCCGGAAGATCAGCGCGATTTCATCGCCATCAACGCCGAGCTCGCCCGGGCGTGGCCTGTCATTCTCGAAAAGAAGGATGCCCTTCCGGATGCCGCGCAGTGGGACGAGGTCAAGGGCAAGCGCGATCAGCTCGAGAGGTAGGGCATCGGGGCGAAAGCGGTCGCCCTGCGGCCGCTGCGGTGGGGGGTCATGACGACCCCGCTCGCCATGAGTGCGCGCTTCAGCCGCCGCGCCGCACGCAAGCCGCTCGGCGCGCTCTACGCCCTGCTCGACGAGATCCAAACCGTGCTCGTGGCGACCCCGACTGCGGAGATCCGGCGGGCGAAGATCGGGTTCTGGGAAGCGGAGATCGCGGCCGCCAGGACCGGGGGCGCCCGCCACCCGCTGGCCCGCGCGCTTCCTGCGGGGGCTGTCTTGGCCATCGCAGGCGGCGCGCTCGAGGCCGCGCGCACCGAGGCTGCGCTCGCCGGTCGCTTTCCCGGGGGACTGTTTCGCACGCTCCTCGCAGGGGAGCTGGGGCGTCCCCTGGGGCTCGCCGCCGCGCTCGAGGGTGGCGGCGGACCCGAAGCCGCGGCCTACGCCGAACAGGTGGGGATCGCCTACGCCCTCACCGTCCGCCTGCAGACCCTGGGATTCGCCTACCGCCATCGCCCTTGGGAGGTCGCGTCACTCGCCGCCGAGACATCAGGTCCCACCGCCGATGCGGACGAGGCGCCGGCGGCGATGGAGGTCTTGCGCGCATGGGCGGCGAGCGCCTATGAGGCGGCGCGGGTCCAGGCCTCGGCCGCGCCCCGCCTGCCGCGCTCTGCACGCGTGCTCGCGGCGCTGGGCGAGCGCCTGCTGGCAGAACTCACCCTGGAGATCGGGGCGGACCCCCGAAGACTGCTGGCAAGCCGCATCCTGTTGCCGGGCCCGCGCATGCGCTGGATTGCCCTACGCGCCCTCTGGGGCGGGCGACGGCGCCCTGGCCGATAGCGCGCCGATCAGGCGGTCTTCGAGCTCGATGCGGGTGGCGAGGGCCTCGCCCAATACCGACAGATCGGCGTGGAGATCGGCCGCCGAGGTCTCGGGCCGCACGTGATCGTACTTGTCGTTGAACCATATCGCGGTCTCCGTGCAGACCTCGATGCGCCCGTAGATCTCGTCCGCCAGGGCCAGCACCCCCTGGCGGCGTTCAGTGCCTTCCACGATGCGCTGATACAAAGAGAAATGTGCCGCGGCCATGTAATCCACGAGGATCTGGCAGAAGGCCTGCAGAACGTCCAGGCTCGCCCCGCGGTCGGCGAAGGGGTCGAGGCCCGCCACCCGGCAGAAGAGGATCAGCATCTCGCGACGCTCGGACAACAAGTGCTCGATCATCTTGCGCCCGCCGCCGCGCCGATCCACCCTACTCGTTTCTGTCGCCGTGGCCATCGTCATAGCCCCCTTCCCGACCGTCCGAGCCGCGCAAGCGGCGTGCAGGCGCCGTAATTCCCGCTCTTGCCACTATAAAACGCGCCGCGCGGCGCGGCAAGGCGCTTCTAGAAAGGTAAACCAGGCGTCCTTCCCTTCATTCCGGCCAGCATCCGCTTCAAGCCCCCCTTGCCCATTTGCTTCATAAGGCGCTGGGCCTGCGCAAACTGCTTCAAGAGCCGGTTGATCTCGGGCACGCCCGTGCCGGAACCCTGCGCGATCCGCCGCTTGCGCGATCCGCGGATGGTGTCCGGGAACCGCCGCTCTTGCGGCGTCATCGAATTGATGATGGCAACGAGCCTGCGCGTATCGTGATTCTGCATCTGCTCACGCGCGGCACTTGGGATCTCGTTCATGCCCGGGAGCTTGTCGAGCAGGCTTGCCATGCCGCCCATGCGCTCCATCTGCAGCATCTGTTCGCGGAAATCCTCGAGATCGAAGCCCTTGCCCTTCTTGAACTTCTCCGCCAGGCGCTCGGCGCTTTCGCGATCGACCTTGCGTTCCGCCTCCTCGATCAAGGTCAGGACATCGCCCATGCCGAGGATGCGCGAGGCCAGGCGCTCGGGATGAAAAGGCTCCAGACCGTCGGTCTTTTCCCCGGTCCCGAGGAACTTGATCGGCTTGCCGATCACGGCGCGCAGCGACAACGCCGCTCCGCCGCGCGCATCGCCGTCGGTCTTCGTCAAGATCACGCCCGAAAGCGGCAAGGCCGCGTCGAAGGCCTTGGCGGTGTTCACGGCGTCCTGGCCGGTCATGCTGTCGACGACGAACAAGGTTTCTATGGGGTCGGTCGCGGCATGGAGCGCGCGCACCTCGTTCATCATCTCCTCGTCCACATGCAGACGCCCGGCGGTGTCGACTATGAGGACCTCGATCGCCTCGCGGCGCGCCTGATCCAGGGCCCGGCGCGCGATCGCTTCCGGCGGCTCCTCGGGCAACCCCCTGTAGAACGCGACCCCGACCTCCTCGGCCAGGCGCTCGAGCTGGTCCATCGCCGCGGGGCGATAGACGTCGACGCTCACGAGCGCCACCTTCTTGCGCTCCCGCTCGCGCAAAAGGCGGGCGAGCTTGGCGGCGCTCGTGGTCTTGCCGGAACCCTGCAGGCCTGCGAGCAAGACCACCGCCGGCGGGCGTGTCGCGAGATTCAGTCGGTCGCAGGCCACGCCCATGGTCTCGACCAGGGTGTCATAAACAACTTTAATGACCGCCTGGCTCGGATTTAAGGTGGCCATCACCTCCTGGCCGAGGGCCCGCGTACGTATCGTCTCTATGAGACTCTTCGTGGTCGAGAGCGCGACGTCGGCCTCCAGCAAGGCGATGCGTACCTCGCGCAAGGCCTCGCCGATGTTCTTCTCGGTCAGGCGCGCTTCTCCGCGCAGGGTGCGCAGCGCTCCCTGCAAACGGTTACTCAACGTTTCAAACATTTCCGTCTCCTATGGTGCATCGGGCGCGGGCCTTCCCGCGGCCCCCCGGGTGTGCCATCATCGCGCCACGATACCAGTGCCGCCCTATGATACAACTCCTCTTACATGTCGTGGCCATCGGCCTCTATGCGGTTTCCGCCGTCTTTTACTGGCGCGTCCTCGAAACGCCGCCGGACGGCGGGGGCGACCTGAAGCGCGCCATGGCGTTCGGCGGGCTCGGGGTCGTCCTGCAGGCCGCCCTGCTCATCGGCGACATCGACCACGACGGCCATCTCACGCTCGGCGTGGGCACCATACTGTCGCTGGATGCCTGGGCGGTGGCCGCCATCTTCCTGGCGACCTCGCTGCGCAAGCCGATCGGAAGCCTCGGGGCTTTCATCATGCCGAGTACCGCCATCGCCACGATAGGGCAGATCTTCCTGCCCGCGAGCAGCGAGGACACCCGCATCACCGACCCCTGGCTCGTGGCCCACATCGTCATCTCGATCCTGGCCTACAGCCTACTCAGCATCGCGGTCGTCCAGAGCCTGTTCCTGTGGGTCCAGGAAAGCCGCCTGCGGCGCCGCTATTCGCGGCAACCGCTGCGCGCCACCCCGCCCATGGAGACCATGGAGACGCTCATGTTCGAGATGATCCAGGTCGGCTTCGCGCTGCTCACCATGACGCTCATAAGCGGCTTCTTTTTCTCTGAACAACTCTTCGGGACGCCGCTGCCCTTCACCCACCACAGCATTCTGTCGCTGGTCGCCTGGCTCGCGTTCGCGATCCTGCTCATAGGCCGCCGCCAGTTCGGCTGGCGCGGCCTGAACGCCGTGCGCTGGACGATCGGCGGCTTCGTGTTGCTGGTGTTCGCCTACCTGAGCGCGGAATTCCTCTTCAAGCTGGCCCTTCCGCGCTAAAAGGCGCGGCGGGCGGCCCGCCTGGGGCCGGGACGTCGAGCCGCTCTCGAAAAACCTCGCCGGCTATGGTAGGGTCGGGAGTTTACCTCTTCCGGAGCCGCCTCGACCCTTGGACCACGTCCGCCTCGCTACGCTGGCCGGCGTATTGCTGTTTTTGATCTTCCTCTCGGGATTTTTCTCCGCGGCCGAAATCAGCCTCATGACGGTCAACCGCTACCGGCTCCGGCATTTGGCCGAATCCGGTCACCGGGGGGCGCGCCTCGCGCGCCGCCTGCTGCGCCGTCCCGATCGCCTGCTCGGCGTGGTCCTGCTCGGCAACAACTTCGGGAACATCGCCGCCTCGTCGGTGGCGACCTTGATGGCCGTCAAACTTTACGGGGCGGGCGTGCTGGCACTCGTCACGGGCCTGCTTACGCTCGTCATTCTGATCGTGTCCGAGGTCGCGCCAAAGACGCTCGCGGCGCTGTATCCCGAGCCGGTCGCCTTCGGGTCGGCCTATGTGCTCACGCCGCTATTGCGCGTGGTCTACCCGCTCGTGGCCGCCGTGAACTTCACCGCCAACCAGCTGCTGCGGGCCTTCGGCGTCTCGGTGAAGCCCAGGACTCCGGATCAAATGAGCGCGGAGGAGCTACGCGCCATGGTTCTCGAGGCCGGGAGCCTCATCCCCACCTCGCACCGCGCGATGCTGCTCGCCATCCTCGATCTCGAGAAGAGCACGGTGGAAGACGTCATGGTGCCGCGCCGCGAGGTGGAGGGCCTCGATCTCGAAGCCGACTGGGACGAGATCATGGAACTCCTGGGGCGCAGCCACTATACGCGCCTACCGGTGTTCCGCGGCAGCCTCGACAATGTCATAGGCATGCTGCACGTGCGGCGCGCCCTCCACCTCGCGCTTGCCGGGCGGCTCACCCGCGAGACCCTGGAATCGGCGGTCCTTGAGCCCTATTACATCCCCCAGGGCACGCCGCTTGCCACCCAGCTCCTGAACTTCAAGACCATGCGCCGCCATATCGGTCTTGTCGTCGACGAATACGGGGACCTCATGGGCCTCGTCACCCTGGAGGAGATCCTGGAGGAGATCGTCGGTGAGTTCACGACCCAGGCCCCCGGCACCCCCGACGCCATCTTCCCGCAGCCCGACGGCAGCTTCCTCATCAATGGCAGCACGAGCATCCGCGATATCAACCGGACGCTTGGCTGGCAGTTGCCCTTGAACGGCCCCAAAACCCTGAACGGGCTCATCACGGAGTACCTGGAGGATATCCCGTCGCCTGGCACGAGCCTGCTCCTGAACGGCTACCTCGTCGACATCGTCCGTACGCGCGGCACCGCGATCCAGCAGGCGCGCCTGAGGGTCCACGCCGTGGCGCCCGTGCCCGAACCCGGCGACGAGGACGACTGATCAGGACGGAGGCCTGCCCGCCGCCCCCAGGCGCGTGAGGTGGGCGCGCGCGGCCTCCAGAAGCGCGGGGGCAAGCCCGCGGCGCTCGGCGATCGTAAGCCCATGCGAGGAGCCGCTCCGGCCGATCTCGAGCTCATAGGTGGGAACGAGCTGCTCGCTGTCGAAACGCATGGTGGCGTTCGTGAGGTAGGGGTGGGAGGCCGCGTAAGCCTTGAGCGGACTCAGATGGGTGGTGATGATGCCGCGCACGGCGCGCTGCGCGAGCTCATCCAGCACGGCCATGGCCAGCGCCGCCCCCTCCTCCGGATCGGTGCCGGTCCCCAGTTCATCCATGAGCACGAGCGTCTCGCCATCGGCCCAATCCAGCAGGCGCTTCAAGACCTCCACATGGCCTGCGAACGTCGACAGCTGGTGGAGCAGGCTCTGGCGATCGCCTATGTCCACGATCACGCGGCTGAAGCGGCCGATGACGGCCTCCCCCTCTCCTGGCAGATGCAGCCCGCAATAGGCCATCGCCACCAATACGCCCACGGTCTTCAAGACGACCGTCTTGCCGCCGGTATTGGGGCCCGTCACGAGCAGCATCGGATGATCGGCATCGAGCGTGAGGGACAGCGGCACGGGTTTGGGACCGCGCTTGTCGGCGAAGGCGAGCAGCATGGCCGGGTGATAGGCCGCCTCCAGGTGCAGGCGGGGCTCGGGCGCGAAACGGGGCGCGTGAGCGTTCATATGGATGCTGAGATGCCCTCCCGCGAATGCGATATCCATCCACGTAATGGTCCCAAGCAGGGCGTCGAGCGCGGCGTGGGCCGCCGCCACCTCGGCCGTGAGCGCGCGGCGCACGAGGAGCTCCTCGGCATCCCGCTCACCGGCGTGCGCCTCGAGGCGGTTGTTGGCCGCCACCGCCTCCAGGGGTTCCACCAGATGGCGGCGCCCATGGCCCGCAGGTCCCCGTCGTACGCCCTTGACCTGGGCGGCCACGTCGGGGGCGAGGGCCAACACCATCCGGGGCCCGCTCGCGACCACGGTCTCGGAATCCGCGTCCTTGACGGCAAGTGCCGCAAGGCGCGCCTTCAGCACCGTCTCGACCGCCCCGCGCTCCCGCGCGGACTCGCGCGCGATCTCCACGAGCCTGGGACTTGCCGCATCGGTCAACCGCCCGGTCGGCGTCACCGCCGCCTCCAGGCGCGCCAAGAGGTCCGGGGCGCCTGCCAGGCTCGTCTCGTCGAGGCACAGGTTCGGAAAGCGGACGCAAAGCGCCCGCAAGGGTTCGGCCGCGCGCAAGAGCTGCGCGATGTGCGCAAGAGCCGTGCCAGGAAGCGCGCTCTTCGCCTGGGCGGCCTGCCGCAAGGCCGCGCGTATGTCCGGAAGCCGCGGCAGCGCGGTTGCGCCGCTCTCTATGGCAAGCCGCGCGGCGGTCACGGCGCCTTGCATGCCCAAGGCCGTGGCGGCGTCGGGTGCCGGGGCCAGGGCGCGCGCCGCATCGGCCCCGTACGGCGTCGTGGTCAGCCGCTCCAAAAGCCTGCGGATACCGGCGAATTCGAGCGCATCGAGATCGGCGTTCATGCGGTGGTCCCCCTTAAGCTCGGACCTTCGCCACATCGTCGCGCAGATACACGGGGAGCGCGTCGCACGCGCGGACCCATGCGCCCCGGCCATAGGCCTCTACCCCCAAGGCGAGCACGCCGCGGGCGGTGGGCACGCGTCCGCGATCGCGCACCTGCGCGAGCGCGGGCGGGAAATGGTCCCCATACTGATCGGCCCCGCTGCCGACCACGAGATCGACACCCTCCGGGCAGAAAACCAGGGCCGGCGCCGCCACCTGCTCCTCGCCCAGCGGGACGACCAGCCCATTATCCTCCCGCCTGAAGCACCCGTAGTAGACCTCGTCGCGGCGCGCATCGAGCGCCGCAAGCACCCGCCGCCCCGGCGCCTCCTGGGCAAGCGCGGCGAGCGATGAGATCGGGATCACCGGCAGGTCGCGCGGATAGGCGAGCCCTTGGGCCACGGCGGCCGCCACCCGGAGGCCCGTGAACGAACCCGGGCCCCGCCCAAAGGCGATGGCGTCGATCGCATCCAATCCCGTGTCGGTCTCGGCACAGAGGGCCCGCAAGAGGTCGAGCACGGTCTCGGCACGCGCCACCGTATCGCGCGCGGCCCGCTCGCAGACCACCTCCCCCTTCTTCAGCGCGACCGATACGGCATTGGTCGCAGTCTCGATCGCAAGCACGTTCATGCCTCACCCCTCAAGACATCCGCGAGCGCGCGCTCCCACGAGGGCAGGGCGATGCCCAAGCGCTCTTTCAGGAGACCGCCGTCGAGCACCGAATACGCCGGGCGCCGCGCCGGGGTCGGGTATTCCGCGGTGGTGATCGGGGCGACTTCGACGGGCAGCCCGAGGGCGCCTACGATGGCGTGCGCGAAGCCATACCAGCTGGTCTCGCCCGCGCAGGCGGCATGATAGAGCCCGCCCTTACGGGCGGCCTCCGGATGACGGAGGATGGCGCCCGTGGCCTCGGCAAGCGCCGCGGCCGAGGTCGGCGTCCCATACTGGTCGGCGACGATGCGCAAAGGCCCGGCGGCGGCAAGGCGCTTAACGGTCGAGAAGAAGTTGCGGCCCTCGCGGTCATAGAGCCAGGACGTGCGCAGCACGAAGGCCACGATCGGACGGGCCAGCACCGCCTCCTCTCCGAGACGCTTGGTGTCTCCGTAAACATTGAGGGGGGCCGTGGGATCGCGCTCCTCGTAGGGGCCACCCTTGCGCCCGTCGAAGACGTAATCGGTGGAGTAATGCACGAGCCAGGCGTCGGTCGCAGCCGCCGCATCGGCCAGAAAACCCGGCGCCTCGGCATTGATCCTATGCGCCACGTCGCGCTCGGACTCCGCCTTGTCCACGGCGGTATAGGCGGACGCGTTGACGATCACGCCCGGCATCAAGCGGCGCACCGTGGCGCGCACCGCCTTCTCGTCGCCCACGTCACAGTCCGCGCGCCCGAGAGCATGCACGGGCCCGAGAGGCGCGAGCACGCGCGTCAACACCCGCCCAAGCTGTCCATGGGCCCCGAAAATCGCGATCCCCCGCCGCGCCTGCGCGCCTATCGCCTCCATGGCCACCCAAGCGCAATCATGGCAATAGTTCCAAAGCGATCAACCCTCCACGCAAGTCCTGCCGCCTCTTGAATTCCCGCCGAACCCGTGATGTCCGCCGCGGGGACCTTCCGGTCTTGCGGCCGCGCCTGGGCGCGGGGACCCCGGCGGTGCGGCCTTGCCCTTTGCGCGGTAGTATATCAAACGGCCCTCGCCCGCGGCGATTTGACAGCCCCGGAGCAAATTGGCAAAGTCCGGCCATGCACAACCATCATCTTCCCGGCACCGACCTCGCCGTGTCCGACATCGGCCTTGGCACCATGACCTTCGGCGAACAGACCGACAAGGCCTCCGCCCACGCCCAGCTCGACTACGCGCTTTCCGAAGGCATCACGCTTTTCGACATGGCGGAGATGTATCCGGTCCCGCCCCGCGCCGAAACGCAGGGCGCCACCGAGACCATCGTCGGCCAGTGGCTTGCCCGCCAGGCGCGCGACCAGGTGATCATCGCCACCAAGATCGCGGCGCCCTCGCGCGGCTTCGTGTGGCTTCGGAATGGGCCGCTCGCCCTCGATCTCGCCAATATGCGCGAGGCCCTCGAGGGAAGCCTGAAGCGGCTCAAGACCGACTACGTCGACCTCTACCAGATCCATTGGCCATCGCGCCCGGTGCCGATCTTCGGGGCCACGCAATACGAGATGCGCGATACCGGAGACGAGGCCGCCCGCATCGAGGAACAGCTCCACGCCCTCGCAACCCTCGTAGCCGAGGGCAAGGTGCGCTATATCGGGCTTAGCAACGAGACCCCATGGGGCGTCATGCGCTTCCTGGAGGCGGCGGGGCGCCTCGGTCTGCCGCGCGTCATCACCATCCAGAACGCCTACAATCTCCTGAACCGATCCTTCGAGTCGGGCCTGTCCGAGATCTGCCATCGCGAACGCCTGGGCCTGCTTGCCTACAGCCCGCTTGCCTTCGGGCTTCTGACCGGCAAGTATCTTACGCACGCCGACCCCGAGGCGCGCCTGAACCGTTTCCCGCAATTCGGCCCGCGCTATCGCAAGCCGGCGATCGATCCTGCCGTGGAGGCCTATGCGCACATCGCCGAGAGCTTCGGTCTGCCCCTGGGCGCGCTTGCGCTCGGCTTCGTGCGCTCCCGCGCCTTCACGGCCTCGACCCTGCTGGGCGCCCGTACGCTCGATCAACTGAAGGAGAACATCGCGCACGCGAAGATCGTGCTGTCCGCGGAGGCGCTTGCCGCCGTCGAGGAGATCCATCTGCGATCCCCCAACCCCGCCCCGTAAGGGGTCTCACATGAGGCCCGCGACGATGTTGATCGTGAGGGCCAGGATCAGGGTATTGAAGGCGAAGGACAGGACCCCGTGCAGCAAGGCCGCGCGCCGCACGCTGTGCGACGTGATGGCGACGTCCGAGACCTGCGAGGTCATGCCGATCACGAAGGAAAAGTACAGGAAATCCATGTAATGCGGTAAGGCATGCCCCGGAAAGGCGATACCGCCATCGTCGCGCACGCCATCTTGCACGGCCCGTCCGCGATAGTACTGATGCGCGTAATGGAAGGCGAACAGCGTATGCACGACCGACCAGGAACAGACGATCGCTGACACCGAGAGCGCGAGATAGAAGATCTTCTCCGATCCGGGTGCGGCCTTCACGTATCCGAGCAGAAAGAGGATCGCAAAGAGGCTTGCCGTGGCCGCGATGAGCGCAACCACAAGGAGCGCAAATCCGCTCTGATCCTGGTCCACGGTGCTGCGGGCGGTCTCCTTGGCGTCGGCCAAGGCCATCACCCCCCAGGCAAGCGCGAGAAAGACGAGGCACGCGGCATCCCAGCCCAGGAGCAGGCGGATATCCGCGAGGTAGTGGGTCGGGACCGCCAAGGACACGGCGATCCCGACCGCTGCAGATGCCACGAGGCGGCGGCGGCCACCGAGCCGCCGCGCGCCCCGCGCCAAGAGTCGCTCCATCGCCCCTTAGGACGACTTGGCTTTCCCGAGGAGCGTCTTGATTGGCAGGGCGTACATCCACCCGAAGTTGCTGCCGATCAGGTAGGTGTGGCCGATCACGACCCCGTTCTGCGGACCGAAACCGCCGTGATGGGTCACGTATTTCGACTCCACCTTGCCGGTCTTGCGGTTTACCACGAAGATCGCGCCATTCCCGACCGGGAAGATCACGTGCTGGCCCGACACGCTCGGAGCGGCCTTCATCTTGACCTTGAGAGGCGTGTGCCAGAGCACCTTGCCGCTCTTCAAGTTGATGGCGTAGGCGCTTGCCGTCACGGGGCTTCCCGTGTAGATCGTGCCGCCCACGATCATGGGCACCGCGTCCTTGTTGCGAGGCGGCACCTTGCCGGTACCGAGCGTCGTCTGCCACAAGACCATTCCGGTCTTGGCATCGAGCGCCATTTCCACGCTCTTTGCGCGCCTATGCCCCTTGGCCTTGCGCTCAAACTGCGTGACCACGATGCCGCGCGACTGGGCCGGCGCGCAGTCGCCCATGCTGCTCGAGAAGACCCCCTTGGGGGCGATGCGCCACGCGAGCTTGCCGGTCTTGGCGTTCACGGCATAAAAGGAGCTCGGGTGGGTGCCGCCCATGATGACCAGGTGGTGGTAGACCGTGGCGGACGACATGCTCACGAAGGACTTGATGCCGACCCGCCACTTGAACTTGCCGGTCGCTGCGTCAAGCCCGTAGATGTGACCGTCGCCGTTGCCGAAGACCAGCGTCCCACCGACGATCGCAGGCGTGGGCATGTCCTCGCCCTTCGTG